>NZ_MVHU01000009.1 GCF_002086285.1 Mycolicibacter kumamotonensis | reverse complement strand
GCACCGAGACTACGAGCCAGACACCAGGTGATCAGGATCCAACCACCGCACCAGGCGGCACCTCACCCTGACACTGATTCGAGGCTAGCGCCTCGCTGCTATCGGAGGGTGCATTGCAACGCAGCGCAGCCTCACCGGGTTACAGCGCCGAAGGTAAACCCTTCCGTTTGCTCTCTACATAGCTGCTACGTTCGGTACGCTTGTACACGTTGTCTGCAGTCGTGTGGGAGCAAATCCCGCTATTCTCACGTCAATGGAGTTGTAGTGACCAACCCTCACTTGCCGCAGCCGGGAGATCCGACCCAAAACGCCCAGCAGTCTCAGGTCGCACCGCCGGCGAAGAAGCGGCGTAAGTGGCCGTGGATAGTTGGCGGGATTGTTGTCCTTCTGATCGCCATTGGGGCTTTCTCTGACCCCAAGGAAACCAGCAAAGGCACGTCGGAAGGCGGCTTGGGTAGTGCTCAAGGCGGTACGCAAGACGCTGGCAATGCCCACGCAGTGATAAACACACCGGTGCGTGACGGGAAGTTTGAGTTCGTGGTCACTGGCGTTCAACCGGGCCTGGCTGAAATCGGTGATAACCCTTATCTGGTGCAGAAGGCGCAAGGCCAGTTCGTCGTGGTGTCCATGAGCGTCAAGAACATTGGAGATAAGCCGCAGTCGTTTTCGCCGAGTGCGCAGAAGTTGTTCGACGCCGAGGGGCGTAGCTTCGAGTCCGACACGATGGCACAGGTCGCGCTAGGCGACTCGGATGTCCCCGTTTACGACAACATCAACCCGGGCAATGGGGTCGATGTCAAGGTTGTCTACGACATGCCACCCGACGCTGTTCCAACGACGATTGAGTTGCACGACTCGGTGTTCTCCGGTGGTGTCAAGGTTTCTCTCAACGCTGGTTCTTGAAAGTCACTAAACGTGGGCTGAGTCGGCGGTGGTTGAGGAGGCTGACATCGACGGGGCACCCTTCGGTCGCTATCGGTTAATCGAATTGCTGGGTCGCGGCGGTATGGGAGAGGTGTGGCGAGCCTTCGACACAGTCACGGAGCGGGGGGTTGCGCTGAAATTGCTGCCAGCGCACTTGTCTGGCGACGAGGAATTTCAGCGGCGGTTCCGCCGGGAGGCGAAGGCGGCGGCCCGTCTGCGGGAGCCACATGCGGTGCCGATCCACGATCTTGGCGAGATTGACGGCAAGCTTTTCGTCACTATGCGCCTGGTCGACGGCTGCGATCTGCACCAGTTGCTCACTCGTGGGCCGATGGATCCCGGACTGGCCGTAGGAATCATCGAACAGATTGCGTCGGCGTTGGATGCCGCGCATCGCATCGGGCTGGTTCACCGTGACGTTAAGCCGTCAAACATCTTGGTCGGCGAAGATGATTTCGCCTATCTGATTGATTTCGGTATCGCACGAGTCATCGGAGAGACTGTATTGACCAGCACCGGTGTGACGGTAGGAACGTGGCCCTACATGGCGCCAGAAAGGTTTCGCTCTGGTGTGGCCGACGCCAGTGCTGATGTGTACTCGCTGGCCTGCGTGCTCTATCAGGCGCTGACTTGTTGGCCGCCGTTCCCGGGTCAGACCTTGGAGCAAATCGTAGCTGCGCACATGTTTCAGCCGCCACCTCGTCCGTCGCTGGTTCGAGGCGACGTTCCCGCGGCGATGGACGACGTTATCGCTACCGGCATGGCTAAGGACCCCCGGCTTCGCTTCCCCACGGCGAAGGCGCTGGCTCGAGCAGCCCGGGATGCGTTGGGGGGATCAGCGGCTTCAGTACGCGGCGGATTAACCGAGTCCAGTCAGCGCAGTTCGGGAGGATGGATAGACCCGGTAGTCCCCGTTGCAGCGACTTCGGTCGATCGTCCCGCAAATGTCACGGCCGCAGCCGTGCTCGCATTTCTGTGCGCAATAGGTCCGGCGCTTATCGGGGTCGTCGGGTTCGTGGAGGGACTGGGGAAACGGGATGTCGTGTACTTGATCACGGCGCTGGTGTTCGCCGGGGTCGCCGGCACCCTGGTGTGGGGCGGATTTATGGCGTTACGTGGTGCCACAGCGAGGTGCCTGCGGCGGCCGCCCCTTGTGTTCGGGGGCGTGCTAGTCGCCCTGTCCGTTATCGCCTTAACTGCCGGGACATTCGCCCTTGCGCAGGTCATAGCAATGTTCGCGTTGTCGACCCTAATGTTCTTGTGCTCGCTGTTAGTCAGGGCGCCGTCCGCGAGCGTGTTTTTCCGTTCGCGATCACAACGCCGCTAGATCGCCGGACCGAGCAGGTCGTCGGCGTCGCGGATGATGTAGCCGTAGCCCTGCTCGGCCAGGAACCGCTGCCGATGCGCGGCGTACTCGGCATCCAGACTGTCGCGGGCGACCACCGAGTAGAACACCGCCCCGCCGCCGGCGGCCTTGGGGCGCAGCAGCCGGCCGAGCCGCTGGGCCTCCTCCTGGCGGGACCCGAAGGTACCCGAGACCTGCACCGCTACCGACGCCTCGGGCAGGTCGATGGAGAAGTTGGCGACCTTGGACACCACCAGGGTGGACACCTCGCCGCGGCGGAAGGCGTCGAACAGCTTCTCGCGTTCGGCGGTGCGTGTCGAACCCTGGATCACCGGGGCGTCCAACTGCTCGCCCAGTTCCTCGAGCTGGTCGAGGTAGGCGCCGATCACCAAGGTCTGCTCGCCGGGATGCTGCTTGAGGATCGAGCGCACCACCGCGATCTTGGAGTGCACAGTCGAGCACAGCTTGTAGCGCTCCTCGGGATCGGCGACGGCGTAGGTCATCCGCTCGCTTTCGGTCATGGTGACCCGCACCTCGATGCATTCGGCCGGCGCGATCCAGCCCTGGGCCTCGATGTCCTTCCACGGGGCGTCGTAGCGCTTCGGCCCGATCAGGGAAAACACGTCGCCTTCGCGGCCGTCCTCGCGGATCAGGGTGGCGGTCAGCCCGAGCCGCCGCCGCGACTGCAGGTCGGCGGTCATCCGGAACACCGGGGCGGGAAGCAGATGCACCTCGTCGTAGATGATCAGCCCCCAGTCGCGGCTGTCGAACAGTTCCAGATGCCGGTACTCGCCCTTGGTGCGGCGGGTGATCACTTGATAGGTGGCGATGGTGACCGGCCGGATCTCCTTGCGCTCTCCGGAGTATTCGCCGATCTCCTCTTCGGTCAGCGAGGTGCGCGCGATCAGCTCGCGTTTCCACTGCCGCCCGGCGACGGTGTTGGTGACCAGGATCAGTGTGGTGGCGCCGGCTTTGGCCATCGCCGCGGCACCGACCAGCGTCTTGCCGGCGCCGCACGGCAGCACCACCACCCCCGACCCGCCCGACCAGAACGAGTCGGCGGCCATCTCCTGGTAGTCGCGCAGCTGCCAGCCGTCCTGGTGCAGCTCGATCGGATGTGCCTCGCCATCGACATAACCGGCCAGATCCTCTGCGGGCCAACCGATCTTGAGCAGCATCTGCTTGACCCGGCCGCGCTCGCTGGGATGCACCACCACGGTGTCGTCGTCGATGCGGGCACCGAGCATCGGCGTGATCTTCTTGTTGCGCAGCACCTCCTCCAGCACGGCACGATCCAGGCTGACCAGGGTCAGGCCGTGCACAGGGCTCTTCACCAACTGCAGGCGCCCGTAGCGGGCCATGGTGTCGACGATGTCGACCAACAGCGGCTGCGGCACCGCGTAGCGGGAGTGGGTGACCAGTGCGTCGACCACCTGCTCGGCGTCGTGGCCGGCCGCGCGGGCGTTCCACAACGCCAGCGGGGTGATCCGGTAGGTGTGCACGTGTTCGGGGGCGCGTTCCAACTCGGCGAACGGCGCGATCGCGGCGCGGGCCGCCCCGGCCTGTTCATGGTCGACCTCGAGCAGCACGGTCTTGTCGGATTGGACGATCAACGGCCCGTCGGTGCTCATGAGCCCATTATCCGGAGCGGACCGACAATGCTGCTCACTGCTCGGTCGACGCGATGGAGCTGATGCGGTGGATGGTGAAGTCACGCATCTGGCCGGAGGTCGAATCGAACGCCACCAACTGTCCGCCGCGGACCAGCACGGGGGAGACCTCGCGCTGGGTGGCCACCCCGGCGGCGTCGACATAGCCGATCAGCACGGTGGACCCCTCGGCCGCGGCGCGTTTGAGCATGATCATCGCGGTCACCGGCTCCAAACGGATGTTGTCGAACGGCCCCGACGTAACCGTGCGCAGCACCCGAACCAACGAGGTGAGGCTTTCGCCGCTGGGCCCGGCGACCGGCCGGTGGGCGCGGCGCTCCGCCGGGGTCGGCACCCGCACCCCGCGTGGGCGGATGTCGACGATCGTGCCAGTGGCATCCTCGGCGGCCGGGGCGAAACCGGCGTCGCGCAGCGCCGCCAGCACGTCGGCGATCGGGGCCTGCGCCACCGCCACCGTCGGGGCCAGCATCCGCAGGCCGAGTGCCTCGGCGGACGGCACCGCCACCGCCTGGGCCAAAAGGGCCGGATCCTCGCAGCGCACGAAGGACGCCGCCATCCCGATCCGCAGCTGCCCGTGCCGGCGCGCGACGTCATCGATCAGGTAGGTGAGCCCCTGCGGCACCGGGGTCTTGGAGTGCCTTGCAAAGAACGCGTGCAACCCGGCGCCGGTGCGGCCGGCGTCCAGCGCGGCCCGAATGGTCTGCTCGGAGACCCGGTAGACCATCGCCGCGCCGGCCGATTCCACGGTCGCGACGACGGCCAACTCCTCGGCCAGTTCACGTTTCAGCGGCCCCGGCACCACCACGGTCAGGTCGGCCTGCACCAGGAAGTGGTCGATCGGCTCGGGCAACGCCTTCGTCATCGCGGCCACCGCGGCGGCATCATCGGAGTCGGCCAACAGGACCCGCCCCGGAAAGCTGAGCGCGCCGCGGCCCAGCACGCCCAGGGCGTGCGCCTCATCGAGTAGTTCGCCCACCGGCCCGGGCTGTAGCCGGTTGGCCCAGCGCGGCCGGCGCCAGACCAAGGCCTGCGACGCGGACACCGCGTCGGCCCCGGCGCCGACGGGCAGCTCGGCGAGCATGCCCAGCAGCAGCCGGCGATCCAGCGGGGCGGCGGTGGAGAACAGCGGGCTGGACAGCGCCGCCCGGGGTTTGCCGTCGGCGCCACGGCTGCCGATCAGACCCGGCCGGGCCGGCAGATCCAGCCAGGTGGCGGCCAGCAGATGCCAGCGTTCGGCGGTCGGTCGCTCGGCGAACCGGTCGGCGAGCACCGTCGGCGCCCAGTACGGGCCGTCGGCGTCGGGCCAATCCCGTTGGTCGACGCTGGCCGGGTCCGGAAAATCGGCCGCGATCAGCCGTGCGGTGGCGGCCACCTCGAGCAGCAGACCCAGCCGGGTTTCGTCGACGCCGGTCGTCTTGGCCAGCCGCTTGACCTCGCGGACACCGAGCCCGCCGCTGCGCAGCTCCGGCACCGGCGCATCCCCCAGGCTGGCCAGAATCACGTCGAGTTCACGCAGCAGGTCGATCACCGCGCCGGCGGCGGCCGCATCGACGTCGGCCGCCGTGGTCTGGGAGACCACCGGCTCGGGGGCGCGCAGGCCGACCGGCCCCGGCTGCTCACCGCGCAGCATCTGGCCGACGAGCCGCGGCAGGATCACCGTTTCGTCGTCGATGCGGCGAAGCAGACCCGCGGCCAGAAGCCGCGGCACCGGATGCTCCGGCGGTGCCCCGGGGGCGGCGTCGCGGGTGCGGCCGATCGGGGAGCCGGTCACCAGCTTGTCGAGCAGGTCTCGCTGGGGTGCATCCAGGTCATCGAGGGCAGCCATGATCCGCTCCGGGCTCAGCTCCGGATCCTCCCGGGTGACCTGCCCCGGATGCCACGGCAGCCCGGCACCCGCCTCGGCGGCGACCCGCAGCGCACCGTCGGGCTGCTGCGGCGAACCCCAGCACAGCGCCCGCTCGATCAGGTCGGTCAACGCCTCGTGCACCGCGTCGGCGGGTGCGCGCTCACCGATCAGCGCCAGCAGTTCGGTCACCGGCACCGCGGCGGCATCGGCCTCCAGCACCAGCAGCGCGTCGAGGACGGCGAGCCGCAGGAAATCCAGCTCGTCGGTGGCCGCCCGGACCGACTGGCGGGCCTGCGCCCGCGCCGCCAGCGCGGCGATACTGCCCGGCGGCGGTTGGGCGAGGTCGGGCCGCAGCTCCAGTAGCCGGATCAGACTCTCGTCGGGCAGGTCGGCCAGCCACGATCCCAGCGGCACACCCCGGGCGTGTTCGGTCATCGACGACCAGCGTAAGGCCCAACCGGTGAGCGACGCCGATCGCGACCTGTCAGAATGGTGCCGTGGCTGCTAATCAGGACAACAAGAACCGGTACGTCGACAACGGGTGGCCGGAGACCGACGGCGAACCGGCAGTGAGCGAGCTGCGCACCGACCGGGCCGGTGCGTTGTCACCGTTCGGGGACCTGGTGTTCCCGCTGCCGTCCGAAGAGCTGCCGTACCTGCATCCGGTCACCGTCGTCAACCGGTAGACGCTGACCGTCATGACCGGTGCCGGCCCGCTGTCACACCTCGATGAACGCGGTGCGGCCCACATGGTTGACGTCAGCGCGAAGGCGACCACCAAGCGCACCGCCGTCGCCGCGGGCGTGCTGCGCACCACCGCGCGGGTGGTGCAGCTGATCTCGGCCGGTGGGCTGCCCAAGGGTGATGCCCTGGCCACCGCGCGGGTGGCGGGCATCATGGCCGCCAAACGCACCAGCGACCTGATCCCGCTCTGCCACCAGCTGGCGCTCACCGGAGTCGACGTCGACTTCGCGATCGGCGAAGCCCAGATCGACATCACCGCCTCGGTGCGCACCACCGACCGCACCGGGGTGGAGATGGAGGCGCTGACGGCGGTCAGCGTGGCGGCCCTGACCCTCTACGACATGATCAAGGCCGTCGACCGTGCCGCGATCATCGACGACATCCGGGTGCTGAGCAAAGACGGCGGCCGCACCGGGGCCTGGGAGCGCCGGTGACCGCCGCGAGCGCCCGCACCGCCCACGTGATCATCGCCTCCACTCGTGCGTCGGCGGGGGTGTACACCGACCGCACCGGGCCGATCATCGCCGACTGGCTGGCGCAGCGTGGTTTCGCGCCCGCGCAGCCGGAAGTCGTTCCCGACGGGGAGGCCGTCGGTGCGGCGTTGCGGGCCGCGATAGCGGCGCCCGTGGACCTGATCATCACCTCCGGGGGGACCGGGATCTCGCCGACCGACGACACCCCGGCGCAGACGGTGGCCGTGCTGGACTACGAGATTCCCGGCCTGGCCGATGCCATCCGCAGATCGGGCCTGCCGAAGGTGCCGACGTCGGTGCTGTCCCGCGGTGTGTGCGGAGTGGCCGGGCGGACGCTGATCGTCAACCTGCCCGGCTCGTCCGGAGGCGTGCGTGACGGGCTCGGAGTGCTCGCCGACGTACTGGATCACGCCTTGGATCAGCTAGCCGGCGGAGACCACGACCGATGACCGACACCGGCGCGCTGGTGCTGCGGGCGGCGGTCACCGAAGAGCCCATCCTGCTCAGCGAGCACGAGGACCTGGTCGGCCACCGGGCCGCGGGCGCGATCGTCGGCTTTGTCGGCATGATCCGCGATCATGACCACGGCCGGGAGGTCACCCGGCTGGAGTATTCCGCGCACCCGTCGGCGCAACAGGTCATGGCCGAGGTGCTGGCCGAGATCGCCGAACACAGCGCCGGGATTCGGGCGCTGGCGGCCAGCCACCGGGTCGGTGTCCTGCACATCGGCGACGCCGCGCTGGTGGCCGCGGTGGCGGCCGATCACCGCCGGGAGGCATTCGAGGCCTGCGCGCTGCTGGTCGACACCATCAAGGCGCGGCTGCCGGTCTGGAAGCACCAGTTCTTCGCCGACGACACCGAGGAATGGGTCGGCTCGGCGTAAGCCCGAGACACCGAAGACACGAAAGAGGGGGCCGGCGATCCGGCCCCCTCTTTTCGCGTGCGTCTCTGGCGTTAGACGACCCGGCTGGGCTGCTGCGCGAACGCGGCCAGCGCGTCGTTGCCGCTGATGTTTTCCGAGCGGATGGCCTGCCACAGCTGCTGGTGGAAGCCGACCGAAACCGCCTGCGGCTTGTCGCCCTCGGGGGCCGGGGCCGCATCGTCGCCGGGCGCGGGCGCCTCGGGGGCCGGCGGCATCCACCAGGGTGCCTCTGGGGCCGGCGGCACGTCCTCGGCGATCGGGGCCGGGGCCTCGGGAGCCGGAGCCTCCGGAGCGGGCGCCTCGGGGGCCGGCGGCATCCACCAGGGTGCCTCCGGGGCCGGCGGCACGTCCTCGGCGATCGGGGCCGGAGCCTCCGGAGCCGGCGGCATCCAGCCGGCCGGAGCGACCGGGCTGGAGTCCTCGGCGGGTGCGGGGGCCTCGGGGGCCGGCGGGGCCCACCACGGTGCCGGCTCGGGAGCCGGCGGGGCCATCGGGTTGTCCATGGCCACGGTCTGGCCGTTGACATCCGGGTTGTCGATCGGGGCGTCGGCCGGGGTCGCGGGGACCTCACGCGGCGATGCGCCGGACAGGCCGCGACCGCAGACCGGCCATGCACCGCGTCCCTGAGTCGCCAGCACGTGCTCGGCGATGGCGATCTGCTGCTCGCGGCTGGCCAGGTGGGCCGACGGGGCGTACTTGCCGCCGCCGTGTGCGCTCCAGGTGCTCGGCGAGAACTGCAGGCCGCCCTGGTAGCCGTTGCCGGTGTTGATGCCCCAGTTGTTACCGGATTCGCATCCGGCGACGCGGTCCCATTCGTCATCGGTGGCCGCGGCGGCGTGCCCGGCGAGGGCAAGGCTGCCGCCACCGATCACGGCACCGGTGAAGGCGATTTTGGCGATGTTGACGTTCGACTGGGTGGGCTTGCGATGCCGTCCACTCATACGGTGGTGAATTCCTCTCTGTCTACGCCTGCGAGGTCAGCGTCGGGTTCGGGCTGAAGAAGACTGCCCGGCCTCAGCGCACCGCGGTGCGTCCTACGGCTTCACCCCAAGGGGCCGAGGGGCCCCAGGTCCGCTCGCGGCGGACCGGTCGGGTCCCCCGCCTCCATCCATCAGGTATTGGGTGGTTTTCCCCGCCCGCTGGATGGAGCTCGGCGCTACGAGAGAGGAAAGGCGGATCGACCGGAAGAGTGTCGATACACCCGGAGATAGACCGTAACCGGTCTTTACGGCATCGTCACGCTTAGGGGTCCCGGGTGTTTTCACTGCCGGTTCTTCCTAAAACACCAGGAAGCGGCGGAGTTTGTGCAGGTCAGAGCGTGCTCTACCAAGCCGTTGTCGGTCCGTGATCAATTCGTTATGTGACGTAGATCATGTTTATCCGCCGGGTTTGATGCGGCGGTCCAGCTTCGCCTCTCCTGCGTCGAGGCTCGCTACCCGCCGGGTTTGATGCGGCGGCCCAGCTTCGCCTCTCCTGCGTCGAGGCTCGCTGCCCGCCGGGTTTGATGCGGCGGTCCAGCTTCGCCTCTCCTGCGTCGAGGCTCGCTACCCGCCGGCGAACGGCGGCAGTACGTCGATCGTCTCACCGGGTTGCAGCGCCGCGGAGTGGTCGCGCACCGCGACTCCATCACGCAGATAAGAGCAGCGGCCCAGCACCGTCGCCAGCCGTTCATTTCCCTGCGCCAACGTATCGGCGAGCTCGGCCACACCGGCCCCGGAGGGCACGCGGACGGTCTCTGCTTCGACGCCGGCGGCCGCTCGCGCCGCGGCAAAGTAGCGGACGTTCACCGCAACCGCGGTGGTGCTGTCGGTCTGCTGCATCATCGGGTTAACCACCTATCGCACTCATCGGGCGATCCGGCTGGATGAAGTCCGGATCGTTGATGCCGTGGCCGGCTTTCTTCGACCACATCGCGGCACGCCATGCCTGCTCGATGGCGTCGTCGTCGGAGCCGTTTCGCAATAGGGCCCGCAGATCGGACTCCTCGGTGGCGAACAGGCAGTTGCGGATCTGGCCGTCGGCGGTGAGCCGGGTCCGGTCGCAGTCCCCGCAAAACGGCCGCGACACCGACGCGATGATCCCGAAGGTGCCGGCCGGATGGTCCGGGCCCTCATCCACCAGCCACACCTCGGCCGGCGCGGAACCGCGCGGCTTCGGATCGGGCCGCAGCGAGAAGTGGGCCTGCACGGTTTCCAACAGTTGCTCGACGCTGAGCCCGGCGTCGCGGTTCCAGGTGTGGTCGGCGTCCAGCGGCATCATCTCGATGACCCGCAGCTGGTAGCCGTGCTGCAGGCAGAAGCGCAGCAGGTTGAGGATGTCCTCGCCGGTGACCTTGGGGGCGGCCACGGCGTTGACCTTGATCGGTGCCATGCCGGCCCGGGCGGCCGCATCGAGGCCGTCGAGTACGTCGGGCAGCCGGTCGCGCCGGGTGATCTCGGCGAAGTGGGCGCGGTCGACGGTGTCCAGCGACACGTTGATCCGGTCCAGCCCGGCTGCCACCAGGGCGCCGGCGCGTCGTGACAGCCCCAGGCCGTTGGTGGTCAGCGCGATCTCGGGACGCGGCCGCAGGCTCGCCGCGGCGGCCACCACGTTTTCGAGATGGCGGGCCAGCAGTGGCTCACCGCCGGTAAACCGGATGTCGGTGATGCCCAGCCGGGTGACGCCGATACGCATCAGCCGGACCAGCTCGTCGTCTTGCAGCAGGTGCTGGCTGGGAATCCAGTCCAAGCCCTCGGCCGGCATGCAGTAGGTACAGCGCAGGTTGCATCGGTCGGTCAGGGATATCCGCAGATCGGTGTGCACCCGGCCGAACGTGTCGACCAACGGCCCGGAGGTGGGCATCTGTTGGGAGATGGCCCGTTGCACGGCTTTGTCGAAGGCCTGCCGGGCGGAGTGTGTGTCGTCCGCGCCGGCGGCGTCCACCTGCGGTGGCGTCTGCAGATCCCGTTGCCTCAACGTCATATGCGTATCCGTTTCCGGTTGGCCGGAGAGCGACCGGATCATGTTCAATGTCCGGCGCATGTCTTCTCCAGCGGCTCCACCAGCTTACCGAGGAAACCGGGGTGCTCTGTGGGCCGCCGTCCGAGTAGGATCAGCTTCTGACGCGTCCTGCGCAGGCGGGACGCTTCATTTGTGTCCCCCAGATAGTGATCAGCAAGACAGCAGGTGAGACCAGTGCCGACCGGCAAGGTGAAGTGGTACGACGCCGCGAAGGGCTTCGGCTTCTTGTCCCAGGAGGAAGGTGAGGACGTTTACGTCCGCGCCTCGGCCCTGCCGGACGGCGTGGAGGGTCTCAAGGCGGGCCAGCGGGTGGAGTTCGGCGTCGCCGCGGGCCGCCGCGGGCCGCAGGCGCTGACGCTCAAGCTGATCGACCCGCCGCCGAGCTTGTCGCGCACGCGTCGCGAGGCGGCTCCCGCCGAGCACCGGCACACCCCCGATGAGCTGCATGGCATGGTCGAGGACATGATCACCCTGCTCGAAGGCACGGTGCAGCCGGAGCTGCGCAAGGGGCGCTACCCGGACCGCAAGACCGCCCGCCGGGTGTCCGAGGTGGTCAAGGCCGTGGCCCGCGAGCTCGACGCCTAGAAAGGTCCGCGCCCAAGGTGTAGTGGCCGGCCTGATTGGGGAACACCGGTAGACAGTCGCTCGAGGAGCGCCGTCGAACCGGGAGGTGCCCGATGGCACAACAGGTAGGGGTCACCGAGGAGCAGGCCAGGGCTGTCGCGGAGGAATCCCGCGAAAGCGGTTGGGACAAACCGTCCTTCGCCAAAGGGCTGTTTTTGGGGCGTTTCTCACTGGAACTGATTCACCCGTTTCCGAGGCCGCCGGATGCCGAGGCCGCACGCACCGAGGAGTTCCTGGGCAGGCTGCGGCAGTTCCTGGAAACCGTCGACGGCACGGTCATCGAGGGGGACGCGCAGATCCCCGACGACTACGTCAAAGGTCTGGCCGAACTGGGCTGTTTCGGCCTGAAGATACCCCCGGAGTACGGCGGCCTGGGTATGTCGCAGATCGCCTACAACCGGGCGCTGGTGATGGTGTCGAGTGTGCATCCGAGCCTGGGGGCGCTGCTGAGCGCGCATCAGTCGATCGGGGTGCCCGAACCGCTCAAACTGGCCGGCACCGAGGAACAGAAGAAGAGGTTCCTGCCGCGCTGCGCGGCCGGGGCGATCTCGGCGTTCCTGCTGACCGAACCGGACGTGGGCTCCGATCCTGCCCGGCTGGCCTCGACCGCGACACCGATCGAGGACGGGGCCGCCTACGAGTTGGACGGGGTGAAACTGTGGACCACCAACGGCGTGGTCGCTGAGCTGCTCGTGGTGATGGCCCGGGTGCCCAAGGTCGACGGTCATCGAGGAGGCATCAGCGCGTTTGTCGTGGACGCCGACACGCCCGGCATCACCGTCGAACGCCGCAACAAGTTCATGGGGCTGCGCGGTATCGAGAACGGCGTGACCCGGCTGCACCGGGTTCGGGTGCCTGCCGCCAACCTGGTCGGACGCGAGGGCGACGGCCTGAAGATCGCGCTGACGACGCTCAACGCCGGACGCCTGGCCATTCCGGCGATGACGACGGGGGCGGCGAAATGGTCGCTGAAGATCGCCCGGCAGTGGTCGCGCGAGCGGGTCCAGTGGGGTAAGCCGGTCGGCGAGCACGAGGCCGTGGCCAAGAAGATCGCGTTGATCGCCGCGACCGGCTACGCGATGGAGGCGGTGCTGGAGCTGTCCGGTCAGATGGCCGACGAAGGCCGCAACGACATCCGGATCGAGGCGGCGCTGGCCAAATTATGGTCCAGCGAGGTGGCCTGCGTCGTGGCCGACGAGTTGCTGCAGATCCGCGGGGGCCGCGGTTATGAGACGGCGGAGTCGCTGGGCGCCCGCGGGGAGCGTGCGGTTCCGGTGGAACAACTGGTGCGAGACCTGCGGATCAACCGCATCTTCGAGGGATCCAGCGAGATCATGCGGCTGCTGATCGCACGTGAGGCCGTCGACCCACACCTGAGCGCCGCCGGGGACCTCGCCGACCCCAAGGCCGATCTGCGGCACAAGGCCAAAGCAGCGGTCGGGGCCAGCGGATTCTACTCAAAGTGGTTGCCGCAGCTGGTTTTCGGCGAAGGCCAACGCCCCGCCGGGTACCGCGAGTTCGGCCGGCTGGCGCCGCATCTGCGATTCGTGGAACGCCACTCCCGCAAGCTCGCGCGCAACACGTTCTACGGCATGGCCCGGTGGCAGGCCGGCTTGGAGAAGAAGCAGGGATTTTTGGGCCGCGTCGTCGATATCGGCGCGGAGCTGTTCGCCATGGCGGCCGCCTGCGTGCGCGCGGAGGCCCAGCGGGTGGCCGACGCCGGCGAAGGGGAGCAGGCATACCAGCTGGCCGACGCGTTCTGTCAGCAGTCACGCCTGCGGGTCGAGGCCCTGTTCGCCGCGTTGTGGACGAACACCGACCGCAGCGATGTCCGGCTGGCCCACGCGGTCCTGGAGGACCGCTACACCTGGCTCGAGGACGGTGTGCTCGATCCGTCGGAAGGCACCGGACCGTGGATCACCGACTGGGCGCCGGGCGCGTCGAGCGAAACCGATCTGGCCCGGCGCTTCGGGGCAGCCTCTACTGCACAGTGACCCCGAGCTCAGCTCTCGACAACGGCTTTGATCGCGGTCAGGGTCCGAACCATGTCGCGCCGCATCCGGGGTCCGCGCAGCCAGCCGAGGAGCCGCCAGTACAACCGCATGGCCGGGATGTCTTCAAGCTGGAACGACTCGGTGACGGTAGTGCCACCGCCCGTACCCGGCGCCAGTGTGTAACGCCACGTGAGTTGGACGGTATTGCGCGGCATGATCAGCAAACCAAATGGGCGGGAGCGTACCGCGAACGCGAACACCGCGGAGGGCTCGCACTCGGTGACGGTGCATGTCGTCCAGTAGATCGGGCCCTTCTCGTTCCGTTTGACGTGCCCCCGAAACCGGACGCCGACGACCGGTTCTGTCGCGTCATCAAGCCATTCCGCTTCGAAGGTCTCGGGGCTGAACCGGCCGATCTGCGTCACATCGGTGATCAGCGACCACACCGTGCCTGCCGGGGCGTCCATCTGGACGGTTGCCGAGCCTTGCATTCCTCGAGCGTAGGCGGCGCGGGGCTGGCACGCTGGTAACCATGGCCTCCTACGTTGCTGCCGGTGGTGACTTCAAGCGCGACACCGACCACATCACCACCCGGATCACCGCCGACGGCCGCGACGGCTACCCCGTCGAGCCCGGCCGCTACCGGCTGATCGTGGCGCGGGCCTGCCCGTGGGCCAACCGCACCATCATCGTGCGCCGGTTGCTCGGGCTGGAAGATGTTATCTCCATTGGGTTTTGCGGACCCACGCACGATCAGCGCAGCTGGACCTTCGACCTGGACCCCGGCGGTGTGGACCCGGTATTGAAGATCCCGCGGTTGCAGGACGCCTACTTCAAGCGTTTCCCCGACTATCCGAAGGGAATCACCGTCCCGGCGATCGTCGACGTGCCCACCGGAGCGGTGGTCACCAACGACTTCGCCCAGATCACCCTGGATTTCTCCACCGAGTGGACGGCCTATCACCGCGACGGCGCCCCGCAGTTGTATCCCGAACCGTTACGCGCCGAGATCGACGAGGTGGCCAAGCGGATCTACACCGAGATCAACAATGGCGTCTACCGATGCGGCTTCGCCGGCAGCCAGGACGCTTACAGCGCCGCCTACGACCGGTTGTTCACCGCGCTGGACTGGGTCAGTGAACGCCTGGCGGATCAGCGCTACCTGGTGGGGGACACCATCACCGAGGCCGACGTGCGGTTGTTCACCACCCTGGCCCGGTTCGATCCGGTCTATCACGGGCACTTCAAATGCAACCGGCAGAAGCTGTCCGAGCTGCCGGTGCTGTGGGCTTATGCCCGCGACCTGTTCCAGACCCCCGGGTTCGGCGACACCACCGACTTCGTCCAGATCAAGCAGCACTACTACATCGTGCACGCCGACATCAATCCCTCCGGGATCGTTCCCGACGGCCCGGACCTGGCGAATTGGCTTTCACCCCATGGGCGAGAAGCACTGGGCGGCAGGCCATTCGGGGACGGTACTGCTCCGGGTCCGGTGCCCGAGTCCGAGCGGGTGACGGCCGGGCACGGGGCTCAATCCGACTCGTGACCGCCCCACTGCAGGCCCACCGCCCATTCGGCGTGCGGTACCGCGAACTGCTCGCCGGTGTCCTGGTCGACGACGAGGGTGAGCAATTGCACCACCACGCCGCGCAGCGGACCGCGTTGCGGGTCGATGGTGGGGATGGTGACCGCCAGGGTGCTGCCAGGCGCGTGCATGGTGCGGGTGGCGTCGGCCGGATCATCGTAGAGCCGTAAGAGCCGCCACGGCGCCCGGCCGATGACGGTATCCACCGACAGCTGGACCGGATGGCGCTCGTCGACGGTCAGCGTGCCTTGCGCCTCGCTCAGCACGCACTCGTCGAGGTTGAGCACGTCGCAGTACATGTAGGGCCCGACATGGGTGAGGCGCCCGTTGGAGTAGGCGCTGACCTGCGGCGGCGTCGGCTCGCCGCCGCGGGTGAACCACCAGGTGCCGAACCCGGCAAGTGCCGCCGTTGCCACCACCAGCACCGTCACCAGCACGGCCGTCGAACGTTTCATCGGCTCATCACCCCTGTCTGATCGCGGCGGGCGCCGTCCTGCTCGATCAGCACCGGACGGTTACCGCCCAAACCGGGGATCAACGAGTCGCCGTGGAAGGAGAGGATGGTCTGGGCCAGCCCCGGGATCAGCAGCGCGGTGATCGCGGTGAAGCCCACCCACAGGTCGGTGTATACCAGTACGCCCAGCGCGCCGCCGAGCACCCATGCCAGCTGCAGGGTGGATTCGGTCCGCCCGAACGCCGAGGCCCGCGATTCCTCGGGCAGGTCGTCTTGCAGCGCGGCGTCCAGTGATGCCTTCGCGACCGCGCTGGACCCGGAGGTGACCAGGGCGGCGATGGCCGCCATCACCAGGGTTCCGGCCACCGCCGCCGCCAGCGCGACGGCGGTCACCGCCATGGTGCAGCGCACCACCAGCACCGCGGGCCGGCCCAGCTGCAGCCGGGCGGCGGTGAAGTTGCCGGCGAAGTTACCCAACCCCGCGGCCGCACCGATCAGCCCGAGAATGCCCAGCTGCACCCAGCCGTTGGCGTCGTGCTGTTTGGCCACGAACGCCGGGTACAGGAACAGGAAGCCGACCATTGCCTTGATGGTGCAGTTGCCCCACAGCGCGGCGATGATGTTGCGGCCCAACGGTTGGCGCAGCGGCTGGCTCAGCGCCCCGCCGGCCCGCCTGACCTGTTCGGGCCAGCTGCGGCGCTCGTTCGAGCGGTAACTCAGGGTGGTCGGGACCTCCCCGGTGGTCACCTCCACCCACCGCGGGATGCGCATCGCCAGACCCGCCCCGGCCATCGAGACCGCGACGACCACGAACAGCGCCCCGGGCAGTTCGAGCAGGTGGGTGAACACATATTCGGCGCCCGCGGCGACACCGCCGCCGACGATCGTCCCACCGAGCAGCCCGAACATCGTCAATCGGGAATTGACCCGAACCAGATCGATGGACGGCGGCATCACCCGCGGCGTCACCGCGCTGCGCAGCACGGTGAACGACTTCGAGAGCACCATCATGGCCAGCGCGCACGGGTAGAGCACCCAGGAGCCGAAGGTGCCGGCGCCGCCGTCGTAGTTGGCGATCAGCACCACGGCCAGCATGGTGCGCAGCGCGAACGACAATGCGAGCGCGGCACGCCGGCCATGCTGGATGCGGTCCAGCGCCGGGCCGATCAGCGGTGCGACCACCGCGAACGGCGCGATCGTCACCAGCAGGTACAGCGCCACCCGGCCCTTGCTCTCGCCGGTCGCCGCGGCGAAGAACAAGGTGTTGGCCAGTGCTACGGCCATCGCCGCATCGACGGCGAAGTTGGCGACCACCGGCCAGGTCAGCGCGGTCAGCCCGGATTTGTCGGCGCCGTCGGCGGTGGCGGCCCGCTGCACCAGCCCGTACATCCGGTAGCCCATTTCGCGGCTGCGGGCCGCGGCGGCCCGGGTCACCGTGACGCGGTCGCCGGTGCCCGCGTCGCCAGGTGGTGGGCTTTGCCGGGGTGGCCCGTTGTGGGCGCGCAGTGGGGGCAGGTAGCGGTTGGCGCTGGGCATCGGCTTGCGCTGCCGCTGGTCATCGTGGCTGTCGCTGGGGTAATGGGCCATGCCGGGGTGCTCGCCGGACGAGCCGTTGCGGGGGCCGCGGCCGGTGGCCGCAGGCGGACGACGACGCCGGCCGGGGTCGGGGAGATCACGCCGCCGTGCAGACACGGTTCAATTCTTCCCTATGACCGTCGCCGCGCCGTGCAGGTCGTGATCGTGCCTGCGTGTGGCTGAGTGGGACGGCCTGCGGCAGTATTAGGGGCGTCATTGAAGGGAAGGGACCCGCGTGATGCGACCCAGCGCAGAATCAGACACCGCGACCATCGCCGTGCCCGCGGTGCTGGCCGAGGCCGTCGACCAGGCCCGTGCGGCCGTCGCCGAGTTCAGCGGCGCCGACACCGTCGGCGAGCACCTGGGCGTCGACTACGAGGACGCGACCGCCGCCACTCACCGGTTCGCCGCGCTGCTGCCGGGTTATCAGGGCTGGCAGTGGGCGGTCGTGGTCGCCGCCATCCCGGGCGCCACGCACTCCACGATCAGCGAGGTGGTGCTGGTTCCCGGCCCCACCGCACTGTTGGCGCCGGAATGGGTGCCGTGGGACCAGCGGGTCCGGCCCGGCGATCTGGGCCCGGGGGACCTGCTGGCACCGCCCGCCGACGATCCGCGGCTGGTCCCGGGTTATACCTCGAGCGGCGACCCCGAGCTCGACGAGGTGGCCGGCGAGCTCGGTCTGGGCCGCCGGTGGCTGATGAGTCCGCTGGGCCGCGCGGAGGCGGCGCAGCGCTGGCACGACGGCGAGTACGGCCCGGATTCGGCGATGGCGCGCTCCACCAAGCGGGTCTGCCGCGACTGCGGCTTCTACCTGCCGCTGGCCGGCGTGCTGGGCACGGCGTTCGGAGCCTGCGCCAATGAGATGTCCGCAGACGGTCGGGTGGTCGACGCCGAGTACGGCTGCGGCGCCCACAGTGACACCCCGGCACCGGCGGGAACCGGCTCCCCGGCCTACGAACCCTACGACGACGGTGTGCTGGAGATCCTGGAGATCGCTGCCGCCGTCGAGACCGCTGCCGAACCGGCTGACGCGCCGGCCGAGGCGGCTGAAGTGACAGAGCCGGCTGAAGCGGCCGAAGTGGCCGAACCGGCTGAATCGGCCGAGCCGGTCGAGCCGGTCGAGGCGGTAGCCGAACCTGCCGATGCCGAAACCGACGCTGCCACTGTCGAAACAGCCGTCGAAACCGCAGCCGAAGCACCCGCCGAACCGGCGGAGTCCGACACTCCCTAGCCGAAGTTGAACAGGAACTCGCCCGGCAGCACCACCGCCATGTTGTAGATGGTGTTGACCACCAGCCCCGGCAGCCCGAGCACATAGTTGATGATGTCCTGCGGGATGGTGAACGCCGCGCTGAAGGCCATCCCGAAGTCGAGGTTGACGAGGCTGGTGACCAGGTTCTCGACGTCGTTGAACAACGTTCCGGGCAGGCTGAACAGGCTGTTGAAGAAGCCTTGGGCCGCAGCCAATTCCGCGTTGAACAGCCCGGCGATATCGAAGGCGTCGGCAGCGCCGGGGGTGTCCAGGGCCGCGACGTCGGCGATGATCCCGTCGATCCCGTCGATCCCGTCGGTCAACGCGCTACCGGTCAGCATCACCTCCGCCGACACCCGGGCGACGGCATGCGAGGTGACCTCGGGTGCCGCGGTCACCGGGGCCAGGCCGGCGGCCAGCAGTACCGCGGTCGCTGCAGCGCCGCTCAGCATGCGAGGGGTCAATGTCACGGTTCCCATCATCTCCGAGGCTCCCTCCCAATCGATGGTGACGATGGACATTACTCCACATGCAGGCTGCGTCAGCCGTTTTCGGCGGCCGCCTTGATCCGCGCCAACGAGGCTTTCATGCCGTCGACCAGTTCCTGTTCGAAGTTCTCGACCCCGCCCATGAACTTGCTCGTCAGAAACGTCGACACCGCCGTGACACCGTTTTCGGCGTGCCGGCTCTCGGTGACCCGGGTGCCTTCGGCGGTCGGCTCGAGTTCGTAGCTCCACACGCTGTGGTTCTCGGTGACCCGGAAGGCCAGCTTGCGCTCCGGGATGTACTCGGTGATCACGGAGGTGGTGGGCCAGAACAGCCGGCCGCGCCGGTTGACGTTGATGGTGCGGGTGCCGGCGCGCAGCGCACCCAGCGGTTTCATCCACCGGCACTGCGGGCTCCACTCGGGCATGCGCCGGAAGTCGGAAATCAGGTTCCATACCTCGGTGACCGGTGCCTTGATGTCGATCTCTGCCTTCAACAGCGGGGCTGCCATCTCATTCCTCCTTGGTTCGGCCGCAACTCTATTCGTGTTCCAGTCCGGTTTGGGCGCCGCGCATGCCGCGTCGTGCCGCGTTGCGCTGCAACAGAAAGATGGTGGTGCCCAGTACACCCACGCCGAGGCCGGCGACGCTCACCGGCCGCCACGACTCCAGGGCCGGTATCGCGAACGCCGCGACGGTCGCGCAGCCGAAGCCGCCGGCGCCGGCGCCGATCACCGGCCAGACCCGCAGCAGGGCGGGTGGCAGCGGTGGTGGCTCGGGGGCCAGCCCAGGCGGCGGGTGGGGGGTCATCGCCGTTGACGTTAGCGCCCCGCCGGTAATGTTCGGAAAGTGGCCAGGGTTATCGACGTCGTCGATATCGAGGACCCCCGCGATTCACGGCTGGACGACTTCCGGGATCTGAACAGCATCGACCGTCGCCCGGATCTGCCCACCGGCAAGGGGCTGGTGATCGCCGAAGGGGTGTTGGTGGTGCAGCGAATGCTGGCCTCGCGCTTCACGCCCCGGGCGTTGCTGGGGACCGACCGCCGGCTGACGGAGCTGGCACCGGACCTCGCCGGGGTATGCGGGGTTCCCTACTACCGGGTTTCGGCCGAGGTGATGGCCGAGGTGGTCGGCTTTCACCTCAACCGCGGTGTGCTGGCCGCCGCATCGCGGGTGCCCGAGCCCACGGTGGCGGAGCTGATCGGCGGTGCCCGGACCATCGCGGTGCTCGAGGGCGTCAACGATCACGAGAACCTGGGCTCGATCTTCCGCAACGGCGCCGGCCTGGGCGTCGACGCGGTGGTGTTCGGCCAGGGCTGCGCCGACCCGCTGTACCGCCGTGCGGTGCGCGTGTCGATGGGGCATGCCCTGCTGGTGCCGTTCGCCCGCTCGGCGGAGTGGCCGGCGGATCTGACAATGCTGCGCGAGCGGGGGTTTCGCCTGCTTGCCATGACTCCGGATCCGCGGGCCGAAGCGCTGTCGACGGCCATGGCGAAGGTGCGTGACGAGCCGGTGGCCGTGCTGGTCGGGGCGGAGGGGCCGGGTCTGTCAGAGCAGGCCATGCGGGCCAGTGACTTGCGGGTGCGCATTCCGATGTCGCGAGGCACCGACTCCCTCAACGTCGCGACGGCGGCAGCGCTGGCGTTCTACGAGCGCACTAGGCTGCCGGAATGAGTCCGACCCAAACCACGCCGTGGGCAACGGGTTTGATCGTGGCGGCGTTCGTCGCGGCGGTGTCGGGGACCGCGATCGCGGTGCTGAGCCTGGGATTGATGCGGGTGCACCCGGCGGTGGCGGTCGCCCTCAACCTGATCGCGGTGGGCGGGCTGGCGCCCACGGTGTGGGGCTGGCGGCGCACCCCGGTGTTGCGATGGTTGGCGCTGGGCGCCGGACTCGGCGTGGCGGGGGCGTGGCTGGTGCTGTTGGTGCTGGTCGCTCAGCGTTGACCGGCTGAGCCGGTCGAGCGCACCCCGAGCAGCACGTCCTCCCAACCCGGAACGGAAGGCTTGCTGCGCCGGGACGGCCGGGTCGTCGGGCGTTGGCGCACCGGCTCGTCGTCCACCACCGGCGCGGCGGCGGGCTCCTCGAACTCCAGTTCGGCGACCGGGGCGACCGGCCGCAGCGGACGGTCGAAGTCCGGGTCGATCAACTCCATCGCCGAGTCGTCGACGGCGGTCACCGTTCCGCCGTGTGCTCCCGGGGCGAAGCGGAAGTGGGCGACGTTGTCGGAGCGTCCCGCCTTCCAGGCCAGCTGCACCGTCCAGCGCCCGTCCTCGTTGCGCCACGCGTCCCAACTGCTCTGATCGGGATTGAGGCCGCGGCTCATCAGCGCGCTGGTGACCACTTCGAGCAGGGTCGCCACCGCCGGCCCGTCGGCCAGCACCGGGTGGGCCGCGGCCGCCAGCTCCGCGGCGCGCGACCGCTCCAGCAGCACCGGGTGGGCGAACCGCTCCACCCGGGAGACGTCGACCCCGGCCGCCGCGGCCACCTGCTCGACCGACGCGCCGGCGCGGATGCGGGCCTGGATGTCCTTCGGGCGCAGCATGGTGGCGCCCAGATCGATCTGGGTCTGCCCGACGCGATTGCCCTCGCCGCGCACCGCGGAACGCATCCGGTCGTCGATGCGCAGCCGGAACATGTCGGCGCGTTCGTCGTCACCGCAGACGCTCTCGCAGATGATGTGTTTGCCGTCGACGTCGAGACCTACGACTGTCAATTCCCGCATGACTTCTCCTCGCGAAGGCCCGGTTACCTGCGGACTCTAGTGCAGCGAGCGGCCTCGGCCGCGGTGACACGCTGGGGTTATAACGACTTGATCACGGGAGCCCGGGGCTGTGCTCAGAGCCTTTCGACGACCCAGTCCACGCACTGCGTCAGCGCGCTGACGTCGTCGGGCTCCACGGCCGGGAACATCGCGATCCGCAGCTGGTTGCGGCCGAGTTTGCGGTAGGGCTCGGTGTCGACGATGCCGTTGGCCCTAAGCACCTTGGCCACCGCGGCGGCGTCCACGCCCTCGACGAAGTCGATGGTGCCCACCACCTGCGAGCGCAGTGCCGGGTCGGCGACGAACGGCGTGGTGAAGGATCGCTCCTGCGCCCAGGAGTACAGCCGCTGTGACGAATCCGCGGTGCGCTTGACCGCCCAGTCCAGCCCGCCGTTGCCCAGCAGCCAGTCCAGCTGCTCGGCCATCAGTGCCAGGGTGGCGATCGCCGGGGTGTTGTAGGTCTGGTTCTTGGTGCTGTTGTCGACTGCGATCGGCAGGGACAGGAACTCCGGCACCCAGCGGCCCGAAGCGGCGATGGCCTCGATGCGGGCCAGTGCGGCCGGGCTCATGATCGCCAGCCACAGGCCACCGTCGGAGGCGAAGTTCTTCTGCGGCGCGAAGTAGTAGGCGTCGGTTTCGGTGATGTCGACGGGCAGGCCGCCGGCGCCCGACGTCGCGTCGATCACGACCAGCGCGTCGCCTGCGCCGCTGGGCCGGCGCACCGGCACCGCCACCCCGGTCGAGGTCTCGTTGTGCGCCCAGGCGATCACGTCGACCGACGGGTCGGAGGTCGGCTCGGGGGCGCTGCCCGCATCGGCCTTGATGATGATCGGGTCACCGACGAAGGGGTTCTTGGCCACCGCCGAGGCGAACTTCGCGCTGAACTCGCCGTAGGTCAGGTGCAGGGAGCGCTTGTCGATCAGACCGAACGCCGCGGCGTCCCAGAACGCGGTGGAGCCGCCGTTGCCCAGGACCACCTCGTAGCCGTCGGGCACTGAGAACAGCTCGCGTACCCCGCTGCGGACCCGGCCGACCAGGTCTTTGACCGGCGCCTGGCGGTGCGAGGTGCCGAACAGCGGCGCCGCCGTGGTGACCAGCGCGTTCAACTGCTCCGGCCGGACCTTGGAGGGCCCACAGCCGAACCGACCGTCGGCGGGCTTGATGTTGTCCGGGATCGTGAGCTGCTCAGGCATGGTCTCTAGCGTAGACAGCGTCCGGCGGAGGCCTGCACGGCAGGTTTCATGTGACATAAATCACATGAGACACTTGACACCTGTCACGGCCACAAGGGGTATTCAAGCCCTAGACGGTACCCGATACCTGCGGTACCGTTGTACATACGAAGGCCAAATGTAAACGTCAGTGGGGTGTCTCCGATGGCTCAGAAAACGGCTCAAAAACCGGCTCGAACCCGCTTGGTGCGCCGCTGGCGGGCCAACATGGAAGTGTCCGACGACACCAAGTACGTCGACATGCTCAACACCCTCTCGGAGGGCTCGGTGCGGCGGCACTTCAACCCGTACGTCGACATCGACTGGGACAGCCCGGAATTCAAGGTCACCGAGAATGACCCGCGGTGGATCCTGCCGGCCACCGACCCGCTGGGTAAGCACGCCTGGTACCAGGCGCAGCCCGAAGAGCGCCAGATCAAGATCGGCATGTGGCGTCAGGCGAACGTGGCCAAGGTCGGCCTGCACTTCGAGTCCATCCTGATTCGCGGCCTGCTCAACTACGCGTTCTGGGTGCCCAACGGCTCACCGGAGTACCGGTACTGCCTGCACGAGTCGGTCGAGGAGTGCAACCACACCCTGATGTTTCAGGAGATGGTCAACCACATCGGCGCCGACGTGCCCGGCATGCCGCGGTTCCTCAAGTGGATTGCGGCGTTCATTCCGCTGGTCGCCGGCCCGCTGCCGATCCCGTTCTGGTTCGGCATCCTCGCCGGCGAGGAACCCATCGACCACATCCAGAAGGACATCCTGCGCGAGGGCAAGACGCTGCACCCGATCATGGAGAAGGTGATGGCGATCCACGTCGCCGAAGAGGCGCGCCACATCTCCTTCGCCCACGAATACCTCAACAAGCGCATCCCGCACCTGCCGCGCCGCAAGCGGTTCTGGCTCTCGCTGTTCGTGCCGGTCACAATGCGGATCCTGTGCTCGGCGATCGTCGTTCCGCCGAAGGAGTTCTGGGTGGAGTTCGACATCCCCCGCTCGGTGCGCAAGGACGTGTTCTTCGGGTCGGCCGATGCCCGCCGGATGCTGTCGGACATGTTCGCCGATGTGCGGATGCTCTGCCACGACACCGGGCTGATGAACCCGGTCGCCAAGCTGGTGTGGCGGATGTGCCGGATCAACGGGGCGCCGTCGCGCTTCCGGGCCCAGCCGCAGCGCGCCCACCTGTCGCGCGTCGCATAAGTCAGCGAACCGCCGTCTCATGCCGCACGTCATCAGTCAGGCATGCTGCAACGACGCGTCCTGCGTCTTCGCCTGCCCGGTCTACTGCATTCATCCCAGCCCGGATGAACCGGACTTCGCCACCGCGGAGATGCTCTACATCGACCCGGACGCCTGCGTCGACTGCGGCGCCTGCGTCCGGGCCTGCCCGGTCGGTGCGATCTACCCCGACACCGCGCTGCCGGCCGAGCAGCTGCCGTTCATCGAGATCAACAAGTCCTACTACCCCAAGCGCCCCGAAGGGGTGAAGCTGCCGCCGACCTCCAAGCTGGCGCCGATCCTGCCCGCTGCCGAGGTGCACAAGCGCGGCAGGCATCCGCTGACGGTGGCCATCGTCGGCTCCGGCCCGGCGGCGATGTACGCGGCCGACGAACTGCTGACCCAGCCCGGCGTGCTGGTCAACGTATTCGAGAAGCTGCCCACGCCCTACGGGCTGGTGCGCGCCGGGGTCGCCCCGGATCACCAGCGCACCAAGCTGGTCACCCGACTGTTCGACGAGATCTCCCGGCGGCGGGGCTTCAACTTCTTCCTCAACGTCGAGGTCGGCAAGCACCTGAGCCATGCCGACCTGTTGGACTACCACCACGCCGTGCTCTACGCGTCCGGCGCGCTGCACGACCGCCGGCTCGAGGTCGACGGCATGGACCTGGCCGGCACCGGCACCGCCACCGAGCTGGTCGGCTGGTACAACGGGCACCCCGATTTCGTTGATCTGCCCGTCGATCTCAGCCACGAGCGGGTGGTGATCGTCGGCAACGGCAACGTGGCACTGGACGTGGCCCGCATCCTCACCTCCGACCCCGACAAGCTGGCCGGCACCGACATCGCCGATCACGCCCTGGCGGTGCTGCGCGATTCCCGGGTGCAGGAAGTGGTGATCGCCGCGCGCCGCGGGCCGATCGACTCCGCGTTCACCCTGCCGGAGCTGGTCGGCCTGACCCAGACCGCCGAAGTGGTACTCGACGCCGAGGACCACGCCCGGGTCCGCAACGACCTGGCCACCGTGCGCGACGACTTCACCCGGCAGAAACTGGAGATCCTGGCCAAGCTGGGCAGTGTGGACAGCGCCACGGCGCAACCCACCCGGCCCCGCATCCGGTTCGCCTACCAGCTGACCCCGGCCCGGGTGCTCGGTGAGAACCGTGCCGCCGCAGTGGAATTCACCGTGACCGGCACCGATCAGGTCCACCGGATCGATGCCGGGCTGGTGCTGACCTCGATCGGTTACCACGGCACGCCGATCGCCGACCTGCCGTTCGACGACGCCGCCGGTGTCGTGCCGAACGAGGGCGGCCGTGTCATCGACCCGGCCACCGGGCAGCCGGTGCCGGGAGCGTACGTCTCGGGCTGGATCAAGCGCGGCACCAACGGCTTCATCGGCACCAACAAGTCCGACTCGCTCAACACGATCCAGGCCCTGGTGGCCGATTACAACGCCGGGCAGTTGAGTGAGCCGATCGGCGGGCCGCGCGCGGTAGCGCGGATGGTGCACGCCCGTCAGCCCGAGGTGATCGACGCCGCGGGCTGGAAGGCCATCGACTCTGCCGAGATCGCCCGCGGCGACGCGCAGAATCGGCCCCGGGTGAAGTTCACCCGGGTGCCGGACATGCTCGAGCAGGTCGAGGACTACTCCGGTGTGCCGCTGCTGCAGAACCTGCTCAGCGCGCTGCGGCGGCGTTGAACCCGTGCCTCGTCGCCGAGTGAACGCGATGCCAGTCTGACCGCGCAGACGTGCGCGCTCGAGCGGGCTGCCGAATCTCTCCAACCGCCTCATCGCAGTTTGCTCGACGACCCCGACTCGGCGGTGTTGGCCGGCGGATACGCTCCGCTGTTGGCCAGGCCGGTCATCGCCAGGACATGGCTGCGTGCTCTCGACAGCTATCTGCCGGGGTTGCATGTCTACATCGTCCTTCGTGTCCGGTACACGGATGATGTGCTCCAACAGGCTATTTCGGCGGGTATCGATCAGATCGTGCTACTGGGAGCCGGGTTTGACACCACCAGTCTGCGCGTCCCTGGCACCGGTTCCGGTCCGGCGATTTTCGAGGTCGACGCCCCGACCACCCAGCTGGAAAAGCAGCGGTTACTGGAGCGCGCCAATCGCACAGTTGGGCCGGGGGTCCACTGGGTTCCGTGCGATTTCGAGTCTGATCGTCTGGCGGAGCGTCTTGATCAGGTCGGATTCGACTCGACAAGGCCATGCGTCACCGTCTGGATCGGTGTGTCCGTGTACCTCACCCGGATGGCGATTGGCCAGACTTTGGCGGATCTGGCCGACATCTGCGCGCCCGGAAGTCTACTGGTGACTGACTTCGGCGAACCCGAGACGATCACGGGAAAGCATCATCTCGCCGGCGCTCGCCGTACCGCCCGACTGGTACGCCGTCGTGGCGAGCCGTGGCTTACCGCCATGTCCATTGCCGAGCTGACCTATGCCCTAAACGGTGCCGGTTTCGTCGTGCGTGACCAAGCGCGAGTCACCGACCTGGCCAGGCGGTATGCCCCAAACGGACGGCCGTGGTGCTCTACAGATGACTGGCTGGGGGTGTTGACGGCCGAGCGGGCGCAGTCGGACGGTGGCTGTTAGGCATTGGCCAGCTGGTCCCAGCCCGCCACCGATCCGCCTTGCGGCGAGCGTGTACTCAGATCGAAAAATCGCGCCTCAATTCGCGCTGATTACACGTTCGGCGTGACGGCCGACCGGTTCAGCCCTTGGCGACCTTGTCCCAGCCGGCGACCGAATCCGCGCTGCGCGGCCCGGGCCCGACGTAGATCGCCGAGGGACGCACCAGCTTGCCCAGCCGCTTCTGCTCCATGATGTGGGCGCACCAGCCCGCGGTGCGCCCACAGGTGAACATCGCCGGCATCATCGGCGGGGGCACCTCGGCGAAGTCGAGGATCACCGCCGCCCAGAACTCGACGTTGGTCTCGATGGCCCGGTCCGGCCGGCGCTCCCGCAGTTCGGTCAGCGCCGCCTGCTCCAGCGCCGCAGCTACCTCGAAGCGCGGCGCGTCCAGCCGCTTGGCGGTGGCGCGCAGCACCCGCGCGCGCGGGTCCTCGGCGCGGTACACCCGATGTCCGAAGCCCATCAACTTCTCGCCGCGGTCCAGGATGCCCTTGACCACCGCGCGGGCGTCGCCGGAATCCTCGGCCTCGGCGATCATCGGGATCACCCGGGCCGGGGCGCCACCGTGCAGCGGGCCGCTCATCGCGCCGATCGCGCCGGACAGCGCCGCGCCGACGTCGGCGCCGGTGGAGGCGATCACCCGGGCGGTGAACGTCGAGGCGTTCATGCCGTGCTCGGCCGCCGACACCCAGTAGGCGTCGATCGCCTCGACGTGGCGGGGGTCGGGTTCGCCGCGCCAGCGGGTCATGAACCGCTCGGTGATGGTGGCGCAGCCGTCGATCTCCGACTGCGGCACCGCGGTCTGCGAGCCGCGAGCCGACTGCGCGACGTAGGACAGCACCATCACCGCCGCACGTGCCAACTGGTCCCGGGCGGTGGCGTCGTCGGTGTCCAGCAGCGGCTTGAAGCCCCACTGTGGTGCCAGCATCGCCACCGCGGCCTGGGCGTCGACCCGCACGTCACCGGTGCGCACCGACAGTTCCATGGCCTCGGCCGGGGCCAGCGGGCGATTGAAGTCGCCGTCGACCAGCAGGGCCCACACATCGCCGAAGCTGACCCGGGAGGCCAGATCCTCGATGTCGACGCCGCGGTAGCGCAGCGCGCCGCCGTCCTTGTCAGGTTCGGCGATCTCGGTGGTGAAGGCCACCGTGCCCTCCAGGCCGGCGACGAAGTTATCCGGGACTGCAGCAGTCATGCATCCGATTCTTCCACTCGGGTCCGCGACGGCGGCTACCGGCCGGTAACACCGACCGGGATGCGCCGGGGCGTAGCGTTATGCGGTGCACAGGACGGGCCCCGACAACGAGCACCTGGCGGCGATGCGAGTGGAATACCGGGAGAAGGACAACAGCGGCGACCTCGACGTGGACTGGCTCGAGGACGGCTGGGAGGTTCTGCTGCGCAACTGGATCGGTGACGCCGAACGCGCCGGGATCCCCGAACCCAACGCCATGGTGGTGGCCACGGTCGAAAACGGCATGCCGTTCAGCCGTTCGGTGTTGTGCAAGAACCTCGACGAGAACGGTGTCACCTTCTTCACCGACGACGGTTCGGCCAAGGCCGCGCAGCTGGCCGCGACACCGTACGCTTCGGCGACCTTTCCCTGGTATCAGCTGGGCCGGCAGGTGCACATCCGTGGCCGGGTCACCAAGACCGACGCCGCCATCCCCGCCGAATACTGGGCGCACCGGCCCCGGGCATCGCAGCTGGGCTTCTGGGCGTCGCAGCAGTCCCGGCCGATCGCGTCGCGGGCGGCGCTGCTGGACCAGCTGGCCGCGGTGACCGACCAGTTCGCCGGCCTCAAGCAGATTCCGGTCCCGCCCACCTGGGTCGGGTACGTGATCGCGCCCGAGGTGGTGGAGTTCTGGCAAGGCCGGGAAGGCCGTTTGCACAACAGGATTCGGGTCACCGGCGGACGCATCGAGCGTCTGCAGCCCTGAGCCCGGATCGGCCGGCGTGAGACTGTTCGCCGACACCACCCCGTTGCGCAGCCCGGACTTCCGGCGGCTGTGGCTGGCCGGGATTCCCACCGTCATCGGCGCGAACCTGACGATCTTCGCGGTCCCGGTGCAGATCTACGCGCTGACCGGCAGTTCGGCCTACGTCGGGCTGGCCGGTCTGTTCGCGCTGGTGCCGCTGGTGGTGTTCGGACTGCTGGGCGGGGCCTGGGCCGATGCGATGGACCGCCGGAAACTGCTGATCTTCGCCTCCTGCGGGCTGGGGCTGGCGTCGCTGTTGCTGTGGGTGCAGGCGGTGCTCGGCGGCGGGGTATGGCTGGTGCTGGGCCTGCTGTCGGTGCAGCAGGCGTTCTACGCCATCAACTCGCCCACCCGGTCCGCGGCGATTCCGCGGCTGGTGGCCGGCGGCGACCTGCCCGCCGCCAATTCGCTGAACATGACCGTGATGCAGTTCGGGGCGATCGTCGGGCCGCTGCTGGCCGGGTTGCTGCTCGGCTGGGTGGACCTGTCCACGCTGTACCTGATCGATGCGCTGACGTGTCTCTTCCCCATCTGGGCCACGTTCCGGCTGGCCCCGATGCCGCCCGCAGGCTCGCCCGACAGCTCCCGCTTCGGGGTGGCGGCGGTGCTGGACGGATTCCGCTTTCTGGCCGGCAACACCGTGGTGCTGATGTCGTTCGTGGTGGATGTGATCGCGATGGTGCTGGGTCTGCCCCGGGCGTTGTTTCCGCAGATCGCCGCCGCGGACTTCGGCGGGCCGGTCGAGGGTGGCACCACCATGGCGCTGTTGGCCGCGGCGATGGCGGTCGGGGCGGTGGCAGGCGGGGTGTTTTCGGGCTGGCTGCCGCGGATCACCCGCCAGGGGCTGGCGATCGTCGTCTCGATCGCGGTCTGGGGCGCGGCGATGGCCGGTTTCGGGCTGGCGGTGGGGCGCGCGGACGGCCACACCGGGCGGGTGTTGTGGGTGGCGCTGGCGTTTCTGGCGGTCGGCGGCGCCGCCGACATGGTGTCGGCGGCGTTCCGGTCGACGATCCTGCAGCAGGTCGCCTCCGATGAGATGCGGGGCCGATTGCAGGGGGTGTTCACGGTGATCGTCGCCGGTGGTCCCCGGCTCGCCGACGCCGTGCACGGGGCGGCCGGCGCGGTGGTGGGCACGGCTGCCGCGGCGGCCGGGGGCGGGGTGCTGGTGATCGTCGGAGTGCTGCTCGCCGCGCTCGTGGCGCCGGCCTTCATCGGCTACCGTCGGCCGGGACCGGGGGAGGCGCGGTGAACGTGCCGCGATACCCGGCCCCGGGCGGGCGCGCCGGCCCTCAACCGACTACCTTTTCCTATACACACCCAATCGACTCGTTAGCCGAATAGCGCAAAGGGGTTCCTTGTGGCCGCAACCGACGAAACCGCCACCCTGAAGTACCCGGGCGGCGAGCTGGAGCTGCCGATCGTCCACGCCACCGAGGGGTCCGACGCTCTGGCCATCGGTTCGCTGCTCGCCAAGACCGGCTACACCACCTTCGACAACGGCTACGCCAACACCTCGCCCGTCAAGAGCGCCATCACCTACATCGACGGCGATGCCGGCATCCTGCGCTACCGCGGCTACCCGATCGAGCAGCTCGCCGAGAAGTCCACCTTCATCGAGGTCAGCTACCTGCTGATCTACGGCGAACTGCCCACCGCCGAGCAGCTGGCGACGTTCACCGGCAAGATCCAGCGGCACACGATGCTGCACGAGGACCTCAAGCGGTTCTTCGACGGCTTCCCGCGCAACGCCCACCCGATGCCGGTGCTGTCCAGCGTGGTCAACGCCCTCTCCGCCTACTACCAGGACTCGCTGGACCCGTCCGACAACGAGCAGGTCGAGGTCTCGACCATTCGGCTGCTGGGCAAACTGCCCACCATCGCCGCCTACGCCTTCAAGAAGTCCGAGGGGCAGCCGTTCCTGTACCCGGACAACTCGCTGAGCCTGGTGGAGAACTTCCTGCGGATGACCTTCGGCCTGCCGGCCGAGCCCTACGAGGTCGACCCCGAGGTGGTCCGGGCGCTCGACATGCTGTTCATCCTGCACGCCGACCACGAGCAGAACTGCTCGACGTCGACGGTGCGGCTGGTGGGCTCGTCGCGGGCCAACCTGTTCACCTCGATCTCCGGTGGCATCAACGCGTTGTGGGGCCCGCTGCACGGCGGCGCCAACCAGGCGGTGCTGGAGATGCTGGAGAAGATCCGCGACGAGCACGGCAACGTCGGTGATTTCGTCCGCAAGGTCAAGGACCGCGAAGACGGTGTCAAGCTGATGGGCTTCGGCCACCGGGTCTACAAGAACTACGACCCGCGGGCGCGCATCGTCAAGGAGCAGGCCGACAAGATCCTCGGCAAGCTCGGCGGCGACGACGAACTGCTCAACATCGCCAAGGACCTCGAAGAGGCCGCGCTGACCGACGACTACTTCATCGAGCGCAAGCTCTACCCCAACGTCGATTTCTACACCGGCCTGATCTACCGGGCGATCGGTTTCCCGGCCCGGATGTTCACCGTGCTGTTCGCGCTGGGCCGGCTGCCCGGCTGGATCGCACACTGGCGCGAGATGCACGACGAGGGCGACTCCAAGATCGGCCGCCCGCGGCAGCTCTACACCGGCTACACCGAACGCGACTACGTCACCATCGGCGGGCGGTAACCGCCATGACGAACTCGGCCAAGCCCCAGATCACGGTCCCGAGCGGCCCGCCCCCGACCGAACTGGTCATCGAGGACATCGTGGTCGGAGACGGCGCTCAGGCCGCCCCCGGCGCCCTGGTCAACGTGCACTACCTGGGTGTCGACTACGACACCGGTACGGAGTTCGACAGCTCGTGGAACCGCGGGGAGTCGTTGGAGTTTCCGCTCGACGGGCTCATCGCGGGCTGGCAGGACGGCATCCCGGGAATGAAGGTGGGCGGCCGGCGCCAATTGGTGATCCCGCCCGAGCTGGCTTACGGACCGGCCGGCGCCGGACACCAACTGGCCGGCAAGACCCTGGTCTTTGTGATCGATCTGCTCGGCACCCGCTGAGTGCGCGCCTGGTTGATCGCGGCAGCGCTGGTTGCGGTGCTGCTCGGCGCGATCGGCTGTGGGCTGCGGGAAGGTTCGCCCGACGGCACTGATCCCGGTGCCGCTGCGCCGGTCTCGGTGATCCGCCGCGGCACCGAGATCACCGTGACCGGGGATGTGGCGGACCCGGCGGCCAAGCGGGCGCTGTTGGACGCGGTGATCACCTCGAGCGAGGATGTCACCGTCGTCGACCGGCTCGGTCTGGCGCCCGGCGCCACCACACCGGACTTCACCATGTCGGCTCCGGTTTTCGAAGCGGCGGCGGTGATCGGCGATTACGAAGTGAGCATCGCCGGCGACACCGTGACGCTGGCCGGCACCGCCACGCGGGCGTCAGAGGCGGCTGCTGTCGCAGACGCCGCGCGGGGCGCCTGGCCGCGGGCCGACATCGTCGACAAGTTTGTGATCGCCGCGCCGTCGCCGGGCCAGAGCGCGAAATAGGCTGAATACCTCCGGTAGCTGATCGCAAGCCCCTACACTCGCGGTGTCGTGGACACCGAGGTGCTTTGTCGATCTTCTAGGAGGATCCATGCCGGGCCCCGAAACATCTACCTTGACGGCATGGCGAAAGGTATCCCGCTTTTACCGTCGACCTCCCGGTGTCGGCTGGTTCCTCGCCCTGACGGCAATTCCCTTGCTATTGGCCATGATCGGCCTCGGAATGGCGGACCGCTCGAAACTCGAGACGAATGCACCCAGCGTCGCCGCGCCGTCGACTGTGGCGCCCAGCGTGAGTCCGCAGCGGTTTTTGTTCGCCCCGTTGTCGATTCTGCGCAACGGCAATGTCATCACCCTCAACGGTGAACTGCCCGACATCGCCACGCGGACATGGCTGCTCGACATGCTCACGGGCGTGTACGGCAGCGATGTGGAACTCGTCGACAACCTCATCATTAAGCAGGGCGTCGCCGTGCCCGATTCCGCCGCCCTGGCATCGGTGTTCAAAGCCGCAGTGACCATGCCGGACTTCAAATTCAAAATCAATGGTGATGCCGTCACGCTGATCGGTACCGCCACGTCCGGTGCGGTCAAATCAGCCGTCGGGGCGGCCGCGAAAGCGGCCTGGCCAAACCTGAAGCTGGCCAACAACATTGTGGTCCTGCCCGATGCGGTCGAGGCGCCGAGCGCACCTGCCGCCCCGAGTAGGCCCGAAGTCCCGCCACCGCCGACGCCGAGTCCGTTGTCGCCCAGCGCTTCTCCGGCTCCTGCGCCGGCCCGCACCCCCACGGCGAGCCCGGCCGGCGACTGCGGCAACCTGCAAGCCGACATCACCGCCCTGATGAGCACCCCGATCACGTTCGTGACCAACGGTCAGGCCCTGTCGCCGGGCAGCCGACAGCAACTGAGCCGGGTCGCGGAGAAGCTGAAGGGCTGCCGCGGCCTGCAGGTGACGGTCAGCGGCTACACCGACAACACCGGCAACGACGGTATCAACGTGCCGCTGAGCACCAGCCGGGCCAAGGCGGTCGCCGATTTCTTGGTGGCGCAGGGCGTGCCCGCCGACCGGGTCACCGCCAAGGGGTTCGGATCGGCCGACCCGGTCGCCAGCAACGCGACACCGGACGGCCGCGCCCAAAACCGCCGGGTCGTGATCACCGTTAGCTAAGGAGAGTCCGATGAATTTCGTCATTCACTGGCTGTGGTACCTGCTGGCGTTCGTGGCGGGTTCGGCGATCGCCTGGCTACTCACGGTCGTCTCGATCCGTCGCATCAGCCGAGAAGATGCCATCGCGGCCCTACCCGGCTCACGGGAGATAGGAACCGACTGATGCATGGCGTCAATGGCTGGTTGATGGGCTTGTCTTTTGTGCTGGGCCTGCTGCTGACATTCGCGTTCAGCATCCGGTGGGTCACCCGCGAGGTTCCGGTGTCGACAGAGGCCGAGACCACCGTGATCCCGGTCGGCGGTGCACCCTACGGCGAAGGTTCAGCGCGGCCGGGTGAGGACGGCAGCGGTCCGGCGGGCTGGACGATCAAGGGCAATGAGGACTCGATGCTCTACCACGGCCCGGAGAGCCCCTCCTACGGGCAGACGATCGCCGAGGTGTGGTTCGCCGACGAGCAGACGGCCGAGGCGGCTGGCTTCACCCGCTGGGATGCTGGCGGCACGAAGTAGGCGATCACCGGGTCAGCGCGGCGGCGGTAGCCGCAGCATCAGCCGTACCCCGCCCATCGGGCTGTCCTCCAGCGACGCCGTGCCGCCGTGCAGTCCGGCCTGCTGTGCCACCAGGGCCAGCCCTAGGCCGGAGCCTGAATGCGAGGCCGTCGACCCGCGGGAGAATCTCTCGAACACCATCCGGCGCTCCTCTTCGGGAACCCCGGCGCCGTTGTCGTCGATGGCGATCTCGACGCCCGCGCGGGAGGTGACCGCCGACAGCTGCACCTGGGTTGCGCCGCCGTGCTTGACCGCGTTGGCGATCGCGTTGTCCACCGCCAGCCGCAGCCCGGCCGGCAGCCCGACGATGATGCACGTCGGCGACGGCACCAGCGAGACGTTCAGGTCGGGGAAGACCCGCATCGCGTCGTGGGCGGCCCGGTCGAGCAGCTCGGTGATGTCGACGGGAACCTGGTCGTCGGCCGTCGACAGTTCGCCCTGGGCCAGCCGCTCCAGCGCGGACAGCGTGGCCTCGATCCGGGTCTGGGTGCGGACCACGTCGTTGAGGACTTCCTTGCGCTGATCGTCGGGCAGATCCAGGGTGGTCAGCACCTCCAGATTGGTTCGCATCGCGGTCAGCGGGGTGCGCAGCTCGTGCGAGGACACCGCGGCGAAGTCGCGTGCGGAGGCCAGCGCCTCCTTGGTGCGGTCCTGCTCGGTCCAGATCCGCTGCAGCATGCCGCGCATCGCCTCGGCGATCTCCACGGCCTCGCTGGCGCCGCGCACCTCGATCTCCGGGCGCTCGTCGCCGGCGTCGATCGACCGGGCCTGCTGGGCCAGCCGGCGCAGCGGCCGCACCGCGAACGCGGCCAGCAGCCAGCCCAGCACCGCGGCGGCGCCGATCGCGAACGTGCACAGCAACAGCACCCGCCGGTGCAGGTTGTTGGTGTCGGCCACGGTGGCGTCGTAGGTGGCGCCGACCGCCAGCGACCGCGGCCCGGGACCCGGGATGTCGACGGTCCGCACCCGGTAGAGCACCCCGTCGATCTCGGTGTCGGCGTAGCCCGGCTCCAGCTGCGGCAGCACCACCGCGGAGTTCGACGTCACCTCACCCGCCCGGCGCAGGGTGATCACCGCGTCGGTGGCAGCGGCCGATCGGGGCAGCTCACCCAGGCCGATCAGCGGCACCGTCAGACCGGCCGCCTCGTCAAGCCTGCGGTCCAGCCAGTACTTGCGGTCGTTGGTGATCCCGACCCACACGATGGCCCCGATGATGACCGTCACGATCGCGGTGCCGATGGCGGTCGCCAGCACCACCCGGGTCCGCAGCGACGGCGTGCGGGCGAAGAGGCGCCGCAGCGCGTTCATGACGTTCATGGTGGTCCTCACTGCGTGCGCAGAACGAAGCCGACTCCGCGTACGGTGTGCAGCAGCCGGGGCGCGCCGCCGGCTTCCAGCTTGCGTCGCAGGTAGCCGATGAACACGTCGACGACGTTGGTGTCCGCGGCGAAGTCGTAGCCCCAGACCAGCTCGAGGAGTTGGGCGCGCGACAACACCGCAGTCTTGTGTTCGGCGAGCACCGCCAACAGATCGAACTCCCGTTTGGTCAGGTCCACGTCGACGCCCTTGACCCGGGCCCGGCGGCCCGGGATGTCGACCTCCAGCGGGCCGACGGTGATGGTCTCCGACGACGAGCTGGCCGACGACCCGCGCCGCCGCAGCATCGCCCGCACCCGGGCCACCAGCTCGGCGAGCACGAACGGCTTGACCAGGTAGTCGTCGGCGCCGGCCTCCAGCCCGGCGACCCGGTCGTCGACCGAACTGCGAGCGGACAGCACGCAGACCGGCACGTCATCGCCCATCGCCCGCAGCGCCGTCACCACGCTGACGCCGTCGAGCACCGGCATGTTGATGTCGAGCACGATGGCATCCGGGCGGGTCTCCTTGGCGCTGCGCAACGCCTCGGCGCCGTCGGCCGCCGTGGCCACCTCGAAACCGGACAGGCGCAGTCCACGTTCCAGGGAGGCGAGCACATCGGAGTCGTCGTCGACTACCAGTACCCGAGGGGAGGCAGCGGCGTTGGCGGGGTTGTTCATGGCCGCCATTTTGCCTGAATGTCGCGGCTAAGCGCGGGATGCGCCGCGGGGCGGTGACTTGGTTCTAGGGTCGATGGGGTGAATCCGGCCTCCGCGCTGCGCAGTTTGCTGCCGTACCTGCGGCCCTACCGGGCGAGGTGGATCAGCATGATCACGGTGGCCATCGTCAGCCTCGGCGCTACGGTGGCGATCCCGCTGATGACCAAGGCCGTCATCGACGGGCCGGTGGCGCATGGGGACCAGCGCGGACTGTGGGTGCTGGGGACGGCGGCCGCCGCACTCGGGGTCGGCGAGGCGGTGCTGTGGCTGGTGCGGCGCTGGTTGGTCGCGCACGCCACCATGGGCGTGGAAGCCGACCTCCGCAAAGAGCTGTACGCCCGGCTGCAGGTGCTGCCGATGACGTTTCACGGCCGCTGGCAGTCCGGGCAGCTGCTGTCGCGGATCATGAACGATCTGGCGACCATCCGCCGGTTCCTGTCGTTCGTGGTGGTGTTCCTGCTGCTCAACACGTTGCAGATCGTGGTGGTGACCACCATTTTGCTGCTGCTGTACTGGCCGCTGGGCGTGGTGGCGGCCGTGTCGATGGTGCCGGTGACGCTGGTGGTGCAGCACTTCCGGCGGCAGTACACCCGGCTGTCCCGCCGGGCGCAGGACCAGGCCGGCCAGGTGGCCACCGTTGTGGAGGAGTCCGCGCTGGGCCTGCGCACCATCAAGGCGTTCGGCCGTGAGGATTACGTCATCGCCGACTTCGACGCGCAGGCCAAGACCCTGCGCGACCTGGGCATCGACAAGGTGGTGGTGTCCTCAAGGTTCTGGACGCTGCTGGAGGTGATTCCCAACCTCACGTTGATCGTGGTGCTGGCCATCGGTGCGTACGCGGCCGGGCACCACCAGGTCACCATGGGCACCCTGGTCGCGTTCATCACCTTGATGCTGTCGCTGGTCTGGCCGGTGTCGTCGCTGGGCTTCCTGCTCTCAGCTACCCAGGAGGCGATGACGGCCGCCGACCGGATCACCGAGATCTTCGATGCGCCCGTCGAGATCACCGACGGAGACGACCCGGTGCCGCCGTCGGGGCGACTGGAGCTGCGCGGCGTCGGATTCCGCTTCAACGACACGTGGGTGCTGCGCGGAGTCGACCTCACCGTCGAACCCGGCGAGACCGTCGCCGTGGTGGGCGCTACCGGATCGGGCAAGTCGGTGCTGGTGATGCTGCTGTCGCGGCTCTACGACGCATCCGAGGGCCAGATCCTCATCGGCGGGCGTGACATCCGCTCGCTGACGCTGGCGGCGCTGCGCTCGGCGGTGATCACCGCCTTCGACGACCCGACGTTGTTCTCCATGTCGGTGGCCGAGAATCTGCGGCTGGGCCGCCCGGATGCCAGCGACGCGGAGCTGGCCCGTGCCCTCGCGACCGCGTCGGCGGATTTCGTCTACGACCTGCCGGACGGGCTCGACACCCGCATCGGCGAGCAGGGGATGAGCCTTTCGGGCGGGCAGCGTCAACGGCTGTCGCTGGCTCGGGCCCTGGTTGCCGCACCGACGATTGTGGTGCTCGACGACACTCTGTCGGCGCTGGACGTGCACACCGAATCCGCCGTGACCGATGCGCTGCGCCGGGTATTGCGGGACGGCCCGGAGCCGATCACCGGCATCGTAGTGGCCAACCGGGCGTCCACCGTGGCGCTGGCCGACCGGGTGGCGTTGCTGGAGGAGGGGGCGATCACCGCGGTCGGTACCCACGCCGAACTGCTGGCCGCGGTGCCGCGCTACCGCTACCTGCTGGCCGCCGACGACGAGATCGACGACGGCGCCGAACACCTCGTCGACTGGGCCCGGCGGTGACGGCCGATACCGGTCGGGCCGCCGCCCGCGCCCTGCTGTGGTCGCTGCTGCGCCCCTACCGCGTCGCGGTCGTGCTGCTGGCGTTGATCGTCGTGGTGGAAAACGCCGCCCGCCTTGCTGTTCCGGTGCTGGCGCAGCGCGGTATCGACCGCGGAATCCCACCGATCGCCGCCGACGGCTCGACCGGGGTGTTGACGGTGATCGTGGTCGCGCTGGGGGCCGTCGTGCTCACCCAGGCCGGCAGTCGGCTGCTGTTCCTGCAGTGGTCGGGACGGATCGGTCAGCGGGTGCTGCTGGAGCTGCGCCAGCGGGTGTTCCGTCACTTCCAGCGCCTCGACATCGGCTTCCACGACCGCTACACCTCGGGCCGGGTGGTCAGCCGGCTGACCAACGACATCGACGCGATCCAAGAGATGCTGACGAGCGGGTTCGACAGTCTGGTCAGCGCCGCACTGACGCTGGCGGGCACGGCGGTGCTGCTGGTCGTGCTCGACTGGCGGCTGGGCCTGATGTGCCTGGCCGCCTTCCCGCCGCTGGTGGCGCTGCTGCGCTGGTTCCGGGCCGAGTCGTCGAAGACCTACACCGCGGTCCGGGAACACGCCGCGCGGGTGATCGTGCAGTTCGTCGAGACCATGACCGGGATCAAGGCGGTGCAGGCCTACCGCCGGGAAGCACGCAACCAGCAGATCTTCGCCGACGTCGCCGACCGCTACCGCGCCGTCAACGAAAAAGCGTTCAAACTGGTCGCCGTCTTCAGCCCGGGGGTCAAACTGGTCGGCAACCTGACCACCGGGGTGGTGTTGCTCTACGGCGGCTGGCGCGTTCTGCACGGGCACATGACGATCGGGACGTTCACCGCGTTCCTGCTCTACCTGCGGATGTTCTTCGAACCGATGCAGGAGATCACCCAGTTCCTCAACACCTTCCAGTCAGCGACCTCGGCGCTGCAGAAGCTGGCGGGAGTACTCGCCGAGACGCCCGCGGTGACCGACCCGGCGACCCCGGCCGCCCCCGGTGAGGTTCGCGGTGAGATCACGCTGCGCGACGTGTGTTTCGGGTATCGGGCCGATGCGCCGGTGCTCAACGGGCTGTCGCTGCGCATCCCGGCCGGTCAGACCGTGGCGCTGGTCGGCAGCACCGGCGCCGGTAAGACGACCATCGCCAAGCTGATTGCCCGCTTCTACGACCCGGGGTCGGGATCGGTGACGTTCGACGGCATCGACCTGCGTGACTTCACCCAGGCAGAGCTGCGCCGGCACGTGGTGATGGTCACCCAGGAGAACTTCCTGTTCTCCGGGACGCTGGCCGACAACATCCGCTTCGGCCGTCCCGGGGCGACCGACGCCGAAGTGGCCGCCGCCGTGGCGAGCGTGGGCGCCGAGACGTTCATCGCCGGCCTGCCCGACGGTTATCACACCGACGTGGCCAAGCGCGGTGGCAGGCTCTCGGCGGGACAGCGTCAGCTGGTCGCCTTCGCCCGCGCGTTCCTCGCCGACCCGGCGGTGCTGATCCTCGACGAGGCGACATCCGCGTTGGACATCCCGGGCGAGCGGATGGTGCAGCGGGCGCTGCGCAGCGTGCTGGCGCACCGGACCGCCCTGGTGATCGCCCACCGGCTCTCGACGGTCGAGATCGCCGACCGGGTGCTGGTCATCGAGGGCGGAGCCGTTGTCGAAGACGGGCCGCCGGCCGAGTTGATCCGCGCCGAGGGACACTACGCCGCCCTGCACGAGGCTTGGCAGCGGTCGCTGGCTTGAGCGGCCCTGCCGGGTGCCCGATGAGCAGTTAAGCGCAGCGAAATTCGAATTGAACGACAGGCGAACATCAGCGATTCGACCGCAAAGATCCCGCAAACGCCGGTGCTGCGAGGTTCAACGCGCACTTAATCTTCTCGCCGTGATGGTCACATCGAACGCTAAGGCCTTGAGGACCGGGGCGTGATCGGGTCGCCGGCCGCCCAAGGGCTGGCGTTGGCGTCCGCTACTAGTTTCGGGATCAGCGACTTCGTCGGAGGTGTCGCGTCGCGACGGGTCGCCGCGCTGAGGGTGGTGTTGGTGTCTACCCCGGTGTCGATGGTGATGCTCGGAGTGCTTGCCCTGATCTGCGGTGGACACGTCACGACGGCGGCGGTGGTTCTGGGCGTGCTCGGTGGACTCAGCCAGCTCCTTGGTATCTGGTGGTTCTACGCGGCGATGGCGGTCGGCCCGATTTCGGTGGTTTCGCCGCTGGCGGCGGTGGTCGACGCCGGCGTGCCCGTCTGCTTCGGCCGGGTGCTGGGCGAGCGGCCCGGAATGCTCGCCAGCGTAGGTATCGCGGTGGCTTTGGCCGCCGTGGTGTTGATCAGCTGGCACGCTGGAGACGGTGGCTTCCGGCCGGGGCTGACCGGCGGAGCGATCTGGTTGACGATCGGCTCGGGCGTGGCGCTGGGTTTGAACTTTGTCTTCCTGGATCGCACTCCGCCGGACGCCGGGCTGTGGCCGTTGTTGTTCGCGCGCGGCGCCGCCACGGCACTGGTGATCGTGGTCGCGGCGGCGAGCCGAAATCTCCGGGCGCCGACGGGCAACCCGCTGCGGTTGGCCCTGGTGATCGCACTGCTCGACACCGCCGGCAACGTCACGATGCTGTTCGCGCTGCAGCTGTCGTTGCTGTCACTGGCGAGCGTGCTGATCTCGCTGTACCCGGCCGCGACCGTGGTCCTGGCGGTGACCGTACTGCGGGAGCGGGTGCGTCCCCGTCAGGTGGCCGGAATGGTGCTCGCCGCGGTGGCGGTCGCGCTGATCACCGGTTAGCCGATCAGCCCGGCAGCCCGATCCGGCGATAGCGCTGCAAGCGGGCCGCCATACGCTGCTCAGACGGCACCCAGCGCAATGCGTCGAGCTCTACGGCGATGGCTGCCGACATCCGTTTGGTGAAGTCGATCGGTTCCGCCGCGGCGTCGGGGTGCTCGGCCACGATCATGTCGACGATGCCGTGCGCCTGCAGATCCGCCGATCGGATGCCCTGCGCTGCCGACAGTTCGGGCGCGTGCTGCGTGTCGCGGAACACGATGGCACTGGCGCCTTCGGGGGGCAATGGCGCAAGCCAGCCGTGCAGCGCCGCCAGCACCCGATCCGCCGGCACCATCGCCAATGCGGGCCCGCCGCTGCCCTGGCCGAGCAAGACCGACACGGTCGGCACCTCCAGCGTGACGAGCTCGGCCAAGCAGGCCGCGATCTGTCCGGCCAGCCCGCCCTGTTCGGCCTCCACCGACAGGGCGGGACCCGGGGTGTCGATGACCAGGACCAGCGGCAGTCGCAGGCCCGCGGCCAGCGCCATGCCGCGGCGGGCGTCTCGCAGCGCAGCCGGGTCGGTGAGGCGATCCGGGCCGCGCAGCTGCCCCAGCACGACGGCCGGTTGGCCACCGAAGCGGGCCAGCGCCAGCACCATGCTGGCAGTCCGTTCGGCGCTTCCCGTGCCGGACAAGAAGACCCGCTCGGTGGCGCCGTGCCGCAGCAGCAAGCCCACGCCCGGTCGGTCGGGGCGCCGCGACGCGCACACCGAGTTCCACGCCGGAACGTCGGGAATCGGCTCGGCGGGCGGTCGGCCCGGTGCGGGACCGGGCTCGTCGAGAATCACCTTGAGCGCCCGGGCGCAGGTGCGGCGCAGCCACTTCACCGGGAGCACGCCGTCGATCACCCCGTGGGCTTGCAGATTCTCGGCGGTCTGAATGCCCGGCGGGAAGGGAGCGCCGTAGAGCTGCTCGTAGACCCGCGGCCCCAAAAAGCCCACCAGCGCCCCGGGCTCGGCCAGCGTGATGTGGCCCAGCGAACCCCAGGAGGCGAACACCCCGCCGGTGGTGGGATGGCGCAGGTAGACCAGATAGGGCAGGTGGGCGCGCTTGTGCAGCTCGACGGCTGCGGCGATCTTGACCATCTGCAGGAAGGCGACGGTGCCCTCCTGCATCCGGGTTCCGCCCGAGCTCGGTGACGCAAGCAACGGCAGTCCCTCGGCGGTGGCGCGCTGGATCGCCGAGGTGATCCGCTCGGCGGCCGCCACCCCGATCGAACCGGCCAGGAAGTCGAAGTCGCTGGCGATCACCGCGACGCGCCGCCCGTTGATCCGGCCCTCGCCGGTGATGACCGCTTCGTCGCGGCCGGTGGCGGCCCGGGCGGCGGCCAGCTCGGCGGCGTAGGTCTCGCTGACCGGCACCGCCATCGGCTCGTCATCCCAGCCGATGAACGATCCGCTGTCCAGCACCGCGTCGCGCAGTTCGTCGGCCCCGGTCCTGCTCACAGCACGAGGCTAATAGGCTGGTGCGTCATGATCGACGTTACCCGCGACGAAGCCGTCACCACTATCGAGTTGCAGCGCCCGGAGCGGCGAAACGCACTGAACTCCCAGCTCGTCACCGAACTGCGGGCGGCGATCGTCGACGCCGCCACCCACGACGTCCGGGCGATCGTGCTGACCGGGCAGGGCACCGTGTTCTGCGCCGGCGCCGACTTGTCCGGCGACGCGTTCGCGGCCGACTATCCGGACAAGCTGATCGCACTGCACACGGCCATCGGCGATGTCCCGGTCCCGGTGATCGGTGCGATCAACGGGGCCGCGATCGGCGCCGGCCTGCAATTGGCGATGGTCTGCGACCTGCGGGTGGCGACCCCTGAGGCGTATTTCCAGTTCCCGGTGGCCAAGTATGGGCTGGCGTTGGACAACTGGAGCATCCGCCGGCTCTCCACCTTGGCCGGCTACGGGCGGGCCCGCGCGATGCTGCTGACCGCCGAGAAGCTGACCGCCGAGACGGCGCTGCAGACCGGCATGGTCAACCGGATCGGCGGCCTGGCCGACGCGCAGGCCTGGGCGCACGAGATCGCCGAGCTGGCGCCGCTGGCGCTGCAACACGCCAAGCGGGTGCTCAACGATGACGGCGCCCTGCAGGAGCAGGAGCCGATCCACAAGGAGCTGTTCGACCGGGCCTGGGCCAGCCAGGATGTCATCGAGGCCCAGATGGCGCGCATCGAGAAGCGGGCACCGAAGTTCCAGGGCGCTTAGCGCGGTGATCGCAAACGCGGCGGAGCCGGGTGCAGCGGGTCACCGCCATTGGGTGCAGCGGTGATCGCAAACGCGGCGGAGCCGGGTGCAGCGGGTCACCGCCATAGACTCGGCGGCATGCTGCGCGGAGCACTTCGGCTGGGCCGGATATTGGGGGGCGCCGCCTCCCTGGCCGCCGGTGGCTGGACGCTTCGCGCGCTGCGCGGCACGCCCGCCGCGCTGGGTGCCGCACCGCAGGCCATCGCCGCGGTGACCGCCCGCTCGCCGCACCACCACGACGGGGTCTTCCACAACCTCGAGCGCGTCGCGGCGGTCAACATGGACCGCGAACAACAGCGTCTGATGCTGCGGGAGCTGTTCGCCGACCGCGGCGCGCGACGGCGCTCGGAGCCCATCCCGTTGGTGGTCCCCGATTTCGCCAGCGCCGCCGAACCGCTGTCGATCACCTGGCTGGGTCACGCCACGGCGCTGGTCGAAGTCGACGGCTATCGCATCCTGACCGACCCGGTGTGGAGCGACCGCTGCTCGCCGTCTGACGCCGTCGGTCCAAGGCGGTTGCATCCGCCGCCGGTGGAGCTGGCGGCGCTGCCCGCGGTGGACGCGATCGTGGTGAGCCACGACCACTACGACCATCTCGACATCGACACCATCACCGGGCTCGCCCGCAGCCAGTGGGCGCCGTTCGTCGTCCCGCTCGGGGTGGGGGCGCACCTGCGGGCGTGGGGGATTCCCGCCGAACGGGTCGTCGAACTGGACTGGGGTGAGCACGCCGCGCTCGGCGAATTGACGTTGACCTGCACCCCGGCCCGGCACTTCGCCGGCCGGTTCCTGACCCGCAACCTGACGCTGTGGGCTTCGTGGGTGATCGCCGGACCCGATCACCGGGTGTACTTCGGTGGCGACTCCGGATACACCGAAAGCTTCAACCAGATCGGCGCCGAGCACGGACCGTTCGATGTGGCCCTGCTGCCGATCGGCGCCTACAACACCGCGTGGCCGGACGTCCACATGAACCCCGAAGAGGCGGTCCGGGCCCACCAGGACCTCGACGGCGGCACGCTGGTGCCCATCCACTGGTGCACGTTCCGCCTGGCGCCGCACCGGTGGAACGAGCCGGTGGAGCGGCTGCTGACCGCCGCACAGACCGCCGGCGTCGCGGTGGCCGTCCCGCCTCCCGGCGGTTCAGTGAGGTTCGACGGAGGAGAGGCGAAGCTGGAACCGCCGCAGGAAACCGGCGGTTCAGTGAGGTTCGACGGAGGAGAGGCGAAGCTGGAACCGCCGCAGGAAACCGGCGACGTCACGCCGTGGTGGCGATCTTGACCGTCACCCAGGGCGCCGCCGGTCTCACCGACGCCGAAGTCGCCCGGCGGGTTGGGCAGGGGCAGGCCAACGACATCCCGGTGCGCGCCGCACGCAGTGTGCGCGAGATCGTCCGGGCCAACGTGTTCACCCGGATCAACGCGATCCTGGGCGTGCTGCTGGTCATCGTGCTCACCACCGGATCGTTGATCAACGGGCTGTTCGGCCTGCTCATCGTCTTCAACAGCGTCATCGGCATGGTGCAGGAGATCCGGGCCAAGCAGACACTGGACAAGCTGGCCATCGTCGGCCAGGCGAAACCGTTGGTGCGCAGACAATCCGGGACGGTGTCGCTGCCGGCCCGCGAGGTGGTGCTCGATGATGTCATCGAACTCGGCCCCGGCGACCAGATCGTCGTGGACGGCGAAGTCGTCGAGGTGTCCGATCTGGAGGTCGACGAGTCCCTGCTGACCGGTGAAGCCGACCCGGTCGGCAAAACCATCGGCGATGCGGTGATGTCGGGCAGTTTCGTGATCTCGGGCAGCGGTGCCTATCGGGCCACCCGGGTGGGCCGCGAGGCCTACGCGGCAAAACTGGCCGAGGAGGCCAGCAAGTTCACCCTGGTGAAATCCGAACTGCGCAACGGCATCAACCAGATCCTGAAATTCATCACCTACCTGCTGATCCCGGCCGGTCTGCTGATCATCTACACGCAGCTGTTCACCACCGACGTGGGCTGGCGGGCCTCGGTGCTGGCGATGGTCGGGGCGCTGGTGCCGATGGTTCCCGAGGGTCTGGTGCTGATGACGTCGCTGGCCTTCGCGGTCGGGGTGGTGCGCCTCGGGCGGCGGCAGTGCCTGGTGCAGGAACTGCCCGCGATCGAGGGGCTGGCCCGCGTCGACGTCGTCTGCGCCGACAAGACCGGCACCCTGACCGAGAACGGGATGCGGGTGGCCGAGGTCGCCGAACTTCCCGGCGCCGAAGAACTTCCGGTGCACGAGGGGCTGGCCGCGCTGGCCGCCGAGGACGCCCGCCCCAATGCCAGCATCCAGGCCATCGCCGAGGCGTTCCCGACACCGCCGGGCTGGGAGCCGAGCGGGTGCGCACCGTTCAAGTCGGCCACCAAGTGGAGCGGCGTGTCGTTCTCCGAGCACGGCGACTGGGTGATCGGAGCTCCCGACGTGCTGCTCGACCCGTCCTCGGAGGCCGCCGAACAGGCCGAGCAGATCGGGGCGCGCGGGCTGCGGGTGCTGTTGCTGGGGGCCAGCGACCGGCCCGTCGACCACCCGGACGCGCCCGGGCAGGTCACCCCGGTGGCGTTGGTGGTGCTGGAGCAGAAGATACGGCCCGATGCCCGTGCCACTTTGGAATATTTTGCTGCGCAAGAAGTTTCGGTGAAGGTTATCTCCGGGGACAACGCGGTCTCGGTGGGCGCGGTGGCTGAGGAACTGGGACTGTCCGGGGCTGCGATGGACGCCCGCAAGCTGCCCACCGATCCGGAGCGGCTGGCCGGCGCGCTGGAGGAGCACACCGTCTTCGGCCGGGTGCGCCCGGATCAGAAGCGGGCCATGGTGCGCGCCCTGCAGGCACGTGACCACACGGTGGCCATGACCGGTGACGGCGTCAACGACGTGCTGGCGCTCAAGGACGCCGATATCGGTGTCGCGATGGGCGCGGGCAGCTCGGCGGCGCGCTCGGTGGCACAGATCGTGTTGCTGGACAACAAGTTCGCCACCCTGCCCTATGTGGTGGGCGAAGGTCGCCGGGTGATCGGCAACATCGAACGGGTGGCGAACCTGTTCTTGACCAAGACGGTGTATTCGGTGCTGCTCGCCCTGCTCGTCGGCCTGGTCGGGCTGGCTTCGGCGCTGTTCGGCACCAAGCCGCTGCTGTATCCGTTCCAGCCGATCCACGTCACGGTGGCCGCCTGGTTCACCATCGGCATCCCGGCGTTCATCCTGTCGCTCGCGCCGAACAACGAACGCGCACATCCCGGATTCGTTCGGCGGGTGATGAGCGGAGCACTGCCGGCCGGGCTGGTGGTGGGCATCGCAACATTCAGCTCCTACCTGCTGGCCTATCGCGGTAGCGAGGCCACCGCGGTGCAGCAGATCCAGGCGTCCACCACCGCGCTGATCACGCTGCTGACCACCGCGGGCTGGGTGCTGGCCGTGGTGGCGCGGCCCTATCAGTGGTGGCGGCTGGCGCTGGTCATCGGCTGCGGCCTGGCCTATGTGGGTATCTTCGCGATCCCGTTGGCGCGGGAGAAGTTCCTGCTGGATCCCTCCAACGTCGCGCTGACGTCGCTGGCACTGGGGGTCGGGGCCGTGGGTGCCGCCGCCATCGAGGCGATGTGGTGGGCGCGCGGCGCGATGCTCGGTGAGCGGCCCAAGTTGTGGCGGGAGCCGGCAACGACCACAATGACCCACCGATAAGGGGATATGAGGAGAAGAGAATCACATGGCCAAGCTCTCCGGATCCATTGACGTCCCACTGCCTCCCGAGGAGGCCTGGGCGCACGCCTCGGATCTGTCGCGCTACAAAGAGTGGCTGACCATCCACCGGGTGTGGCGCAGTGCGCTGCCCGAGACCTTGGAAAAGGGCACGACGCTCGAGTCGATCGTCGAGGTCAAAGGCATGCCCAACCGGATCAAGTGGACGATCGTGAACTACAAGCCCCCGACGGGGATGACCCTCAACGGCGACGGCAAGGGCGGCGTCAAGATCAAGCTGCTGGCCAAGGTCGCCCCGGCCGGCGACGGCGCCAAGGTGAGCTTCGACGTCCACCTGGGCGGGCCGGCGCTGTTCGGTCCGATCGGCATGCTGGTGGCCGCGGCGCTGAAGAGCGACATCAACGAGTCGCTGCACAAGTTCGTCAGGGTTTTCGCGCCGGCTTGATCGGTTGCACGCCACGCCTTCCCACCGCTAGGGTGGCGGGCGTCCCCGCACAGGAGGTCTGGACAGTGACAGGCATCGCCGGTCTCGCGCCGCTGTCCGCGCGCTGATCACCGACGCATCGCCCCAGTCGCGTCCCCGGTTGTCAGCGCACCCGCTGACTCTTCCGGAGACCTCATGTCCAAACCCTCTGCTGACTTCAGTTCCGTTGTCACCCTGACCGATCTCGGCTTCAGCTGGCCCGACGGCACCACCGCGCTGGCCGGCGTCAACGGTGTATTCGGCCCCGGCCGCACCGGCCTGGTCGGTGCCAACGGCGCCGGAAAATCCACCCTGCTGCGCCTGATCGCCGGGGAGCTCACCGCCACCACCGGGCGGATCGCCACAGTGGGCGAGGTGGCCTACCTGCCGCAGCTGCTCACGCTCGATGTCGGTGTGTCGATCGCCGAATTGCTCGGTGTCGCCGGGCAACTCGTCGCACTGCGCGCGATCGAACGCGGTGACGCCGACGCGGTCCACTTTGAGATCCTCGGTGACGCCTGGGACATCGAAGCCCGCGCCGACGCGGCCCTGCGCCCGATCGGCCTGAGTTCGGCCGATCTCGAGCGACGAGCCGGCGAGTTGTCCGGGGGCGAGGCGATGGCGGTGGCGTTGACCGGTCTGTGTCTGCAGCCCGCCCCGATCACCCTGCTCGACGAACCGACGAACAATCTCGATCGCGCCGCCCGGGAACGGTTGGCGCAGCTGGTCGGATCGTGGCCCGGCGCTCTCATCGTGGCCAGCCACGATACCGCGTTGCTGGAGCAGATGGACAATATCGCCGAGCTGTACGACGGGCGGCTGGCCGGCTTCGGCGGCCCCTACAGTGCGTGGCGGGCGCATCTGGACGCCGAGCAGGCGGCCGCGCGGGCGGCCGCCCGCGCCGCCGAACAGCTGGTCAAGGTTGAGAAGCGGCAGCGAGTCGAGGCCGAGACCAAACTCGCCCGACGCAGCAGGGCGACCCGGTCCTCCTACGACAACAAGCGGGCCGCAAAGATCGTCATGAACCAGAACGCTTCGAACGCACAGGTTTCGGCCGGCCGGCTGCGCACCGGTCTCGACAGGCGGGTGCGCGACGCGCAAGCCGGCTTCGACGCCGCTTCGGTCCGGGTCCGTGACGATGAGCGGATCCGCGTCACGCTGCCGGACCCGGATGTGCCGTCCAGCCGCCGGTTGGCCGAGTTGCCGGGCGGCGCTGGGCCGGTGATCGTGCAAGGGCCGGAACGGATCGCCCTGGACGGGCCCAACGGGGTCGGCAAGACCTCGCTGTTGGAGGCGCTGCTGGCCGGTGCAAGCGGACGGTTGCTGACCCATCGGGTCGGCTATCTTCCGCAGCGCCTTGATCACCTCGATGACACGGTGTCCGCGTTCGATGCCGTGTCGGCGGTGTCCGGCAGCGAGCCGCGGGCCGTGCGTGCCCAGCTGGCCCGGTTCCTGTTGGACGCCGCCGGTGTGGCCCGCCCGATCGGCACGCTGTCCGGCGGTGAGCGGTTCCGGGTCGCGCTGGCCCAGCTGCTGCTCGCCGACCCGCCGCCGCAGCTGTTGCTGCTCGACGAACCCACCAACAACCTCGATCTGGCCAGCGTGGACCAGCTGGTCGAGGCCCTGGCCGGCTACCGCGGCGCGTTCATCGTGGTCAGCCACGACGACGCCTTCCTGGCCCGGCTCGGCCTGACCCGGACGCTGAGGATGCCGCACCGCGGTGAACTCATCGAGGCGGGTTAATGTCACGGCATGACTCACTCGCGGCCCGGTTGGCTCATCGCGCTGTTCGCCGTGATCCTGTCGGTCAGTGCGTGGCTGCCGTGGCTGACGACCTCGGCCAACGGTGGAGGGCATGCCAGTGCGATCGGCGGCAGTGTCGGCAGTATCGTGCTGCCGCCGCGCTTCGGCGTCGGTCAGCTGATCGTGCTGCTGGCGGCGGTTCTGCTGGTGGCCGGTGCGATGATCGGTCGGGGACTCTTCAGTAGATTGGCATCGGTTGCGGCCCTGGTGATCTCGCTGGGTATCGCCGGGCTGGTGGTCTGGTACTACCGGCTGAATGTCGTCGCTCCGATCACGGTCGGATACGGGCTGGGCCTCGGCGCGGTCAGTGTTGCCGGGGCGCTGGGCTGTTCGCTGTGGGCGTTGGTGTCGACGCTGCGTCGGGGCTGACGCACCGCGTTAAGTCGCTAGACGGTGAAGCCGCCGTCGACGTTCCAGTTCGCCCCGGTGACGAATCCGGATTCCGGGCCCGCCAGAAAGCTCACGACGGCGGCGACGTCACCGACCTGCCCGTAGCGACCGAGGGCCGTCACCTTCTTCAGGCTCTCGGGGAAGTCACCGCCGTTGTCCGGATTCGCGTCGGTATCGATCGGGCCCGGCTGCACGTTGTTGACGGTTATGCCGCGTGGGCCGAGGTCGCGCGCCAGGCCCCGGGTGAACGACGCCACCGCTCCCTTCGTCATGCCGTAGACCGAAAGGCCCGGGCCCGGAATCTGATCGGCGTTGATGCTGCCGATATTGATGATCCGGAGCCCTCGCCCAGATGCTTCACCGCGGTGCGTACCGCCCAGTACATTCCGCCGATGTTGATCGCCACAAGACGGTCGAACTGCTCGGCCGGATACTCATCGATGGGCGCCACATGAGCGACGGCGGCATTGTTGACCAGCACATCCAAGCCGCCGAGTTCGGTGACGGCTTGCTCGACGGCGGCCGCGACCTGCGCGCGGTCGGCGGAGTCGGCCTGGATCGCAACGGCCTTTCCTCCGGTCGCGGCGACGTCGGCGGCGAGCTTCTGGGCGTCGGTGGTCGAGGCCGAATAGGTGAAGGCCACCGCGGCGCCGTCGGCCGCCAGCCGCCGCACGGTCTCCGCGCCGATGCCGCGTGAACCTCCGGTGACCAGTGCCCGCCGTCCGGTCAGGGGTGCTGTGCTCATGTGGTGGCCTCTCCCGCTAGTTACGAACCGATGTGTTACTTAGTTTGGTCAGGTCAAGGCGTGAAACGTCTGATACATTCCCGGCGTGACCGGAGTCACACGAAGGCGGCGCGATGGTGGTGGGACGGCCGCGGGAGTTCGATCCCGCCGAGGTCGAAGAGGCGGCGATGACGCTGTTCTGGGCGCACGGCTACGACAGCGTCTCGATCAGCGACGTCAGTGCCGCCGCCGGGGTCAACCGCCGTAGCATCTACGCCGAATTCGGTTCGAAGGAGAAGCTCTACCGGCGGGCCGTCCAGCGCTACCTCGCCGGTCAGGGAGGTTATGTCGTCGAGGCGCTGGCATTGCCGACCGCCCGGGGTGTCGCCGAAGCGATGGTCCACGGTGCGGCCGAGGCGACCAGTGGTGACCCGCACGGCTGCCTGACTGTCGATAACGGGCCGGGGTTGGCCCAAATACGCGAGGACACAGTGCATCAGATCGCCGAACGGTTCGACGTCGCGGTGGCCGAGGGTGAATTGTCCGGTGTCGACACCATGGTGCTCGCGCGCTGGATCGCCGCGGTGTGTCAGGGCATCGCGGTGCAGGCGCGCAGCGGAGCGAGCCGCGTGGATCTGCACGCGCTGGCCGACGCCGCATTGGCGGGGTGGCCGGGCCCGCGTTGAGTCCGGGTGGTCATCGCAGTGCGGCAATGACTTTCGCGAACGCTTCGGCGTGATTCTGCTGGACGGTGAAATAGCTCAACCCGTACCTGCGGCGGTATTCCCGCAACGTGTCGGCCATCTCGTGCGGTGACCCGGACAGCACAGCGGGCATGGCCAGCAGCTCTTGATCCGACAGGGTCGGGGCGAACTGGCGGGTCAGCGACAGGTCGGGCATCCCGGAGGCGTCGGTGGGCACCGCCGTGACGGCCAGATTCAGTTCCACGGCCTCGAACCGGTCGGCGGCCGCCGCGCGGACGAAGGAAACCCGCTCCGCCAGGGCGTCATCGGCGCCGGCCACCGGTGCGCCGGTCAGCCCGATGATGTCGGCGTGCCGGGCCGCCACCCTGAGCAGCCGATCACCGCTGCCGGCGATCAGGATCGGCACCCGCGGCTGGTGGGTGGACACGTAAGTCGTCACGTGTTCGAGGTACTCGATGCGCCGGGCGGCATTGGGGAACGGCAGCTCGGCGGCCTCGAATTCCGCTTGCACATAGCCCGCGCCCAGCCCGATCTCCAGCCGGCCGCCGGACAACAGGTCCGTGGCGGCGATATCGCGGGTCAGCAGCGCCGGCTTGTAGAAGCAGGCGTTGAGCACGTAGGTGCCCAACCGGATCGTCGTAGTGGCTGCCGCGGCCGCGACCAGCGCGGGGAAGGGTGCCGGGGCGCCGAGATGATCGGGCACGTGCAGTACGTCGAACCCGGATCCCTCCAACCGTCGTGCGGTCTCGGCCAGCGCAGCTGCAGACCGCACCGTGTGCAGACCCACCCCGAAGCGAAACTGTTTGTCCACCGACTACCTCCTAGTCCTGCAGCCGCCAGGAGCGGGCCGCGGCCGACAGCCCGCGCGTCAGCGCCGAGGTGACCGGCGACAGGCCGTCCTCCCCGGGGGGCTGGCTGCGCGGACTGATGCCCCGGACCCGCGGTGACAGTTCCAGCTGGGCCCCTCCGCCCCGGACCTGATTCACCGGATTTGCCGGGTGCAGCCCCCGCAGGCCCAGCGGGATCGCGTCCAGATCGGTGATCACCTGATAGCCCGGCAGATCCACACATCGGGCGACGTGGGCGGCCAGCCGACGGTTGCGCCCGCCCGCCAGCAGTTGCGTGCTGCGTCCGATCCGGCCGTACCCGTGCAGCGACACCACGACGTCGACGTGGTCGAGGAATTCGGCGAGCCGCGCGGACTCCGCGGCGAGGTAGCGGGCCGAGGGCAGGTGTCGCGGGTAGCCGTCGGGATGGCGCACCACATACACCGACGCATCGGCGGCTTCGGCGGCGTGTTCGGCGATCACGTCGGTCATCTGCTCCAGGCCCCCGCCGTGAATGGCCAGGAATCCGAACCGCGACCGCAATCGGCTCTCCTCGACGACGTCGGGATCGGCCAACAGCTCTGAGAGTGACTGCGGCGCCGCGTCATTAGCGGGCGGGGTACGCAGCGGCCACTGGATCGGATCCCAGCGGCGAAGAAAGTCGATCCACCCCGGGGGCAGCCCGTGCTGGACAGCGGCGCCGATGATGCGCTCCAGATAGCCGTCCCGCGGTGCACCGGGCTGCACCCGATGGTCGATGTACACCCACGCCGGCGAAACCCCGTCGAGGGTATGCACCGTCAGCCGATCACGGCGGTAGCGCACCGGAACGCCCTCGGCCCTGTCCAACGCGGCCAGGTCGCGATCGGACACCCACCACAGCACCCCGTGCACCCGTGAGCCGGGGAACGGCTCGACGGTGGCGACACCGCGCTGGTTGATCAGCCAATCGTGGTCGGCCAGCACCGCCGGGCGGGGGTCCGACGCCTCGGGGCAGCGGCGCGCCATCTGCTGTGCGCACAGGTTGGACCCGTACGCGAAGTAGGCGTGCCGCGTCGCCGGCACTTAGCCCGGCATCGGCCCGATGAACACCACAATCAGCAGAGTAACGGTGCCCGGGTGCGTCAGCGGGAGGGACGTGCCGGCGCGGACGGAGGCGGCGCGGGCGATCGGGTATCGACGCCGGCCGTCTCCTCGGGCTGAGCCGCCGGGAAAACCCACTTGCCGGACAGGATCTCCTGGTCGGGCTGGTAGAGCCGGACCAGGTAGTTCCATCCCGGCGTGATCGGCAGACAGTTGGCGACGGTGGCCGGGCCGGCCGGGCACCCGCCGAACTGCACGGTCACCGATCCGTCTTGCGTCTTCGTCGCGGTGATGTCGTTGACCGAATAGGCCTGCTGCGGATTCTCGGTGAAGTAGCCGTTCTTGTTGTAGACACTGACCGACCAGAAGGCTTTCACCGGAACGTCTTTGACGGTCAGCCGGTACACGGTATTGCCGTCGTTGCGGGCCGGGGTGACGTTGAGGTACAGCGCGTCGGACTCGGGGTTGCCGCCCCAGGCGGCGGCGGCGCCGATCAGATGCCGCACCGGGTCGGTGTCGTCCTGGGTGCCGAACATGCCCCGCGTGTCGGGGATGGTCTCGGCCAGGGTCAGCAGGGCGTCGCTGACCTTCTTCTGGCTGACCGGGTCCCACCGCGGCACTTCGAAGCTGCCGGAGTCCTCCTGGCTCACGATGATCTGATCCTGCAGGCGGCGAGCCTTCGCCAGGTCGGCCGGATCCTTGGGGTCGGCCAGGATGCGGACGGCGACCATGACGTAGCGGGTGCCGACCTGCTGTTGGTCCAGAGTGTGGTCGCCGCTGCCGTAGAACATGTCGGTGACGTACTCGTCCTGGTTGATCACCTGCGCCGACATGTACCGCTCACCGGGGTCGGGCAGCGTGATCGTCACGGGAGCGGCCTGCAGGTCGAACACGGCCGCGGAATACAAGGTGTCGCGGTTGGACCGCACCACCAGTTGGCGGTCGATCGGGGTCACATCACGCTGGTGGAAGAACCGGCCGAACCCGTTCTCGTTGACGACATTGGTGAATTCCTGGTCGGTGACGGCACGCACGAAGTTGTCCGGCGAGACCAGCACCATGCCGTTGGGGGTGCTGCGGGGCGCCTGGTTCGCCAGCGGGTCTGGATTGGACTTCGTCACCGTCAGGCCACATCCGGAAAATGCCAGCACCGCCGCCAGGCCGAACGCGGTAAGCCATCGCTTCGACATGCAGCGCAACCTACCTGTCGGCACCGGCCCATGTCGGCAAAAGGTTTCGCGGTCATGGCCGACGGTGTCCGGGGGCGGAACGGTTGCATCGGCTCCGGCCCGGACATAGGGTTCGACATGAGAATTCGCCGTGAATAAAACAAGTAGAAGTTAACAAAATCGGGGAGGGTCTGTGCCCGCTAGTGGAAGCGTCGGGGTTCAGCGTCCATCCGCTGTCGCGAGCCGGGTTTCCGCTTCGGCGCGGCGCGGGGGCGTCGCCACCGCCGCGGCAGTACTCGGCAGCGCGCTGACGCTGGCGGTGGCCACCTCGCCGGTGACCGTCGGGCCCGCGGTGGCGTTGGCGTCGACCTCTGCCTTCCAGCCGGCCGTCGATGAGCTGATTGCGGCGATGAATCAGGCGGTCGCCTACGACATGGCACTGCCGTATGCGGTGCCCGGCAGCGAAGACAACCTGATGGCGATGCTGCAGAACACCAACTACCAATTGCTCACCGCGGGCCTGTCGCGAGTCACCGAACTGTTCAACGGGGTCTTTTTTCAATCACCCGAGGTGATCGCGGGAAATGCCGCCGACCCCCGGCAGTATTTCGACTACTTCACTCCCGACATCTACTACCACGTGACCGCCGGTCTGGCGCCCGGAGCGACCTATGTGCTGCATGGAACCCTCGGCGGGGGCACCGAGCACTTCTCGATCAGCACCCAGGCCATCACCGGCGGATCGGCGCAGGCCATCGAGGACCTGGAACTCGGCCACGGCCTGGTGCTCAACCCCGACGGCACCTTCACGGTGTACATCGGTCCGGAGGCCCCGCCCGGCGCCCTGAACTTCATGGATTCCACCGACGCCACCGTCGGCGGGTCTGCGTCCCTGCTGATCCGCGACATGCTCGGCGACTGGGCCAAGGGGCCGGGCAGCGTCACGTTGCAATGTGTTTCGGACTGCCCACCGTTCTTCGCCATCCCGGAGGGCGGGTTCTTCCCCAGCGACGACGGGGCCGACCCCGTCGCGGCGGCGGTGGGAAACTCCGATGGCATCACGTCGATCGACTCGATGCTCACCACGCTGTTCAGCGCCTTCGCTCAGATCGTCGGCCCGTTCAACCAGCGCGCCATCGAAGGCGGGGCGTCGGTGGGCATGAACATCCCCGCCAACACCATGCACGACTTGGGCCCGGAGACCAGTTACGGGGCCGGCCTGGCCAGTGCGGTCGTCACCGGCGGAAATTTCGACCTGCAACCCGATGAGGCGCTGATCATCAAGGTGCCCAACGTGGATTCGGCCTATAGCGGTATCGAGCTGATGAACGTCTACGGCGGCGCGCTGCCCTACGTGATGGCGCAGACCACGCTCAACCACACCACCACCTACCACGATGCCGACGGCTACACCTATTACGTTGTCGCCGGCACGAATCCGGGCGTGGCGAATTGGCTGGACACCGGTGGCATCACCCGCGGCGAGATCTTCGCTCGGTTCGAGAACGTTACCGATCCCGACGCCGCGATCGGCCAGGGCGTCACGGCACAGGTGGTCCCGCTCGACGATGTGGCCGGCTACCTGCCGCCGGACACCCCCACCGTCAGCCCCGAGGAATACGCCGCCGACATGGCCCAGCGGGTGTTCTCCTACGGCTATGCCCTGGACGTGTCCCGGATGCACGCTCAGCCCGACTGGGTGACCCAGCACCTGCTGATGAACGGGCTGGCCGGCCTGATGGGCAACGAGAACTACGACGCGGTCTTCGGCAGCGAGCCCTTCACCCCGATCGCCCTGCGATTCACCGACGCGCTCAGCCCGAACTGGGATGCGGTGATGAACAGCTTCTTCGAGCACCCCGCCGAAAGCTTGACCGCAGTGTGGAACAACCTGCCGCTGCTGGCCAGCGACATCAACCTGCCGATCACGCTGGCGCTGGCCCAGACCGCGCTGTCGGTGGTGATGCCCCAGCTGCTGATCCCCGCCATCAACGGCGCGCTGTTCGATCCGAACACCAGCATCTTGGCCGGTCTGCTCAACGCCCGTGACGACCTGGCGACGGTGATCTTGACCGCCAACGACGCCTGGCCGACCGAACTGGGTGAGCAGGCCGCCCAGCAGTGGGCGAACATGGCGGACCTGATCGCCGATACGCCGAGTTGGGACCTGAACGACCTGTTCGGGGGCTGATCGGCGGGCCACCTGGCAGGGTGCTGTGTATTGGGTTTTTTCCGCCGTCGGGCAGCGTCTCCGCTTGGTAACTTGCCGTTTTATTGCCTTTGCCTCGGGGAAGGTTAGGCCATGACTCGTCAACGTCTCAGGGTGGAAGAGCCAACCACACGTCGAGCGACGGCCCGCCGCCGACGACGTGCTGTGGGGGCAACGGGAGCGGTCAGCGCGTTTGTGGGCCTGGGGCTGGGCCAGCTGGCTGCCAGCCCCGAGGCCCATGCCGATGAGTTCGACGTGATCATCGACGAGGTTCTCAGTTCGATTACCAGTTTCCTGGAGCAGGACTCGGTCAGCGCCGTGTTGGGTCCGCAGCTCGACACCGAGCTCATCACCTGGCTGCACAGTCTCGATCCGGTTGCCCCGGTCGCCCTTGACGCGCTGCCGATGAGTCCGAACCTGCTGGTCAACCCCGGCTTCGAAACAGCCGATCCATCCGGGTCGGGCTACAGCGGGGTGACCATACCGGGCTGGACCGAGACCGGCACCCCGACCGTGATTGCCTACGGCACACCGGTCGGCTATCCCTCCCCGGTGGGCTTTCCGCTACCGACGGTGTCGGGGTTGTTCGGCTTTCCGCAGGACGCGCCTCCGGGCGGCGGCGACAATTTCGCCGGCGGCGGGCCGGTGGCCACGTCCAGCATCAGCCAGACCGTCGACATCACCGGCGCGGCCGGAACGCCGTACGCGCTGAGCGCGGATCTCGGCGGCCAGACGTGGAACCCGTCGTACGCCACAGTGCAGGTCAACTTCCTCGATGCCAACGGCAACGTGGTGGGCACCGGCTCGCTCGATCCCGTCACGGTATGGGATCGCTGGGGTTTCACCGGTTTTGAGGAACGCGAGATCACCGGGACCGTCCCGGAGGGCGCCGTGTCCGCGACGGTGACCACCACTTTCACCGACGAAAACCAGTACCTGGGCAACTACAACGGCGCCTACGCGGACAACGAGTCGTTCACCGTCGGCGATCCCAACCTCGCCCCGGCGCCGCTGACCCCGCCGACATCCGATGTCGGCCAACTGGATCACGTGTTCGTGATCTACATGGAGAACAAGGGCAGCGACGACATCGTCGGAAGCTCCAACGCGCCGTACATCAACAGCCTGATCAACACCTATGGCTATGCGGACAACTTCTACGCGCTGAGCCATCCCAGCGATCCCAACTACTTCCGCGTCTTGGGTGGCTCGGACTTCGGCATCGACTACAACTCCCCGCTGAATTCCATCGACGCCCCGAGCCTGATGCAGGAAATGGATGAGGCGGGCATCTCGTGGGCCGGCTACGCGCAGAGCATGCCGTCGGCGGGCGACCTCGTGTCATCGGGTGACTACTCCGCCGATGAGCTGCCCTTTGCCCAATTCGGCTATGTCTACGGCAACACTCCCGACTACCTGCAGGAGCATTTGCTGCCGCTGACGCAATTGTCTGACGACCTTGCTGACCCGAGCACATTCCCGGGATTCACCTGGATCGCCGCCAATGAGGACAACAACATGGAAGGCCCGGTCGATACGCTCAGCGGCGTTCTCCAGTTCATTGCCACCCAGTTCACCGACCACCAGTACAACGTCGCGGCCGGCGATCAGTTCGTGCAGCAGCAGGTGTCCACCATCGAGAATTCGGCGACGTGGACCGACCCGAACGAGAAAGACGCGATCATCATCACGTTCGATGAGGACAACAACAACCTGTCATTGGGCTTCGGTAACGAAGGCAATCACGTCCCGATGATCGTCATCCCCAACCAGGGCGCCATAACGCTCGGCGGAATGCAGTCCGGCAACTTCACCACCGACGACTACTACAACCAGTACAGCCTGATGGCCACTATCGAAGACGCCCTGCGTACCTCGCCCGGAACGCTGGCCCCGCTCACCGACAACGACATGTACGCCACACCGATGAACGCCTTCTGGAAGTAGGGGCCGCGTCATGCAACGCGTGGTGCCCCCGGGCAGATTCGAACTGCCGACACCGGCTTTAGGAGAGCCGTGCTCTATCCCCTGAGCTACGGGGGCGCGGGACCTGTAGGGAGAGGCGTTGAGAACTCTAGTGGATCGTTGCGGCGCGATGTGCGCGGTGGTGGCGGCGCGCCGAGTTGGTCGCTGTGCGTGTCGCGGAAGGCGCCGTCGCAGCGCACGTAGGGGTCGGCGACTACGCAGTCGATCATGTCGACGCGGCCTTCATCGCCGATGCTCGGTGGGTCAGCCTGGCCCGGATTCGTCGTTTTGTGCGTTGAGTTGTGAGCGAGCGGCTTCGATCTCGTCGGCGAGGACCGTGCTCAGGTCTCGGGCATGCTGGTCCACGACCGCCCAGACGATGTCGTTATCGACGGTCCAGTAGTTGTGGGCGATGCGGTTGCGCATGCCTTTGATCAAGCGCCAGGGGATGCCGGGACGGGCTGCGATCCATTCTTCACCGAGGCGTTCGAGGTCGGCCGCGAGCCGGATGATGTTGTACTGGCACGCGCGGGCGACCGCGATATCGGAGTCGTATGCCTGACGGCCACGCGACGCAAGCTGGATCATCTCGGCCAGTGTCGCGTCGATGTAGAGCAGCTGTTCGGCGTTACGGTCGTCCATCTCAGGCCGCGACGTCCAGCCGGCGTCGGTGAAGGTTTACCCGGCGCCGTAACAGGTCATTGGACTCCAGCTCCCTGGTGGTGACGACGTCGACTGGGCATGCCAAGAGCTCGGTGAGTTCGTCTTCAAGGCCGACGTAATCGGCGAAGGAAGCGTTGGGCGTCAGCTCGATCAATAGGTCGAGGTCGGAGCCGGGGAGATCATCACCGCGCGCCACGGAACCGAAGACCCAGGCGCGCGCGACAGGGTAGCGTCCGAGTAGGCGTGCGACCCCATCGCGGTGCCGCTCCAGTAGCTGACCGGGTCGCACCGTGTTGACTAGCCGCGGTTCGAGCCGAAAACCTGCCGCGGTGAGAAGGCGCTCAAGCATCGCAACAGAAGGCTGCTGCCTATTGGACTCAACATTCGCCACGGTCGACTGCGGCACGCCAGCGGCGTGCGCCAGATCGCGCTGCGACATGTTCCGCCGCTGGCGGGCTTCACGCACGAGCGCCGCGGCGGTCTCGCTCGAGGTTGGAACTCCGGCCTTCACCATTGCTCCATGATAGTGGATTCGCTATCAAGTGTCTCGGCATTTGCCACCATCAGGGCTTATCCCGGCGTGCGTGAACGGATCATGCTTTGCGTCAGTCGCCGCCAAACGCGCGGCCGACCCGACGGGATGGTTGCTGACCGCGCGTTCCGGAATCGGTGTCCTCGCGTTCCGAGGCCAGGAAGTCAACCGATGCTGATCAGCGATGCTGAGGTTTTCGACACGTCCCCGGGGGCGCGTGACCAGCAGGGAGAGGCGTTGAGAATCTAGTGCATGGCGGCGGGGGTGGGCGCCAGGTCGTCGTCGAAGCTCAATCGCCGGTCGTGGTCTTGGTCCGCTGGTAGTGCCGACGCGCCTTCATGCGGTTGCCGCAGATGGCCATGGAGCACCACCGCGCGGTGTTGGGCTTGCTGCGATCGATCAGGAACAGCCGGCATTCGTCGTTGGCGCACGGGCGAAGTCGTTTGGGACTGGAGATCCGCAACGCGTCCCAGGCCAGTAACGCCCGCGCCGCGACCGGCGACGTTCCGCGGGTGGTCAGTGTCCAGGTGAGGCCCTCGTCGCTGAGAGTGGGGGACAGCCCGACTCCGGTGAGGAACGGCGCCAACGCCTGCGGCGTCCGGTCCCCGCGCACCACGTCTTGCAGCGCATCCCGCACGTCGATGAGTTCCTGTAGCTGCTGTTCGTTTGCCGGGCCGGCGTTGTGGGAATCCAACCAGGCTTGTGCTGTGACCGGGTCCTCGAGTTCGTCGCGGGCCACGCCGTCGATGACGGGGGTGGAGTTGAGCAAGTCCAAGAGCAGCGTTTCGTCGCCGGGTCCGGCCGCAACGATATCCATATAACCTCCAAAAATCTATTGACAGGTTACACCAGAGGTGCTTGACTCCTAACTATCAAAATCTATTTAAGGAGTTAGCCATGGTTTCCACGGTGCGACACCACTACGCCACCGTCGACGGTCGCCGGTTGTTCTACCGCGAGGCGGGCAGCGCCGATGCACCGGCGATCGTGCTGCTGCACGGTTTTCCCACGAGCTCCCACATGTTCCGGGACCTCATCACCCACCTCGGCGACGACTACCACGTGATCGCCCCCGACTATCTCGGGTTCGGCTACTCGGACATGCCGCTGGTGACCGAATTCGACTACACCTTCGACAATCTCGCGCAGCTCACCCAGCGGCTATTGGACCAGCTCGGGCTGAACCGCTACGCGATCTACGTTCAGGACTACGGCGCGCCGATCGGCTGGCGACTGGCGCTCAGCCGTCCCGACTCCATCAGCGCGATCGTCACGCAGAACGGCAACGGCTATGACGAGGGCTTCATCGAGGGGTTCTGGAAGACCGTCTGGGACTACCAGCGTGACCAGACGGCCGAGACGGAGGCGGCCATCCGCACGGCGCTGGAACCGGAGTCGGTCGCATGGCAGTACCTCACCGGTGCACCGGATGAGTCCCTGGTCAGCCCCGACGCGTGGACGCTGGACAGCTCCCTGCTGTCGCGCCCGGGAAACGACGAGATTCAGCTCGCGCTGTTTCGGGACTACGCCACCAATCCGCCGATGTATCCCGCGCTGCACGACTACCTGCGCACCAGTGGAGTCCCGGTCCTGGCCGTCTGGGGACACGGGGACCCGATCTTCGGCCCAGACGGAGCCCGGGCGTTCAGCCGCGACGCGCGCGACGCCGAAATCCATCTGCTCGACGGCGGCCACTTCCTGCTGGAGACCGCCGCCGATGAGGTCGCGCGATTGGTCAAGGACTTCCTGCACCGGATCGACGGGCTGTGACCGGCATGGCCGACATCGATCGGCCCGCGGTCCTGGTATTCGACGTCAACGAGACGCTCCTGGACATCGAAGCCTTAGAGCCCCTGTTCGCAAGGTTTTTCGGCCGTCCCGGAATGCATCGGGAATGGTTCGGCCAACTTGTCATGTATTCGATGGCCGTGTCCTTGGCGGACTGCTATACGGACTTCTTCACCCTCGGGCGGTCCGTGGTGCGGATGCTCGCCGACATACACGGTGTGCAGCTGGCCGACGAGGACGTGGCGGCCCTGACCGACGCGATGGCCGCCATACCGGCACATCCCGACGTCGCTGAAGGGCTGTCACGACTGCGCGACGACGGCTACCGGTTGGCGGCGCTGACCAACTCGCCGACCCACGCCGATCGTCCGACGGCGCTGGAAAATGCGGGCCTGGGCGACTATTTCGAGCACCTGTTCAGCGTCGACGAGCTGCGGGTCTTCAAGCCCGCAACGGAGCTGTATCAACACACGGCACGAGAAATGGGTGCGCGGCCAGAGGCTTGCATGATGGTCGCCGCACACGTGTGGGACACCATCGGCGCGCAGGCGGCCGGATTCCGCGGCGCGTTGATCGCGCGCCCCGGCAACGTGCCACTCCGAGCCGATGGCATCCACCAACCCGACGTCATCGCCGGCGATCTCGTCGATCTGGCCCGGCAACTGGCACAAATTTTCCAAAAATAGAGCACATCAACACTATTCAGAGGAGATCCACCATGGCTACGACCTCAACGATCCCGACTCAACCCGCGGTGGTGCGAGAAGCCGCCGGCGGCCCGACCATGCGGGCGATTGTGCTCAACGGCTTCGGGGGACTGGAGGCTTTGGCCTACACCGAGATCCCCAAGCCCCTGCCCAAACAGGGTGAGGTGGTGATCAGGGTCAAGGGATTCGGCATCAACCACGCGGAAATGCACATGCGTCGGGGCGAATGGGCCGAGGCCGCAGAAGTCAGCGGCATAGAGTGCGTCGGCATCGTCGATTCCTGCCCCGGAGGAGAATTCCCGGTCGGCGCCAAGGTCGCGGCCCTGATGGGCGGGCTCGGCCGCACCATCAACGGCAGCTACGCACAATTCACCCGGGTGCGCGCCGGCAATGTCGCGCTGATCGAATCAGAACTGCCGTGGGATCAGCTCGCCGCGTTGCCGGAAACCTACGCCACCGCCTGGACCTGCCTGTTCCGCAACCTCAGCCTGACCGCGGGGCAGACCATCGTGATTCGCGGGGCGACATCGTCTTTCGGCCAGGCGGCAGTGAAACTGGCCGTGGAAGCGCAAGCGCACGTCATCGCAACCACGCGTAACCGCGACCGATTCGAGCTGCTGACCTCGCTCGGCGCTGACCGTGCCGAGCTGGAGACTCCCGATCTGGGTGCCCACATCGCCGAAGCCAAACAGGTGGACGCCGTCCTCGATCTCGTGGGCAACAGCACGATTCTGGACTCCTTGAGCATGCTGCGCCGGGGCGGCACGGCGTGTCTGGCCGGCTGGCTCGGCGGACTGGACCCGATCGCGGACTTCAACCCGCTGCTGCAGATGGCCAGCGGGGTCAATCTCAGCTTTTTCGGCAGCTTCGTGTTCGGCACCCCGGGGTTCGCGTTATCGGATGTCCCGCTGCAGGACATCGCCGACAAGGTGCGCGACGGCCGCTTGCAGGCCGCCCCCTCGCATGTCTTCTCCTTCGACCAGATCCGCGAGGCGCATCGGGTCATGGAAGCAGGGGAAGCCGGCGGAAAGATGGTGGTGGTCCTCGACTGAGAACTCGCTTGGATTGCGGTACCCCAGAGCCCGGGGGGTGGGGATCAGGGCCTGCGGTTCGGATCAGCTCGTGTGACGTCCCGACACATCGGGCCGTGATACCGGAACCACAGTCAGCAATTCGTCCAGCCCCCGGAAGTCTTCGGCGTTGGTGGTGAACAAGGGAAGATCTTCGGCGACCGCAACTGCGGCGATCATCAGATCGGCGACTCGGCGGCGCGGTTTGCGCCCCGCACTGATGACCGCAGCGCACAACCGGCCGTAGATCCGTGCGGACTCCGCGGTGAAGGGGATCGGGTCGAACTCGTTCTCGGCACGCTGGAGCACGTCTAGGCGGCGGGCCCGCTCGGTGGGCTCGTCGTACTCGTCCTGCTCGTCGTTTCGGCGCACCTCGTGCGGTCCAGCCGACAGCTCCGCCAGGGTTATCGCGCTGATCGCCATCGCCTCGGGTAGCTGCTGCGGGTCGATCCACCGGCGCAGGATCATGATGTTGGTGTCGAGGAGTCCCTGTTCATGCTCAGCGGGCATACGGATCGCTTACATCCTGGTTGGCCAGGGCATCTTGGTCGGCGCGGAATGCGTCTATCGAAATGGCCGGAGCGCCGCGTGACATCGCCGCGAACTCCGTGCGGGACACGAACCGCTTACGGCCGCGTAGCGGAACCAATTCGCCGATCTGATGACCATCTCGGGTGACGGTGAACGCTTGGCCGCGCTGGACGGCATCCATGATCTCCTTCGACCGGTTCCGCAGGTCACGTTGGGTGATCTCAGGCTGAGCGGGCATGGAACAACTATACGTGGTTGTGCTACCTGGTGCTACCGCTTGCTACGCGGGCGTTGGTGTCAGCCACTCCGGTGATGGTCGGCCGTCAGCGCCTGTTCGGCGCTGCTGGAGCAGGCCATTTCATCCCGCCAGGTCGACGGCCGGGGTGTTCACCAGCACCGGGGCGGGCTCGGCGGACATCCTGAGCAGGCCGCGCACCCCGCGGATCACCAACGGCCAGTTGCGCGGATCGCGTAGGTTGAGCCCTCCGATGAGCTGCTTGAGCATCGACAACGTGTCGAAGTAGATCCGCTCGGCGACCAGGCTCTCGTTCTCGTCGAAGACGAAGTAGGCGGTCATCCGGGTGCGGTGCCGTGAGCCGGTTGCCGGAATATCGCCCAGCGGCCCCAAATGCGTGCCGAGAAGCCAGAATTCGACGATCACCGCGTCGGCGCTGTGCCGCAGCGCGATCATCTCGTGGTCCTGGTCGGGGAAGGCGACGCGGGTGTCGCGGTAGTACTCCCGGACCTCGGCGTCACCGTCGTGCACGGTCAGAGTCGGGATGATCTCGTAGTGCGGGTGCGGAAACGTGGCCAGCACGTCATCCCAGGCATGGCGGACCTCGTCGTGGAAGTGGTCGAGGACGAGCTTCTCGCGCGCCCGCAACACGTCGGCGGGCGGGATGGCATAGCGGTCGGTCATGGCATCCTCCAGACGAATCCCCTGAATATCGCCCTTACCGGCGGAGCGGGCAAGACATGATGCACGGTATGAACCTCATCGTGCATCGCGTATGCCTGATCCTGCTGACGATCGTCGCGCTCAGCCTGGGTGTTTGGGCCTATTTCGCGCCGCTGAACTGGTACAGCACGTTTCCTGGAATGGGCATGCATTGGTTGCCGGTGCTCGGCCCGTACAACGAGCATTTCGTCAAGGACGTCGGCTCCCTCTTCTTGGGTTTCGCGGCGCTCAGCGCCTTGGCGCTGTACTACCTGCGCAACCGCCCCGTCGTGGTGATCACGGCGGTGAGCTGGTCGGTTTTCAATGTGCTGCACCTGATCTACCACCTCGGCATGCTGCACATGTACGGCCGGCTTGACGCGGTGCTCAACGTGGTCAGTCTCAGCCTGCTGCTGGTGCTGTCGCTGCTCTTGCTCATCCCCGCACGCAGCCACGCCACCGAGGACCGCAATGACATATGACTACGACGTGGTGGTGATCGGCTCCGGTTTCGGTGGCAGTGTGGCGGCGCTGCGGCTGACCGAGAAGGGGTACCGGGTCGGCGTGCTGGACATGGGCCGGCGGTGGGCGCTGACCGATTTCCCGCCCAACAACTGGCACGTCCGCAAGGCCATGTGGGCGCCGAGACTGGGCTGCTTCGGCCCGCAACGCCTTACCGTGCTCGGCAAGACGTTCATCGCGAGCGCCGTCGGAGTCGGCGGTGGGTCGCTGATCTACGGCAACACCCTCTACGAACCGCTGGAACGGTTCTACACCGACCCGCAGTGGGCACACATCACCGACTGGAAATCCGAGCTCGCACCGTACTACGAGCAGGCGCGGCGGATGCTCGGGGTGACGCCCACCCCGCACACCACCCCGGCCGACGAGGTGTTGCTGGCGGTGGCCCGCGATCTGGGGGTCGAAGACACCTACCACCCCACCAACGTCGGGGTGTTCTTCGGCGATGAGCCCGGCAAGACCGTCGAGGATCCGTTCTTCGGCGGCGCCGGGCCCGCCCGCACCGGCTGCATCGCTTGCGCGCAATGCTTCACCGGCTGCCCGCACAACGCCAAGAACACCACCGAGACCAACTACCTGTATCTGGCCGAACACGCCGGAGCCCGGATCCACCCGCTGACCATGGTCACCGACGTGCGCCCGCGCGACGGCGGCTATGTCATCAGCACCGTGCGGACCGGGGCGTGGATACGCAGGCACAAACGGGATTTCACCGCACGCCAGGTGGTCTTCGCCGCGGCGTCGCTGGGCACCCAGCGGCTCCTGCACAAGCTGCGAGACACCGGATCACTGCCGCACCTGTCGCCGCGGCTGGGAGAGTTGACCCGCACCAACTCCGAAGAGGTGCCGGTCGTTCTGGCACCCGACCGAAACGACTTCGCCCAGGGGGTGGCGATCACCTCGTCGATCCACCCCGAGGCCAACACCCACGTCGAAGTGTGCCGCTACGGCAAGGGATCCAACCTGCTCTCGATGATGGGGACCCATCTGATCGACGGCGGCCCATGGCGTTTCGCGCGGCTGCTGCTGACCATCATGCGGCACCCGGGTCTGCTGCTGCGCAGCATGTTCCCGCGCGGCGCCTCGGAACATTCGATCATCATCCTGGTGATGCAGTCACTGGACAACTCGCTGACCACCTACCGCAAGCGCGGCGTGTTCGGCACCCGGATGACCACCAAACAGGGGGACGGGGAGCCGAACCCGGACTGGATCCCGATCGCCCACGATGTCGCACGCCGGATGGCCGAAAAGGTGGGTGGGTTCGCCGGCGGCACCTACCTCGACGCGCTCAACATCCCGCTGACCGCGCACTTCATCGGTGGCTGCCCGATCGGTGAGTCCGCGCAAAGCGGTGTCATCGACCCCTACCAGCGGGCGTACGGACACCCCGGAATCCACGTCGTCGACGGGTCGGCGATCACCGCCAACCTGGGCGTCAACCCCTCCTTCACTATCACCGCGCAAGCTGAACGCGCCATGGCGTTGTGGCCCAACAACGGCGACCCGGACCCCCGCCCGCCACTCGGAGAGCCCTACCGGCGCATCGCGCCGGTGTTTCCCCGATTCCCGACCGTGCCCGAGCACGCCCCCGGCGCGCTGCGGTTGCCACTCTCGCCGGCCTGACCGGCTCGGCCGACACTGCACAACCATTCCGTTGTTTCGCCGCAACGAGATTGCGGTACCCGTAACGAAACATCATTGACCTTAAGGAGCCACGTGCGCATTTCCACCTTGCTGGGCACCGGTTCGGCAGTGGCCGTGGCCGCTGCCGTCGGATCCCGCGCTACCACGCCGGAGGTTGGATCCGGCTGGTATAGGCAGCTGCGCAAGCCCGCCTATCAACCACCGCCCCAAGCCTTCCCGGTGGTCTGGCCGGCGCTGTACGCCGACATCGCCGCCGTGTCGGCATCCACCATCGATCAATTGAACACGCGAGGCGCGGTCAGCAGGCGTCGGGCGTACCAGATCGCGCTGGTGATGAACCTGATTCTCAATGCAGGTTGGTCGTGGGTGTTCTTCAATCAGCGCCGCTTCGGGTCGTCGGCGCTGGTCAGTGCGGCGCTGACGGCGAGCAGCGCCGATCTGGCGCGCCGCGCGATCGCTGTTCGGGGCGCGCGTGCTCTACCACTCGTGCTGTATCCGATGTGGTGCGCATTTGCCACCGTGCTGTCCGGGCACATCGCGGTACTCAATCGCCGTCCCTAGCATCGCCGGCCGTAGTGGCCCGGCCCAACAGATGCCGCAGCACCTGTTCGAGTTCGGGCATGCGGAACCGGTGTCCGGCATGGCCTAGGCGCCCCGGTAGTACCCGCTGGCTCGCACAGGCAAGCTCACGCGCGCCCTGACCGCCGAGCAGCAATCGTGGCCCCAGCGCCGGGACCGGCAGAATCGTGGGCCGGCGCAGCACCCGGCCGAGTGTCTTGGTGTAGTCACTGTTGCGCAACGGATTCGGGGCGACGGCATTGACCGCCCCGGACAGACCGGTGTCCCATAGGGCGCGGTGATAGATATCGACCAAGTCGTCGATCCCGATCCACGACAGCCATTGCCTGCCGTCGCCGAGTCGACCGCCCAACCCCGCGGAGAACAGCGGCCGCATCAGGCGCAGTGTCCCTCCCCGCGGCGATTGCACGATGCCGGTGCGGATCCGCACGACACGCGTGCCGGACTGCTCGGCCGGGGCCAGGGCGTCTTCCCAGTCCGCGACGACGTCGGCGAGAAATCCCTCCCCGCGCCGGCTGTCTTCGGTGAGGATCTCGTCGCCACGGTCGTAGCCGTAGTAACCGACCGCTGATGCGCAGATCAGCGCGGTCGGTCCGGGCGTCTGCCCGCCGACCAACTCGGCGAGCTTGCGGGTCGGGCCGATTCTGCTGTCCCGGATCGCACGGCGGTGCCCGGCGGTGAACCGTCCCGCGATCGAGGCGCCGGCCAGATGGATCACCGCATCGACACCGGCCAACAGGTCAGGATCTGGATCGTCGGGGTTCCAGCGCCGCTCGCCGGGATGGCCGGGCGCATGTCGCACCAGCCGGATCACCCGATGGCCCCCGGTGCTCAAGAACGCGGTCAAGGCCGAACCGACGAGCCCCGATGAGCCGGTAACCGCCACCGTAATCGGCGGCAGGCCCGCTGCGGTGGCACGCTGGTGGGCGTCGAGGTCGTCGGCAAGCTGGCGGTGCCGATAGGCGAACATCGGCCGCAGCAGCGACCCGGGCACCGCGGTGTCGACCACATCGGTCATCCGTGTTCTACCGTCGCCCAGATCGTCGAACTGGTGGGTGTGCCGCCACTTCACCGCCAACCGGGCCGGCAGCGACGCGAGGCCGCGGCCGCCGAGCGCATCGACGAAACGTCGCGGCGGGTCGTAGCCCTCGGGCTGGTGCTCGGCGATCCAGCGAAGTCCGCCCGGAAGCGCCAGCTCGGCCGTGCCATCGCGTAGCGAGGCGGCTTCGGTGACCAGATGCATCGCCTGCCACGGCGGGTTCAACCGGCTGAACGCACCCGGCCGCTCATGCCAGGCGAAGACCTCGGTCGGTGACGCCTCGACGGTGCTGGAATAGACCAGGCCCATGCACCGACGTTACCGGAGGAACGGTGCGTTACCGGGTTGCCGTCAGAGCCGCATACCGGGACAGGTGCCGGTCGCGGGAACCGAACTGATACTCGATGGCGGTGAGCCGTTTGAAGTAATGGCCGACCGCCAATTCCTCGGTCATCCCCATCCCGCCGTGTAGCTGCACCGCGCTCTGCCCGACGAACCGGGCGACACGAGCGACCGTCGCCTTGGCCGCCGAGACCGCCCGGGCACGGTCCTGCCCGTCCGCGTCGAGCTTCATCATCGCCAAGTGCTGTGCGGCGACGGCCTGCTCGACCTCCAGATACATGTCCACCATCCGGTGCTGCAACACCTGGAACGAGGAGATGGGCTGGCCGAACTGCTGACGCTGCTTGGTGTAGTCGACGGTGTCGGCCAGCACCCGCCGCAGGCAGCCCACCGCCTCGGACACGATCGCCGCGGTGGCCACATCGATGGTGTGCTCCAGCGCCGGCCAGGCCTGATCCGCGGTGCCCAGCAGTGCCTCAGCGGGCAGGCGCAGTCCGTCGAGCACCAGATCGGCGGCGCGACGGTCGTCGATGGTGCGCAACGATTCGACGCCGAGACCCGGTGCCGTGGCATCGAATTCGAGCAGAAACAGCGAGATCCCGCTGGTATCGCGCTGGGCGCCCGACGTCCGCGCCGTCACCAGCAGATGGGTGGCGATCGGTGCCGACGACACCGCGACCTTGGCTCCGTCGAGCACCCAGTGGTCGCCGTCGCAGCGTGCGGTGGTGGCCACGTCATGCCACGTCCCCGCCGACGTCGGCTCCTCGGCGGCCACCGCAACGACGGCCTGCCCGCTCGCGATCCGCTCCAAGAGCTGCTCGGCCCGCGGACCGCCGACGCCTTGCAGCAGCCCGCCGGCGAGAACGACGGTCTCCACGAAGGGTTCGATCACCAGCGCGTGCCCGAGCGCCTCAGTGATGATCATCAGCTCGACCGGGCCGCCGCCGAGCCCGCCGACGTTCTCGGGCAGCGTCGCGCCGAGGATGCCGAGGTCCTCGGCGAAGGCGCGCCAGATGTGCGGTTGCCAGCCGGCTCCCGTCTTGGCGGCTGCCCGGCTCTTCTCCAAGTCGTAGCGTTCGGCGAGGAACTTGCCGACGGTCGCTCGCAGCAGTTCCTGCTCATCGGTGAAGGAGAAGTCCATCTATAACCCCAGTGCTGCTTTGGCCAGAATGTTGCGCTGAATCTCGTTGCTTCCGGCGTAGATCGATCCGGCACGGTCGTTGAAATAGCGCAGCGGGGCCACCGCCTGCCACGGTTGGCCACTGACGTAGCCGCTTGCCGGCGGGACGTAGTCGGGCACCGGACCACCGGGCATGGTCGCGTGCGGCTGGTAGATCCGGCCGCGCGGGCCGGCCGCCTCCAGCGCCAGTTCGGTGATCGCCTGGCTCAGCTCGGTGCCCAGGATCTTCAGCATCGAGGCCGCGGGTCCCGGATTGTGGCCCTTGGCCAGCGCGGCGATGGTGCGGAACTCCAGGATCTCCAAGATGTCGGTGCGGACCCGGGCATCGGCCAGCCGCAGCCGGAATCCCGGATCGTCGGCCAGCGGGGTGCCGTCCGGACCGGGTTGTCCGGCAGCCTGTTCGGCGACCGCGTCCGCCCACACCTGCAGCATCGGGGCCATCGCACCGCCCCGCTCGAAGTTGAGCAGGTATTTCGCGACGGTCCACCCGTCGTCGATCCGGCCCAGCACGTTGGCCTTGGGCACTCGCACCGAGTCGAAGAACACCTGGTTCTGCACCTCCTCGCCGGAGGTCATCACCAGTGGCCGGACCTCGATACCCGGTGTGGTCATGTCGATCAGCAGGAAGGTGATGCCTTCCTGCTTGCGTCCGGTGCGTGAGGTGCGGACCAGACAGAAGATCCAGTTGGCCTGCACGGCGTGGGTCGTCCAGATCTTGCTGCCGGTGCACACCAGCTCATCCCCGTCATCCACTGCCGCCATGGACAGCGAGGCCAGATCCGAGCCGGACTCCGGTTCGGAGTAGCCCTGGCAGAAGAACACCTCGCCGGTGAGAATCCGGGGCAGGAACCAGTCCTTCTGCTCGTCGGTGCCGAAGCCGATGATCGCGTGCGCCACCATCCTGATCCCCATCGGGGACAGCATCGGCGCACCCGCCAGCGCGCATTCACGACTGAAGATGTAGTGCTGCAACGGCGTCCAGTCACAGCCGCCGTATTCGACCGGCCACGCCGGCGCGGCCCAACCGCGTTCGTGCAGGATCGCCTGCCAGCGCATACTCGCGTCGTGATCGGCGTACACGCTGGTCATCAGCTGTCCCGCGCGACGCAGGTCCGGCGTCAGGTTCTCTTCGAGGAACGCGCGAACTTCGTCGCGGAACGCTGCCTCTTCGGCCGACCAATTGAGATCCACTGCCGCTCCTAGGAGTAGGTCTTGCGCAACAGCGGTTTGATCACCTTACCGCTGGCATTACGGGGCAACTCCTCTACCAGCACCAGGTCCTTCGGGTGCTTGTACCGGGCGAGTCGCTCGTTGAGGAAGGGTTCCAGCTCGGTCAGCGTCAGTGGCTCCGCGCCGGTGAGGGCCACGATGGCCACCGGGACCTCACCCCACCGGTCGTCGGCGCGCCCGATGACGGCCGCCTCCCGGATCTGTGGGTGCTCGAATAGCACGTTCTCCACCTCGGCGCAGTAGATGTTCTCGCCGCCGGAGATGATCATGTCCTTCTTGCGGTCGACGACGTAGACGAATCCCTCGTCGTCGACGCGCACCAGGTCACCGGAGTGGAACCAGTCGCCGGCGAAGGCCTCGGCGGTCGCCTCCGGCTTGTTCCAGTAACCCTGCATCATCGTCGGCCCGCGGTAGACGATCTCGCCGATCTCGCCGGGGGGCACGTCGTTCATGTCGTCGTCGACCACCCGTGCCGCGATGGTCGGGATCACCTTGCCCACCGAACCGAGTTTGCGGATGGCGTCGGCGCCGTTGAGCACGCAGGTGATCGGCGACATCTCGGTCTGGCCGAACACCGCCACGTTGAGGGCATCCGGGAACGTCTCCGCCATCGCCCGCAATACGGTGTCCGACGCGGGTGCGGCGCCCCAGCTGATCACTTCCAGGGCCAGATCCCGTTGCCGCACAGTCGGGTCCGCGCAGATCAGTTGCCACTGCGCCGGAACCAGGAAAACCGAGGTGGCACGCTCGCGCTCCCAGGCGTCGAGCGTTTCTGCGGCGTTGAACGCGCCCAGCGGGTGGATCACCGTCTTGGTGCCGACCACCAGGTTGGGCGCGATGCTGCCCAGACCGGCGATGTGGAACATCGGTGCGGCGCAGAAATATACGCTCTCCGGGCGGGTGTGCAGGGCCTGGATGCAAGTCAGGGCCTGGGCCTGCATGTTCGAATGGGAAAGGACGGCGCCCTTGGGGCTACCGGTGGTGCCCGACGTGTACATGATCAACGCCGGGGTGTCTTCGCGGATATCGGCGCCGGGGTGCGGTGCCCCCGGTTCGGTGATCAGCGACTCGTAGTCATCGCCGAGTACGACGGCCACCTCGAGCCCGACGGTGTTCTTGCGCACCGCGTCGATCAGCGGTGCGAGCAGCTGGTCGGTGATGACGCCCTTGGCGCCGCTGTCGGAGACGATATAGCTGATCTCGGGGTCGGTGAGACGGAAATTGACCGGCACCGCGATTGCACCCAGGGCGTTGATCGCCAACACCGACTCGATGTACTCGGTGTGGTTGAGCATCACGATGAGGACGCGGTCACCGAAGGAGATCCCCCGGCGAAATAGTGCGCCCGCGAGCCGTTGCGAGCGGTCATGCAGCTGGCGCCAGGTGGTGTCGATGCCGCGGCAGCGAAATGCCACCGCATCGGGGCGCATCTCGGCGTGGATCGCCACCTGATTCATCCAGTGATTGCGTCGGGAACGCAGTGGCTGGCCGGTCATTCGGCGAACACCGCCTTTCGCTTCTGCAGCATCGCCGTGGCGCCTTCGATGAAGTCCGGCGAACCCAACAGCTCCATCTGGCCGGCCTTCTCCCGGGCCAGTGCGGCGCCGAGGGAGGCAAGGCTGGTGGCGTTGAGGGCTTGTTTGGTCAATTCCAGAGCGCGACGCGGTCCGTGGGCCAGCTTCTCGGTGGCCTCGCGCACCTTGGTGTCCAAGTCGGCGTGGGACAGCACCGCGTTGATCAGACCGGCATCGCGGGCGGCTGTCGCCGAAAGCCGCTCCCCGAGCAGCGCCATCTCGTTGGCCAGGGCTCGCCCGGCGGCGGTGGCGATCAGGGCGGTGGTGCCGCCGTCGGGCATCAACCCGATGTTGGTGAACGACAGCAGGAAGTAGGCGCTTTCGGCGGCGTAGACCAGGTCGGCGGCCAGCGCTATTCCCACCCCGACACCGGCAGCCGGGCCGTTGACCCGGGCGATCACCGGCACCGGGGTTTCGACGATGGCCGTCACCAGCCGGGAGGCGCAATCCATCACCTCTTCGGGGGTGACCTCGCCGGAAATGGCGGACAGGTCGGCGCCGGTGCAGAATGCCTTGCCTTCACCGGTGATGACGATCGCCCGCACCGACGGATCGTCGCCGGCTCGGGTGAAGACGTCGCCGAGGCCCGTCATGGTGGCGTAGTCGATCGCGTTGAGCCGCGCGGGATTGGTCACCGTCACGTGGAGAACCCGGCCCTCGCGGGTCGCGGTGAGTTTGGGGGCGTTCTCGGTCATGGACAGCTCCGCATGTCGGTGAACCGGGTTTGCAGCACGTCGCATCCTCCGCAGACAGAAATGTAAATTGTGGTTAACTTATGGGGTGTCGGGCGGAACTGTCAACAACACGGGACGGCCAGCGTCCACCGGCGGTGGATCCGCGGCCACAACCCCCGCGCGGCGGCGCCCCAAGGACCGCAAGGCGCAGATCGTCCGAGCCGCGGCGCGCGCCTTCAGCGACCGCGGCTACCACGCGGTCGGCGTCGACGAGATCGCCGCCGAAGTCGGTATCTCCGGGCCGGCGCTGTACCGGCATTTCGCCAACAAGTACGCGTTGCTTGTCGCGGCGGCCGACTACGCTGTGCAGTCATTGCTGACAGCAACCCGTAGCGCCGACGACCCGGTCCTCCCCGCACCCGAACGGCTGCGCGCGATCATCGCCTCACTCATCGAGACCACCATCGGGACGCGACATGAGGGCGCGTTCTACCGGTGGGAGCGGCGCTACCTGCAACCGGTGGACCGCAAGCGCATTCGGGAAAGCTACGACGCCCTGAACGCCGCCATCGCCGAACCGCTGGGCGCGTTGCGCCCCGGGCTGCCCGCTGCGGACACCACGATGCTGGTCGTGGCGGCGCTGAGCGTCATCGGCAGTATCTCGGCGCACCGGACCCGCTTGGCCGCCACCACACTGCACTCGCTGCTGGGTGAGCTGTGCTGGTCGGTGCTGACCGCCGAGCTGCCACCGGCGCCGCTGGATCCGGCACCACGGCGGGGCGAGCGGGGCCTGCCGAGCACTTCCAAGCGGGAACGGCTGCTCACCGAGGCCATCCGGGTGTTCGGGCAGCGCGGGTTCTACGAAGCCAGTATCGAGGAGATCGGCAGCGCCGCCGGCCTGAACGGCTCCAGTGCCTACCGCTACTACCCGAGCAAGGCCGCTCTGCTCGCTGCGGCGTTCCAGCGGGCCGCCGACCGGGTGCTACTGATGATCACCGATGCCCTGGCGGAGTCGAGCAACCCGCGTGAGGCGGCCACCCGCATCGCCGAGCGCTATACCGCGCTGTCGTTCGCCGCGCCGGATCTGATCAACATCTACTTCGCCGAGTTCGCCAACCTGCCCGAATCAGACCGGGTGCACCTGCGCGGGCTGCAGCGGCAGAACGTCAACGAATGGGCCCACCTGCTCTGTCAGATCGGCACGCCCGAGGCCGAGGCGGTCTTCCGGGTCCACGCGGCACTTGCTCTCGTGGTCGATCTCGGACGGCTGGTTAACTTCGACGACACTGCGGAGCAACGCTCCCGGGTCAACACCTTGATGGCGGCCGTGCTCTTCGGTGGGGAGCGCCGGTAAGTCCGGTAAGTCGAGCCGGGCGAGGGGCGGCCCTGCGGTTATGGCGCGCCGGCGCCACCCGTATATGAAAATCATTGTCAATAAGACCCTGCGCGCGGTACAGTTCGGCCGGAACTCTTATTGACAATGATTTTCAATAACCCATTATCGGGGAGAGGGGGTCCGGTGTCCGCGCACCGTATCCGGCTGGGGCGCAGCGCCCAGCGCCGCAGGGTCATCGACGGGAACGGGATCGAGGCCCTCGCGGCCCGACTGCACCGTGTACACCGGCGCATCGGGGCCGGCTCGCGGTGACGGCTCCGGTGTGGATGGCCTCGCCGCCCGAGGTGCATTCGGCGTTGTTGTCGGCCGGTCCCGGTCCGGGGCCGCTGCTGGCGGCCGGTGCGGCGTGGTCCTTGTTGAGCTCTGAATATGCCTCGACGGCAGCCGAACTGGACGCGACGCTGGCCGCGATACAGGCCGGGGCGTGGCAAGGGCCCAGCGCCGAAGAGTACGTGGCCGTCCACCAGCCCTATCTGGCGTGGCTGGAGCAGTCCAGTGTCGAGGGTACGGTCGCTGCCGCTCGGCATGAAGCGGCGGCGGCGGCGTACACCACCGCGCTGGCGGCGATGCCGAGCCTGGCCGAGCTGGCCGCCAACCACGCCGCCCACGCGACGTTGATGGCGACGAATTTCTTCGGCATCAACACCATTCCGATCGCGATCAACGAAGCCGACTACGTACGGATGTGGATCCAGGCCGCCGCCACCATGACCACCTACGAGGCGGTTGCCGAAGCCGAGCTGGCAGCGATGCCGAAACCCTCGGCGGCACCGCCGATCCTGAAATCCGACGCCCAGGAGTCCGGCAGTGGTGACGACGGTGGTGACAACCCGTTGGGGTTGCCGCAGTGGCTCGTCGACCTTCTGGAGAAGCTGGGCATCGGAAACAGTCAGCTCGCGCATGACCCGACCGTCGTCAACCCGCTCAACACCTTCATCGCCGACGTCTTGAAGAACTTCGGGATCCACTGGAGCCCCGGCCAGGGCACCCTCAACGGGCTGGACTACGACGCGTACACCAACCCGGGACAGTGGTTGTTCTGGGTGGCCCGATCCCTGGAGCTGTTAGAGGACTTCGAGGAGTTCGGCGTGATGCTGACCCACAACCCGGTGCAGGCGTTCCAGTGGCTGTTCAGCTGGGCGCTGTTCGATTTCCCCACCCACATCCTGGAAGTCGCAACGTTTCTCAGCCAGAATCCGGCATTGTTCGCCGCGGTCGCCGGCGCCGGCATCGCCCCGCTCGGCTCGGTCGGGGGCCTTGCCGGGCTAGCCGGGCTGGCCGGCATACCCGCGCCCGCGATGCCCGTGCCGGCGCCGGTGGCTGCGGTGCCGGCGATACCGCCGGGAGTCGTGTCGGTTTCCCCGGCGCCGGCCGTGGTGACCCCGCCGGCCCCGGCCCCCGCGCCCGCACCCGCGCCGGCGGCCGGCACGGTGGCCGGCCCGCCACCGGCCTCACCACCGGCCCCGGCTGCGGGAGGGCCCGGATTCTTCCCGCCCTACCTGGTCCCTCCCGGCATCGGGTCCGGCTCGCCGTTGGCCAGCCGCGCCGGCGTGGGCGCCAGGAGGACGGCGGCCGAGCCCGACAGCAACGCGGCCGCGGTGGCCGCCGGCGCGCAACGGCGCACTCAACGACGGCAGCGCCGCCGCGCCGCCAGCCGCGACCACGGCGACGAATATCTCGACATGAACATCGATGTCACTCCCGACTGGCAGTCGGACACGACGACGGCATCCGCCCGGGGCGTCGGAGCGCTCGGCTTCGCCGGAACCGAAAGTGAAAGCGACGCGCCTACAGCGGGATTGGTCACCATGCCGGTGACCGACCTGGGTGACGGGGCGCGCATGCCGCTGCTGCCGACGACATGGGGCTCCGGCCGGGACGGCTGATGCAGGCTTGCGCAGGACGCGCGTCAGGCCAGGTGGAACACGACCTCCAAGGCCAGGAAGCCGAAGATGATCAGCCCGATGATCGCCGCGACGGCCGGGAGCACGAGTACAGGGTCTTTCATGGCTGGAACGCTATCCAGCCCGCGGTTGCCGGACGCCAAAAAGTGTTGGCGATCACCATATTTTGGGACTTTGGTCTGTGAGCGCCGACATGGATCACGGTGGGGGTGACCCAGGCCACCGTGGCGTTCAGGGGCCCCGGGGCGGGTCCGGGGCCAGGCTGCCGTCCGGGCCGATGTGGGCGAATATCTGCTGCAGCAGCGTCAGGATGTGCGGGTCCTCGACGGTGTAGATGTGATGGCGGCCGGCTTTGCGTGCGCTGATCAATCCGGCCAGTCGCAGCTTGGTCAGATGCTGGCTCATGGTGGCGACATTGATACCCGCCCGTCCCGCCAGGGTCGTGACGTCGTAGGCGCCCTGGGCGGCCAACCAGAGCACGTGCAGGCGCGCGGGACTGCTGAGCAGCGCGAAAGTGCTCGCCGCCGATTCCAGTTGCGGAGCCGTCGGCCCGTCGGACCGGGCGGGGGAACTGATGTTTTCGGGTCGCCGTTCTTCATGTTTTGCCATCGCGGCATTCATTTTGTCCCAACACCCATGGCGGGCTTCGGCGAACGACACATTCGCATAGTTGCGTAATCATCAAAGTATCGCCAGAATTGTGCCCGTTCCCGCGTCAGATCCCCACGATTGGTTGCCGCCGAATTGATCCGGACATCAGTGCTGTTTCGCCCGCTCGCCCTCGGAATCCAGGCCGCCACCGAGGCGGTGGGCGTCGTCGCATCGGCCGGCCTGCAGGCCGCCACCGTTCCGGTTCGCGAAGCCGGCAAGCTGCTCTCCGGGGAGACGGCAACGCTGACCCGACGCTGCTGGAGCGGGTCCGACCGCGCATGGATCGAGGTGCGTGGGCTCGCCGACGCCGGCGGGACAGAACTCGGGCGCGACGTGCTCGAAGCGCTCGGCGCGGAACCGGGGGTGGTCTCGGCACGGCTGAACCGCCCGTTGTCGCGGGTCGTCGTGGAGATTGCGGCCGAGGGCGATCGGGTCTCGCTCAACGACCTGTGCCGCGTGGTCGAGGACGCCGAGCGACGTCGTCGCCGGCCCGACGGGCCCGTCTTTGCGTCCGGCCGAGACAGCTCGCCACCGGTGGCCTTGCCCGGCGACGGGCTGCTGCTGGCGGCCAGGGGAGTGATGGTCGGTGTCAACGCCGCGGGGCTGGCGATCGCGCTGGCCGGATGGGCGCTGCGGTTGCCGCAGGCGCCGGTCGCCGTCGATGCCGCGGCCGCGCTTGCGAACTACCAACCGTGGCTGCGCCGACGTCTGGCGGAGCGGATCGGCGCGGGGCCGGCCGGCACGGTGCTGTCGTTGATCTCGGTGGGCTCGCGTATCGCCACCCTGTCGCCGGCCACGCTGGCGGTGGATTTGGCGCTGCAGGGCATCAAAGCCGCCGAATGCCAGGCTGGGGCGCAGGCCTGGAGCCGCCACGAGCCGTACCTGGCCGAGCATGCCGAGCAGGCGGAGGTCCATCTGCCGTGGCGCCCGGTGCCGCCGCCGGAGGGAGCCGCCGACCGCCACGGCAACCGGATGGCAATCGTGCAGCTGGTCGGCGCCGGCCTGGCGGGCGTCTTCTCCCGCAGCATCACCGTGGCCGCGACCGCGGCGGTGGTGGCCGGGCCGAAAGCCTTGCGCACCACCGCCGAATCCTTCGCGGCCACTCTGAGCCGGACGTTGGTCGAGCAGCACGCGGCACTGCCGTTGCGCCCCGATGGGCTGCGCCGGCTCGACCGGGTCGACGCCGTGCTCATCGATCCGCGGCTGCTCTGCCACGGGACCACCCGCCACCCGCTGGCGACAGCGCTGCTCGCCGAGGCCCGGGCCTCCGGCGCGGAATTGATCACGCTCGATGTTCCGGCGCTGGGCGAGCTGCGCCCGGCATTCGACGACCTGGCGCCCGCGGGTGACGGAAGCCTCGACGAGGCACTCGCCGCCGCTGTGGCCGGCCTACAGCAGGGCGGGCACACCGTCGCGGTGCTGTCCTCGACCGCCGCGCAAGCGCTCGCCTGCGCCGATGTCGGCCTGGGAATCATGCCTGAATCCGCCTCGGTGGCACCGCCGTTCGACGCCGATCTGCTGTTGGCCGATCTGGCCGGCGCCTGGCGGGTGCTGCATGCGCTGCCGGCGGCGCGGGCGGCCACCGAGCGCGGGATCTCGCTGTCCAACGGTGCTTCGGTGCTCGGTGCGGTGCTGATGGTTCCGGGGGTGCGGGGCAACCGCGGGCCCCGGGGCAGGGGAGGCCCCGGGCCGGTCACCGCCGGGGCGGCCGCCGGGCTGCTCTCGGGATACCTGCTGGCCCGCGGCGTATCTCGCACACCGGCACCGCGACCCGCACAGGCCTATGCGTGGCACGCGATGTCGATCGACGAGGTCCGCGACATATTGCCGGCGCCCGAACCGGCCGGGGCCGCCGATGTCCTTGCCGCGTCCCCGCCGAACATGGCCTGGCAGTTCGTCAAGGCCGTGCGCGCCGAGCTCTCGGATCCGCTCATGCCGGTGCTGGCGTTGTCTTCGGCAGCCACCGCCATGCTCGGTTCGCCGATCGACGCGCTGATGGTCAGTACCGTGCTGATCGGCAACTGCATGCTCGCCGCCGCGCAACAACTGCAGGCCGAGAACCGGCTGAACCGGCTGTTGGCGCAGCAGACCCCGCCCGCGCGCACCGTCGTGCTCGGCGAGACGAAGACCTACGGCGAGATCGAAGCGGACCGGCTGCTGCCGGGCACCCTGATCGAGGTCCGCAGCAATGAGGTCGTGCCCGCCGACGCGCGGCTGATCGAGGCCACCGACCTCGAGGTCGACGAGTCCTCGCTCACCGGTGAGTCACTGTCGGTGGACAAGCAGACCGCGGCGACACCCGGCGCCGAACTCGCCGACCGGAGCTGCATGCTCTACGCGGGCACGACGGTCGTCGCGGGCACGGCGCTGGCCCTGGTCACCGCCGTCGGCGCCGACACCCAGGCGCGCCGCGCCGCCGAACTTGCCGCCGGGGAGCTGCCGGTCGTCGGCCTGCAGCACCAACTCAGCCGGCTCATGAGCCGCGCCTTCCCGGCCAGCGCCACCGGTGGGCTGCTGGTGGGGGTGCTCGGCTTGCTGCGTGGCGGCAGCCTCCGGCTGGCACTGGGCAACGCGATCGCGGTCGCGGTGGCGGCGGTGCCCGAGGGCATGCCGCTGATGGCGACCCTGGCCCAACACGCGTCGGCGCAACGCCTGAGCGATACCGGTGCGCTGGTTCGCATCCCCCGTTCGGTGGAGGCGCTCGGGCGCGTCGAGGTGGTCTGCTTCGACAAGACCGGAACGCTGAGCGAAAACCGGCTTCGGGTCACCGCAGTCCACCCGATGCCGAAATACACCGACGACGACGTGCTGCGCTGCGCGGCCAACGCCGCACCGGCCCCCGAGGGCGCCCTGCACGCCCACGCCACCGACCAGGCCGTCATCGAAGCCGCCGCCGGCATCGCCGGCCCGAGGTGGTCGGCCCCGGACGCGCATCTGCCGTTCCGTTCCGGCCGGGCGTTCTCGGCGTCGGTGTCGGGTCGCGACCTGGTGGTCAAGGGCGCCCCGGAAGTGGTGCTGGCGGCCTGCAAAGACCTCGGTTCCGATGCCGGCGATCCGGTGGCCGAACTGGCCGCGGGCGGTCTGCGGGTGATCGCGGTGGCGCAGCGCCGGCTCACCGCCGCACAGGTGCAGTCGCTGAACAACGACCCCGACGCCATCACCGGATTGTGCGGTGCCGGATTGGTCCTGACCGGGTTCCTCGGCATCTCCGACACCCCGCGCGCCGAGGCGCCGCAACTGCTCGCCGATCTGGCCGACCGGGGCGTGAGCGTGCGGTTGATCACCGGCGATCATCCCGTCACCGCGACCGCGATCGCCGCCGAACTCGGTGTGCCGGTCACCGCCGAGCAGGTCATCACCGGATCGGAATGGAACGCGTTGTCGCGCAAGGACCAGGAACGCGCGGTGGCCGACCGGGTGATCTTCGCCCGGATGTCCCCGGAGAACAAGGTGCAGGTCGTCCAGACCCTCGAACGCAGCGGGCGGGTCTGCGCCATGGTCGGTGACGGCGCCAACGACGCCGCCGCGATCCGGGCCGCCAGCGTGGGCCTGGGTGTCGTAGCGCGCGGCAGCGACTCGGCGCACCTGACCGCCGATATCGTGCTGACCGACGGCCGGATCGGCGCCCTGGTGCACGCCGTCGACGAGGGCCGGCGGCTGTGGCGCGGCGTGCAGTTGGCGGTGACCGGACTGCTCGGCGGCAACGTCGGCGAGGTGATCTTCGGTGTCGTCGGTAGCGCACTCACCGGAAGCTCACCGCTGAACAACCGCCAGCTGCTGCTGATGAACATGCTGACCGACGCGCTGCCGGCCACCGCCGTGGCGGTGAGCACCCCCGCCGGCCGGGCGGACCGCGTCGTGCACGGCATCGACGAACACCGGCTGATGCGTGCGGTCGCCGTCCGCGGGGCGATCACCGGGACCGCGGCCAGCGCGGCGTGGGGGATGGCCGCACTGACCGGGCGCCCGCAGCGCGCCGCCACGGTCGCGCTGATCAGCCTGGTCTGCACCGAACTCGCCCAGACCCTGGTCGACTCACACGCACCGCTGGTGTTGCTCACCGCCGCCGGCTCGTTCGCGGCGTTCGCCACCATGATCAGCATCCCCGGCATCAGCCAATTCCTCGGCTGCGTCCCGGTGGGCCCGCTGGGCTGGGCGCAAGCCCTGGGATCGACCGGGGCCGCTGTGCTGGCGATCGCCGCGGCGCCGCACCTGCTGCCGGCCGGCCGGGGCGGCTCGCAGAAACCGGAGAGTGAAACGGACGTGTCGTCGGCGGATCCCGGCGCCAATGTGCAGGTGCTGCGGCCGGCAACGACCCGGGAGGGGGCAACGCGCGAGCCCGGTGCGGCTACCGTGTGGGCCACCGTGTAAATCGACCAGGGGAGGCCGTATGCACCCGTTCCGGCAGGCCGTCGAGGCCCGCGACGCCGCGGCCATGGAGGCGCTGCTCTCCGACGACGTGGTGTTCACCAGCCCGGTGGCCTTCACCCCCTACCCGGGCAAGCCGATCACCGCGGCGATCCTGCGCGCCGTGATGCGTGTCTTCTCCGACTTCCGGTACATCCGCGAGATCGCCGACCCCGGCGGGCGCGACCACGCCCTGGTCTTCGAGGCCAGCGTGGCCGGCAAGCGGCTCACCGGATGCGACTTTCTGCATGTCGACGCCGACGGCAAGATCGACGACTTCATGGTGATGGTTCGGCCACTGTCGGCGGCCAACGCACTGGCCGAGGCGATGGCGGCGCAGTTCGAGCAGATCAAGCGCGAAGCCGCCGAGCAGAGCTGACCGCCGGGGTCGCAAAGGTTTCCGGCCGACCGTGTCGGTCCGCAATCGTCACCGGCGCACGCTGCGCGGCGCGTAACGAGCACGAGCTCGGCTTCACAGTGGTGAAATGGATCGAAGCCATCAAACGAGGATCACGAATAGTACGGCGACCGAATGCCATCTGAGCGATGCCGACACCCGAACCCGGTGTGACGCCCGGTCCTGAGCTGTTCGTTCGCCGCCGGCGGTCGCACGCGGTGCGCGAGCAGGTGCCGGTGGTTGCGACGGTCGCGCTCGGCGGTGCGCTTGGCGCGTGCGCCCGCTACGGTATGGAATTGGCGTGGCCCACCCCGTCGGGTGGATTCCCTTGGGCCACATTGGTTGTCAATGTCAGCGGATGCGCGTTGATGGGTGCGCTGATGGTGGCGATCACCGAGGTGTGGGTCGGCCACCGGCTGTTGCGCCCGTTGCTGGGAACCGGTGTGCTGGGCGGCTACACGACGTTCTCCACGTTCGCCGGTGACGTCGACAGCCTTGCCGCCGCCGGTCATCTGGCCCGGGCACTGCTCTATCTCCTGACCACGCCGGTGTTGGTGCTGGTCGCCACGTGGACCGCCGCGGCGTTTACCCGGCGTCTGATCACCAGGAGGACATCATGACCCAGCTGAGCGGATCAGCGCTGCGCCTGACGGTGTTCATCGGGGAGAGCGACACCTGGCATCACAAGCCGCTGTTCAGTGAGATCGTGCACCGCGCGCGCCGCGCCGGGCTGGCGGGTGCCACGGTCTTCCGCGGTGTCGAGGGCTACGGCGCGTCGTCGGCCATCCACACCACCCGGCTGCTGTCGCTGTCGGAGGACCTGCCGGTCTCGGTGATCATCGTCGACACCGCCGAGCGGATCCGCAATTTCCTGCGCGAGCTGGACGAGCTGGTCACCGGGGGGCTGATCCTCCTCGACGAGGTCGAGGTCGTGCGGCACGTCGGTCGGCCCGGAAACAGCCGGTGACCTGGCTGCTGGTGATCGCCGGCGCCGCGGTGGGGGCGCCGCTGCGGTACCTGATCGATCGATTCGTCCAGTCCCGACACAACACCACGTTCGCGTGGGGGACCTTCACCGCCAATGTGCTCGGCAGTCTGACCCTGGGGGTGCTCACCGGCGCGGTGAGCACCGGCGACGAGCGGCTGCACCTGCTGATCGGCACCGGCCTGTGCGGGGCCCTGACCACCTATTCGACCTTCTCCTACGAGACGCTGCAGCTGGCCGCCGCCGGAGCACGCTTCTACGCGGTAGCCAACCTGGTGCTCACGTTGACCTGCGGGCTGGGCGCCTATTACGTCGGTAGCTTTGCCGCACAGGCGATCTGGGTGTGATCGGGGTTGCCGCTACCGGCCGAAGACGACTGATGCCTACCTGCTCGCGGGTACCGGAAATGTCGGACCGACGGGGCCTGCGAGAGGAGAAGGTGCCACAATCAACCCGGCTCGTCCATAGGTCGCCCACGGATTCCCAGGAGAAGCGATGTCGTTCTCGATAGAGCTCAGTGATGACGTGATCGAGGTGCGCGACTGGGTGCACCAGTTCGCCGCCGATGTCGTCCGTCCGGCCGCCGCCGAATGGGACGAACGCGAGGAGACCCCGTGGCCGATCATCCAGGAGGCGGCCAAGATCGGCCTGTATTCGCCAGAGCTGTTCGCCACCCAGGCAGCCGAACCGAGCGGCATCGGGATGTTGACGGTGTTCGAGGAGCTGTTCTGGGGTGACGCCGGTATCGCGCTGTCGATTCTGGGCACCGGTCTGGCGGCAGCGGCACTGGCGGGCAACGGAACTCCCGAACAGCTGGGCCGCTGGCTGCCCGAGATGTTCGGCACGGCCGACGAACCCAAGCTTGGGGCCTTCTGCTCATCCGAGCCCGACGCCGGTTCGGATGTCGGCGCGATCCGCACCCGCGCCCGCTACGACGAGGCCACCGGCGAGTGGGTGCTCAACGGCACCAAGACCTGGGCCACCAACGGCGGTATCGCCAACGTGCACATCGTGGTGGCCTCGGTCTATCCCGAGCTCGGCTCGCGGGGCCAGGCCACGTTCGTGCTTCCGCCCGACACCCCCGGCCTGAGCCAGGGCCAGAAGTTCAAGAAGCACGGCATCCGGGCCTCGCACACCGCCGAGATCGTCCTGGACAACGTCCGCCTGCCCGCGGACATGATCCTCGGCGGCCGGGAGAAGTTCGAGGATCGGGTCGCCCGCGTCAAGTCCGGCGCCTCCGCCGGGGGCCAGGCGGCGATGAAGACCTTCGAACGCACCCGCCCCTCGGTCGGGGCGATGGCGGTCGGGGTGGCGCGGGCCGCCTACGAGTACGCCCTGGAATACGCCTGCCAGCGAGAGCAGTTCGGCCGCAAGATCGGCGAGTTCCAGGCGGTCGCCTTCAAGCTGGCCGACATGAAGAGCCGCATCGACGCCGCGCGGCTGCTGGTCTGGCGGGCCGGCTGGATGGCGCGCAACAACAAGGCGTTCGACAACGCCGAGGGCTCGATGGCCAAGCTGGTCGCCAGCGAAACCGCGGTCTATGTCACCGATGAGGCGATCCAGATCCTCGGCGGCAACGGCTACACCCGCGACTACCCGGTCGAGCGGATGCACCGCGACGCCAAGATCTTCACCATCTTCGAGGGGACCAGTGAGATCCAGCGTCTGGTGATCGCGCGGGCACTGACCGGGCTGCCGCTGCGCTAGCCGGCGGTCTTGCCGTTGTCGGTCAGATACACCGCGCCGTGCACCGCGGCCGCAGCGTCGCTGGCCAGGAAAGCGATCACCTCGGCGACGTCGCTGGGAGCGCTCATCCCGCGCGGTGAGGCCACCCGCATGACGAGGTTGACGTCGGCACCCTCGGGCAGCTGGAAGTTCGTCACCTGAGGGGTCAGCATCCCGCCCGGACACACGGCGTTGACCCGCAGCTTCTCCGCGGTGAACTCGACGGCCAACGACCGGGTGAGCCCGACGAGCCCGTGCTTGGCCGCGCAATAGCCCGCCGAATATGCCTGGCCCTCCACCCCGGCGATCGAGGCGACGTTGACGATGTTGCCGGCCGTCTCCAGCAGGTGCGGTAGAGCCGCGCGGCACAGAAAGAACGGCCCGTTGAGGTTGACCGCCAGGTCGTGGGCCCACTCGTCGTCGGTGACGTCCAGCGTGTGGCGCATTTGGTGGGCGCCGGCGACATTGACCAGCACATCGAGCCGGCCGAATTGCTCGACGCACTGCTCCACCGCCGCGGCGCAGGCCGGCGCTGTGCTGATGTCCGTGCCGGCGAACCGTCCGCCGGGCACGTCGGCGAACACCGTAGTCAGCCGTTCGGTGTCGCGGGCCACCCCGAACACCGATGCTCCGCGCCGGGCGAACAGTTGGGCCGTCGCCGCGCCCAAGCCCGACGAAGCGCCGGTCACCAACACCACCTTGCCTGACAGATCGGTCATGGGCACAACCGTATCCGCCGCCGCTCAGCGGCTTGCGCGCCGCCGTAACGCTGCGCGCCCGAACGCGAGCACCATCCCGGGAGAACCGATGAGCAGTTGCAGGACCTGGAGCGGATGCCGGGCGGAGCGCACTTTCACGAAGCTGTAGACATGCACGGTGCGGACCTTCGCCTGCGCGTCGAAGCGCCAGACTTCGATCCCGCAGCCGTCGCGCCGGCCATCCGGGCCGCCCCACCACTCGTTGACAATGGTGTCTTCGGTGGTGGCGACCAGTCGCTTGGACAGCTTGAACCGGCACGCCTCGAACAACGCGCACGACCGTGCCCACGCAGCGTGAATCGCCTGCACGCCAACCGATTCCTCGCGGGCACCGTCAGCGATCATCACCAGCCGCGCGTCGGTGGCGTACAGCTGATAGACCACCTCGGGCCGGTAATCGTTGGTGGTGTCCTGCACGAACTCGACGAAAGCGGCGGCGTCGGCGGGCCGGCGCCCGACCGTGGCGGCGGTCATCGACACCTCCACCGGGACCGAACCGCGGAAAAGCCCAGGCACACAACCGCCCCCAGCAGTGCCGCCATGCCGCGCGGCCGCAGCAGCGCCGGCACCAGCTGCGCCGAATCGCAGTACAGGATGCGCCGGCGAACCCGCCCGAGTTCGTCGAGTTCGTAGCGGTCGATCGCCGGCCATCTCACCGGCTTGCCCCCGAGGGTGCCCCGGATCAGGAATTCGATGTAGACCATGTTGTCGGCCGACACCGCCGAGTTGACCACGTCGATGTGCAGATCCGGCATCAGGGTGAACACCCGACGCCAATAGGTGCCCGCCGCAGCGCGGCCCCGCACCTCGGGAAGGAGCGGCTGGACATAGCAGACGTCGGGGTTGGTCAGGGCGTCTAGGCGTTCGAGGCTCGGCGCGGCCCACGTCTCTTCGAAGCGTTGAACGAAAGCGGCCGGTGTGGTCATCGGCCGGTCCGTTCCGCGCAGACGACGCCGAGCCAGTCGTCGGCCGCCAGCCCGCTGGTGTGTGTCGGGTCGTACCGGTCCAGCAGTTCGGCTACACCGGCGTGGTCGCGGACACCGAAACCGTGGGCGGCCAGCAGCGCGTCGAGGCCGGGCAGGGTGAAGCCGCTGCGGTAGGGCTCGCCGCGGCGGGCGACGACCCGGGCGATCCTTCTCGCACCGGTCGACCGGCTCTCCCCGGTGACCACGGCGGTGTCGATGTAATCGGCGATGAGGCGGCTGCCCGGCGCGCACAGTGCCGCCAGGTCGCTCAGCGTGGCCTCGATCGCCTCGGCGGTGAGGTACATGCTGACCCCGAGCCAGACGACGAGGCTGCGCCGTTGCGGGGCGAACCCGCCGGCCAAAAGACGGTCTCGGAGACTGTCCTGCTCCAAGTCGCAAGGGACCCAGACGATATGACCGGTGCGTGGTGCGGGCAGCAACCGCTCGGCGGTAGGACGCTTGGCGGCTTGGGTGGTTCCTGCGTCGACTTCGAACATCGTCACCGAGGACCGCGCCTTTCGCAGGCTGGTCGTATCGAAGCCGGCGCCCAGCAGCACCAGCTGGTCGATTCCATCGCTGACCGCCGCCGCGCAGACGTCGTCGGTGAAGCGGGCCCGCAGCACGATATGCGCGTGCAGGCCGCCCCATTGTCGGTCGAAGACCCGTACCGCGGCGCCGGCCAGCCACCGATTGGTCAGCACCGCCCGCAGCGCTGGGTGATCGACGAAATGCCGCGACCAGGGGTCGTCGAGTAGGCGACGGCGCGGTGACCGCATCGTCTCCGCGGCGCGTTGGGCGGCATTGACCTGTGCGGTCAAACTCGCCGTGCGGGTCAGCCGTCGCCGGGCCAACGGGGCAGGAGCGTTCATGGCGACAACGCTAGGGCGAGAGTGGTCTGCGAGTAAGGTCCAATTCCGTGCCGGATTCATGGACCAGTGGTGCCGGCGGCGTGGACCTGCATCTGGAGCTTCCCCCCGGGCGCGGTCGCCGCACGGCGCTAGAAGACGCGCTGCGACGGGCAATCCGGGACGGGCGGCTGGCGCCGGGGGAGCCCTTGCCGTCATCGCGAACCCTGGCCGGCCAACTCGGTGTCGCACGCGGAACAGTGGTCGAGGCCTACACCCAACTGGTCGCCGAGGGCTACCTGCGCAGCCGGCAGGGGTCGGTTACCGAGGTCGCGCGGGGCCCGGGGGTGTTGCCGGCGCCGGGTCCCGTGCCGACCCCAGCGCGGGTGGTGGCGGACTTCCGACTCGGGCGCCCCGATCTGAGCATGTTTCCGCGCGCCGACTGGCTGCGCGCGCTGCGGCGAGCCCTGCACATCACGCCGCACTCCGAGCTCGGCCCGCTCGAGCCGCGCGGTGCGCTGCGGCTGCGCACCGAGCTGGCCGGGTACCTGGGCCGGGTGCGCGGCGTGCTGACCAGCCCGGAGCGCATCGTGGTCTGCAGCGGGTTCTCCCAGGGGTTACGGCTGGTGTGTGAGGCGCTGGCCGGGGCCGGGGCCCGGTCGATCGCGGTGGAGAATCCCTGTCTGCCCGATCACCGGGCGACCATCGTAGCGACCGGGCTCGACATCATTCCCCTAGAGGTCGACCGGGACGGGGCGCGGGCGGCCGGGTTTGCCGCATCCGCGGCCGCGGCGCTGCTCACCCCGGCCCACCAGGCCCCGTGGGGCGCCACGCTGGCCGCCGACCGGCGCGCCGAATTCGTCCGGCTCGCCGCCGCACGGGGCGGCTACGTCATCGAGGACGATTACGACGGCGAGTTCCGCTATGACCGCCACCCGGTGGGCGCGCTGCAGGGCCTGGCCCCGGAACAGGTCGTCTACGCCGGCAGCGCCAGCAAGAGCCTCGCCCCGGGACTGCGCCTCGGCTGGCTCGCGCTGCCGGCCGATCTGGTCGAGCCGGTCGTCGAGGCCAAGCGGCGCGCCGACCGCGGCACCGACGTCCTGGCCCAGCTGGCGCTGGCCGAACTGATCGAGTCCGGGGCGCTGGACCGGCATATCCGGCGCATGCGGCGACGCTATCGCCACCGCCGGGACGCGCTGGTCGCCACCGTCGCCGACTGTGCTCCGACGATGCCCCTGCAGGGCATCGCGGCCGGGCTGCACGCGGTGCTGTTGTTGCCCGAGGGGCCATCGGAGGCCGACATCCTGGCCGCCGCCCAGCAGCGAAAGATCGCCCTGACCGGTCTGGCGCCGTTCTGGCACGGGTCGGCAGCGGCCCAGGGAATCGTGTTGGGCTACGGCACCCCGGCCGACCACGATTACGCCCGGGCGCTGGGCCATCTCGGCCAATTGCTCGGCGGTTTGTCGGTAGCGTGCCGGTGAGGGAAAGGAGCACGCGATGCGCTACACCCGCAGCGACACCATCGCCGCTCGCCCCGCCGACGTGTGGGCGGTGTTGACCGACGTCGAGCGCTGGCCGGACTGGACGGCGTCCATGCGCGAGATCACCCGGCTCGACTCCGGGCCGTTGCGCGTCGGCAGCACCGCGCGGGTCCGGCAACCCACCGGTCGGCCGATGGTCTGGACCGTCACCGAGCTGGCTAACGAGCGGTCGTTCACCTGGACGGCGTCGGCGGCGGGAATCCGGTTCACCGGCTACCACGAGCTCACTGCGGCCGGATCCGGCGTTGCGGCCGTGCTGACTTTTACGTTGACCGGTCCGATGGCCTGGCTCGGCCGATTGCTCGCCGGTGGCCGCATCCGGCGCTATGTCGATATGGAGGCCGACGGGCTCAAACGACACTCGGAAAGCCGCGCCACGACCTAGCGGCGGATTGCTGCGGTCCGCGATTCTCGATCGCGGAATGCGCCCGAAGAGCGCAATCCGGAGGTTGACATGTCCCCGGCTGTCTGTCTACCGTGGGGCCAAACCTACGGAACCGTAGGTTGGCTGGGGGGCCAATCGACTGCCCACATGTCGATCCGGGATGGAGCGAAGATGACCAACGTCCAGGCGGCGCTGCTGCATGAACTGGAACCGATTGTCGAGCAAAACCTCAACCGCCACCTCAAGGCCGCCAAGCCATGGCTGCCCCATGACTATGTGCCCTGGAGCAGGGGACGGGACTTCGCGTTCCTCGGCGGCGAGGACTGGGTTCCCGAAGACTCGCCGCTGGACCCGGTCGCCAAGGCCGCGCTGTTGGTCAACCTGCTGACCGAGGACAACCTGCCGTCCTACCACCGCGAAATCGCCACCCGCTTCGGCCGGGACGGCGCCTGGGGCTCCTGGGTCGGGCAGTGGACCGCCGAGGAGGGCCGCCACAGCATCGCGCTGCGCGACTACCTGGTCGTCACCCGGGGCATCGACCCGGTGAACCTCGAGAACATGCGGATGCAGCACACCATCGCCGGGTACGACTCCGGCGACAAGACTCCGCTGCAGGCGCTGGCCTACGTGTCGTTCCAGGAACTGGCCACCCGGGTGTCGCACCGCAACACCGGCAAGGCCTCGGGTTGCCCGATCGCCGACCAGTTGCTGGCCCGCGTTGCTCTGGACGAGAACCTGCACATGGTGTTCTACCGCAACCTGATGGACGCGGCCCTGGACATCTCGCCGGATGAGGCCATGTGCGCCATCCGCGACGAGGTGCTCGGCTTCGCGATGCCCGGCATGAACATGCCCGGCTTCGCCGAGAACGCCCTGCTGATCGCCAAGGCGGGCATCTACGACCTGCGCATCCACCACGACGACGTGGTGCAGCCGGTGCTGCGGTTCTGGAAGGTCTTCGAGCGCGACGGCTTCGGCCCCGAGGGCGAGCAGGCCCGCGAGCAGGTTGACGGGTTCCTCAAGATGGTCGATGAGCGGGCCAAGTACTACGAGGAGAAGGCCAGCGCGCGCGAGAGCGTCCTGAGCTCCTGACGCTCAGCCGGTTCCGGTCACGGTCAGGTAGATCAGCGCCGCGTTGAGCACGCCGATCACCACCGTGATGGTCCAGCCCAGTGCCGACGTCAGCCGCCGGTTGGCGTCGGCGCCCATCAGCTCGCGGTCACCGGTGAGCTGGATCAGCGGCACCAGGGCGAACGGGATACCGAAGGACAGCACCACCTGGGAGATCACCAGCGCCCGGGTGGGGTCGGTCCCGACCGCCAGGATCACCAGCGCCGGGATCAGGGTGAGCAGCCGGCGCCACATCAACGGCACCGACATCCGCAGCAGGCCCTGCATGATCATCGCCCCGGCGTAGGCGCCGACCGACGTCGATGCCAGGCCCGAGGCCAGCAGCCCGACGGCGAAGAACAGCGCGACGGTGGGGCCGAGCGCATCGCCCACCGCGGCGTGCGCACCCTCGATCGTGCCGGTTCCCTCCCGGCCGGCCAGGTGCGCGGCCGCGACCACCAACATGGCCAGGTTCACCGAGCCAGCCACCAGCATCGCCAGGCCGACATCCCACCGGGTCACCCGTAGCAGGCGTTGCCGGGCTCGCCCGGCTTCGGCGTGGCCATGCCGGTCGCGGGCCAGGCCGGAGTGCAGATACACCGCGTGCGGCATGATGGTGGCGCCCAGGATCGCGGTCGCCAGCAACACGCTCTCGGTGCCGTCGAAGCGGGGCACCAGCCCGCCGGCGACATCGGTCATTGGCGGCGGTCCGACTACCAGGCTGGCCAGGAATCCGATCGCGATGATGGCCAACAGCCCGCTGGAGACCTGCTCGAAAGCCCGCGGGCCGCGCCGGTCACCGAAGACGAGCAAAGCCATCGACACCGCCCCGGTGATCAGTCCGCCTAGCATCAACGGGAGCCCGAAAATCAGGTTGAGGGCGATGGCACCGCCCACCACTTCGGCGAGATCTGTTGCCATCGCCACTAATTCGGCTTGCAGCCAGTATGCGATCCGGGTCGGGCGGCGAGCAACACTGCCGACCGCTTCGGGCAGCGACAGCCCGGTCACCAGGCCGAGTTTGGCGGCGAGGTACTGCACCAGCGCGGCCATCACGTTGGCGGCGATGATCACCCAGACCAGCAGGTACCCGAACGTCGCGCCCGCACTGACGTTGGCGGCGACGTTGCCCGGATCGACGTAGGCGATAGCGGCGACGAACGCCGGCCCGAGCAGATACCAGCCCGGCTTTCCCCGTACCGGCTTGCCCGTGCGCGTCATCAAGGACGAGCGTAGAGCCCCCGTCCGGTGACCAGCGGCAGATCCAGGGTGGTCCGGATACCCGGTTCGGCGGCCACCACCGCGGGAATCGCATTGACCACCCGCATCGCGGTTGCCACCAGGCCGGCGTGGTTGTGGTCGCCGTTGGGGCTGGACAAGCACAGGTCCAGCGCGTACGACGGCTCGCCGGTCACCTCGACCCGGTAGGACCCGCCGGGCTGGGCTGGCTGAGGCCATTCCGGGCACAGGTCGTCGCGCAGCCGGGTGACGTGTTCGAGGACCACCGCGGCCTCGCCGTCGACCATTCCGCGCACCTCGAATCGCAATGCGGCCGCGGTGCCTTTCGCGATGTCGCCGGCGGAGATGGAGAAGTCCTCCGGTGCGGGCACCCGAACGTGGGACTGCTCGACCGAGTCGAGTTCGAGACCCAGTCCGGCCGCCAGCTGGCGTACCACCGAACCCCACGCCAGGCTCAGCACGCCGGGCTGCAGCAGCATCGGGGTCTCGTCCATCGGCTTGCCGAATCCCATCACGTCGAACATGACGGCCGCGCTGTCATAGGTGGCGTAGTCGACGATCTCCATGCAGCGGATCTGCTGGATGCTCTGGCAGGTACCGGCCAACGCCAAGGGCAGCAGGTCGTTGGCGAAGCCCGGGTCGATGCCGTTGACGAACAGGCTCGAACCGCCTTGGCGCGCAGCCTCTTCGATCGGCGCCAGCATCTCCGCCGGGATCACGTCCCACGGGTATTGCAGAAACACCGCGCTGCTGCCCACCACATTGATCCCGGCGGCCAGGATGCGCTTGAAGTCCTCGAGCGCCTCGACGAGCCGGTTGTCGGCCAGCGCGGTATAGACCACGCAGTCGGGCTTGGCGTCGAGCACCTGCTGCAGGTCGGTGGTGGCGGTCACGCCGGTCGGTGTGCCCACCCCGGCGAGGTCTGCGGCGTCCTTTCCCGCTTTGGCGTCCGAGGAGACCCATACACCGGTCAGCTCGAATTCGGGGTTGGTGATCAGCGCTTTGAGTGCGTGCACGCCGACGTTGCCGGTGCCGATCTGGGCGACGCGAATGGGCATACCGGTTTCCTCTACAGGTCGGGGATGGGCAGATCGAGATTCGGGAACGTCAGGCCGCCGTCGACTTCGAGCACCTTGCCGGTGAGGTAGCTACCGGCGGGTGAGGCCAAATAGACTGCGGCAGCAGCGATATCGTCCGGCTCACCGAGGCGGCGCATCGGCGTCACCTTCTCCATCGGCTCGCGCAGCTCATCGTTGGACGCCACCACGTCCAGCGCGGAGGTCAGGATCGATCCCGGTGCGATGCCGTTGACCCGGATCCGCGGGCACAAATCCATGGCGGCCAGCCGGGTGTAGTGGGCCAGTGCGGCCTTGGCGGTGCCGTAGGCGGCGAATCCGCGCCCGGCCAGCCGTCCCATCGTCGAGGTGATGTTGATGATCGATCCGCCACCGGAGTGTTCCAGCATCAGCGGCACCGCGGCGCTGGTCAGGGCGTGCGCGGTGCCGACGTTGAAGGTGAACGCGTCCTTGAGGTCCTTGGTCGAGGTGGTCAGCAGCGTGTTGGGCATGGTGCCGCCGACGTTGTTGACGACGATGTCGAGCTTGCCGAAGGCCCCGACGGCCTCGCCGGCCAGCTTGGCGGTCTCCTCCGGGTGGGCCAGGTCGGCGGCCACGATGTGGGCGCGACGCCCGACGCCTTCGACCTGTTCGGCGACGGTCTCTAGTTGGGAACGGGTACGCGCAGCGATGACGACGTCGGCGCCGGCTTCGGCGAACGCGACCGCGATCGCCGCGCCTAAGCCCCGGCCGGCGCCGGTTACGACGGCGACGGAGTTATCGAGTCGGAATCTGTCCAGGATCACGTAGGCACGCTAACAAGGATCAGTGGCGAGCTGAACCCTTTTTTTGAAACACGTTCTAATTCACCCCCGCGCGGCCCCCGGAGCGCCTGCGCGTGTCGGCCGGTTCAGGTATCATCGAATGTATGTTCGAAACGAAGTTGCCGACGCTGGCCGTCCTCGGCGGTCTAGGCAACGCGGGCCTGGTCGATGTCATGCAGCATGCGGCCCGGCTGCAGTCGGCCGCACTGGCGCGGGTATTTGCTGCCGGGGCTGAGCTCTACCGCCGCCGGCAGGCTGAGCAGCCCGCCGCCGGGCGCGAGATCTGGGCCATTGACGGGTGGGAGGCGGTGGCCGCCGAGATCGCGGCCGCCCAGGGCATCAGCCGTGGGCGCGCGGCTGGACAGTTGAACATCGGCCTGGCGCTGGCTGAGCGGTTGCCCAAGCTCGGGGCGCTGTTTGCTGCCGGTGTGGTGGACTACCAAGTGGTGGCGGCGGTGACCAAGCGCACCGAGTTGATGATCGATCCGGGGGCGATCCCGCGGATGGACCGGTGGCTGGAGCGTAACGCGCCCCGGTGGGGCGCCTGGTCGCGGAATCGCATCGTCGAAGCGGTCGACTACTGGGTGCAGGTTCTGGAACCGGCTGCGGTGCGCGAGGCTCGCGTCCGTGACCAATCCCGCCAGATCGGGGTGGTGCCGCATCATTCGGGCCTGGCTGAGATTTTCGGCGACGTCCGCACCCCCGACGCGTTGGCCTTCGATCAGCGGCTCAACGAACTTGCCGCCACCGTCTGCAAATCCGATCCGCGCACCAAGGACGAGCGGCGCGCGGATGCCTTGAAGGCGCTCACGGCGGGTGCGGCCACGATGGCGTGCGAATGCGGCTCCCCGGAATGTCCGGCCGCCACCGGCGAGGCCCCCCTGGGTGCAGTGATGATCCACGTGATGGCCGAACAAGCCACCCTCGACGGCCGCTCCGAGGCGCCGGGGTACGTACCGGGATTCGGCGGCCTATCGGCGGAGGCGGTGCGCAAGGTCGCCAGGTCGGCCAAGTTGCGGACGGTTCGCCACCCGCAGGATGCCCCACCGGAGCCGGGCTATCGTCCGTCGACGGCGCTGGCCGATTTTGTACGCTGCCGTGACGTGACATGTCGGTTCCCCGGCTGCGGGCGCCCGGCGGAGTACGCCGACATCGACCACACGGTCCCCTACCCCCTCGGCCCGACACACGCGTCCAACCTCAAGCTGCTGTGCCGCCTGCATTATCGACTGCATGAAGTACCCTACAAGGGTGAACAGTGCAACGCAACAGATTCGGGCGGGCTGCTACCTGCGGATCAGCAGCGATCCGCAGGACAAGCGAGCCGGGGTCAGCCGGCAGCGCGAGGACACCGCCGCACTGTGCGAGATCAAGGGCTGGCGCGTTGCCGGCCACTACGTCGACAATGACCGCAGCGCCAGTAACGGCAAGCAACGCCCCGAGTGGGACCGACTGCTGTCCGACATCAAGGCGGGCAAGGTCGACGCCATCGCGGCGTGGGACCAGGACCGCGGCTGGCGCATGATGCGCGAACTGGAAGAACTGCGGCGGTTCTTCGCGGGTGTCGGCCGGCCGGTGCTGTTCGCCACGACCGGACAGGGCGACATCGACCTGAACAGTCCGACCGGTGTCCTGACGGTGCACATCAAAACGGCGGTGTCCGAACACGAAATCGCCATGATGCGCGTGCGCCAGCTCCGAGCCGCCCGCCAGCGCGCGGAGTCGGGTAAGCCGAAGTGGCGTAGAGCGTTCGGGTATCTGCCATTCGTCGGCGACAAGCGCGATGACGACGGCACCCGCGAACCGGACCCGGTGACCGCCCCGTTGGTCGCCGAGGCGTACCGGGCGATCCTGGCCGGCGCCAGCCTCAAAGACGTTGCGGCATTGTTCAACGATGCCGGTCACTACGGACTGACTGGGAAGCCCTGGACCCCCTCGACCGTGTCGCTGTTCATGCGTGCACCACGCAATGCCGCGTTGCGCGACTATCAGGGCGAGATCCTGGGGCCGGGCACCTGGACGCCGCTGGTCGACCCAGATCTGTGGCGTGCCGTGCAGAACAAGATGAACGCCCCCGGCCGCAAGCCCGGACCCAAGGCGGTATCCAAGCACCTACTCACCGGCATGTTGATCTGCGGCGGCTGCGGGCACCACCTGTCTGGCCACTGGGTTATGCAGCGAACGGGCGGGCAACCGGGTCGGCTCAAGGCCGGCGAGGCCCGCCGCCCCGGCACCATCGCGCACACGATCACCTACGCCTGCAAGGGCTGCTACGGCTGCTCGATCCGCGCCGAGCACATCGAACCCATGATTCATGCGTGGATCGTCGGCACCCTGGAAGCCCCCGACGCTGTCGATCTGCTCAAGAGCCGCCAGCATGACACCGCCGACGCCGAAGCTCTGCGGGTGGAACGTGCCACCCTGCTGGCGCGGCTGGACGAGATCGCCGCCGAGCGGGCCGACGGATTGATCGACGGCCGCGGGTATGCCGCGATGACCGAGCGGGTCAACGCAAAGCTGGCCGACATCGAGCAGCGTCAGAACGATGCCGAGCGAGTGCGAATCTTCGATGATCTACCGCTGGGCACCCCTGAGGTCGCGGCGAAGGTTGCAGAGCTGTCACCGGATCGACTGCGGGCCGTGATGGACGTACTCATGGAGGTAACCGTCATGCCAGTCGGTAAGGGCGGCAAGGAGTTTAAGCCGGAGAGAGTGCAGGTGAAGTGGCGATGAGCGACGAGACGATCACCGTGATATGCACTGGTGGAGGCGCCCACAAGCGGCACATCTTCAACGAGATCACCGTGGCCCCTGCCGGACTACAGGTCAAGCCACTCCGCAAGAAGAACATGCCCGATTTCAAAGGTGCGACCATCAACGGCATCCAGGTCGAACCATATGCGTTGACGCCCGCCGCATATGACCCGCGCCACGGACGCAGTGGATGGCGGTGGAAGTGCCCATTCTGCGGCCTGGACCGTCAGGTATCCGCCGACAGCGCAGTGGAATGGGCGCAGGAGTGGACACGCGGGAGAACGCTCGACGTATCCGTGCCGCCTATGCAGTAGGCTCATTTGTCGAGCGCCGCGACGCTCTGACATCGCGGGATTCAAGCCACGCCGTTAACGCGAGCGATGGCGCACTTCCGGCCCCGGAGGAATCCCGCGCATGTCTCGCGCTCTCACAGCCCGCAACAGGCTAGCCGCCGCCGTGCGGCACCACCCCGATCAGGTTGAAGGTCGCCGCCGCGACCTCGCCGAAGCGAAAATCGCCGACTACATCGAAAAGGTGCTGGCGCAACGCCCGCCGCTGACTAATGAGCAGCGGAATCGCCTGGCCGAGCTACTGCGTCCCGTCCGAGCGGGTGGTGCCTAATGAGCGCCTCGCCGACCGGGAGTCCCCCTACAAATGACGCGCCCCCAGCTTTCGCCAGGGGCACCGCCACCACTCACACCGCTCCCCATCCTACCCGCCACCGCCGTGAAGACGGGTTCGCAGCGCCGACCGCCGAGGACCGTTACGAGGCATGGGTGCTGGCCGAAGCGCAACGGCTTGGGTACCGACTGAGCTGCAAGTGCCTGGACTGTTCTCGGCCACTGACGGACAAGGTGAGCGTCAGTCACCACCGTGGGCCGGTCTGTCGCGCACGGGCGGGCGTGGCCAAATGAGTGCCATTTCATCTCGCCAAGTCAGTTGGTACGACGTGCATCTGTTCGTGAAGCCTTACGTCGATGCTGGCGGCCGATTCCCATTGGTCGGCACTGCGGCCTGGCGGTCGCTGCCCGACGATCACCCTCAGAAGTGGGCAGCCGTACTCGATGCGGCTCAGCACCATGCACTACGAGTCGAAACAGCTCAAGAGGCCCGAGCCGAGGCGGCGAAAGCCGTAGCAGCCGCGGCCGACTGGCCGAAGGTGGCGCAGGAGATCCGGCAGCGTAGTGCCTTTCGGGCCGAGCATCCGTGGGCGCGCCGCAAGGGGCTGGGCGCGTGAGGGACAACGATTACGCCCAGGAATTGCGCGAATGGTATGCCGAGGACAGCTCAGATGGCGCGCGGCTGCTCGATGACACGCTGAACACCTTCACCCGGTACGTGGTGTTCCCGGACGAGCACGCGGCGGTCGGGGTGGTGCTATGGGCGACGGCCACCCATGCGGTCGAGGCGTTCCAACATGCGCCGCGCCTAGTCATCAACAGTCCCGAAAAGCGTTGCGGCAAGAGCCGCCTGCTAGATGTCGTAGCCGGAACATGCCATAAGCCGCTGATGTCAGTGAACGCGACGGTGGCCGCCATCTACCGCAGCATCGGCGACGAGCATCCGCCGACGCTGCTTGTCGATGAGGCCGACACGTTGTTCGGGTCCAAGAAGGTAGCCGAGCAGAACGAAGACTTGCGCGCCCTGCTCAATGCCGGTCACCAGCGTGGTCGGCCGGCTCTGCGCTGCGTCGGACCCGCCCAGGTGCCGACCGAGTTCCCGACGTTCGCAATGGCCGCTTTGGCGGGTATCGGGCAGATGCCCGACACCATCACCGACCGGGCGGTCAACATCACGTTGCGGCGCCGCAAGCCCGACGAGAAGGTGGCGCAGTTCCGCAGCCGGCGTGATGGCCCGATTCTGGCCGACCTGCGCGACCGGCTCGCCGCGTGGTGCGCCACTCAGCTCGAGGCCCTGGCCGATGCCGAACCGGAGATGCCGGTGGAGGACCGTGCCGCCGATACCTGGGAGCCGCTCATCGCGATTGCCGACGCGGCCGGTGGCCGCTGGCCGGAGCTGGCCCGCACGGCCTGTGCGGTGCTGGTCGCCCGAGCTGATGGCGAAGATGAGGACCGGTCGCTGGGCGTGCGACTGCTGATTGACATCCGTGAGGTGTTCACCGAGCGCGGGGTGTCGTTCCTGTCGTCTGCGGACCTCGTTGCGGAACTCCGCAAAGTGGATGAGTCGCCGTGGGACGGGTTCGACCTCAATCCCAGCAAACTCGCCTACCGGTTGCGTGAGTACAAGGTGAAGCCCGGTCATAACACCGAGAAAACGGCGCGCGGTTACCGTCTGGAAGACCTGGCCGACGTGTTTTCGCGCTACCTCCGTCCGAAGTCGTCCGGTACGTCCAAAACCGGCAGTGACCAGCAACAATCGTGGGACGGCCTGGAAGTGCCGGACGGCTCTACCTGTCCGGTGGACACCCTGCCCGTCCGGGGCGTAGCTACCCGTCCCGCTGAATCCGCAGGTCAGGGAATGTTTGGGACAGGTCGGACGGGTTCGGACGGGGGGACGGACGAAACTGGCTCGGACACCTTGGGATTCACCCCACCAACCGGCCCCGGCCGGTGCACCGAGTGTGGCTGGCACGTCCCGAAGCAAGGGCATCACGGGGACTGTCAGCAAACTCAGGCGGTGGTCGAGTGAGCACCCACACGGCCCGCCGGCCCCGCCGAGACGCCGCCCGAGATGGCGGTGCCGTCGAGTTGTTGGCCGCGGTGCTGGCCGGCGTCCCGAAGTTGCCCGGTGCTGCGTGCCGGTCGCATGTCACGTTGTTCGACCGGGCCGCAGATGGTGACCGCCAGGCCGCCCAGGAGGCCATCTCGGTCTGCGCCCGCTGCCCGGTGATCGACCGCTGCGCGCAGTGGATAGCCGAAGCACATCCCCGGCGACCGCCGCCGGGTGTGTGGGCCGCGCAGTACCAACCACCAACCACCAGCCGACGAAAGGCAACCAAATGACCGACCCGAACCCCATCGACTACCTGAAATTCTGCGCCGCCGAAGCGAAATCGCGGCTCGAGTACGTGATTGACCGACTCAGCCAGGTCGATGCTGAGTACCCGCTCACCGAAGACGAGAACGAGATGATCCAGCAGTTCCTGGAGGACGTGACGCGCACGGTCATCGAGTCCACCGCCGTCTTCTGCCGCGACGGCCGCGATTTCGACACCTACGCCGACGGCCGCCCAGTGCGGACTCAGTTGGAGATCGAAAAGGGTGTCATTTTTGAGTACCGCTGGCATCCGCAGCCTGATCACCGTGACAACCAGCCGCACGACATCTACACCGCGAAAGGCCGCGATGGTCGCCGCCGCACCGTGTCCGTGGCAGCTCCGGGCGTACTCGACACCGCTGATGCCGTTCTGCGGCTGGTCGACAGTGAGGCCGACCTGTGACCGAGCAGTTCACCCGCTGCGACAAGAGTTGCCCGTGGCGCAACAGCGCCACCTGCCCGAGTCACGCTGAATATCCGGCGCAGCCCGCGCCGAGAATCCCGTATATCCCGAGAGAATGGATGGAAGACGAATGAGCGACCTATTTGACGACGACCCGCGCATCGGGCACCCCGAGCGCACATTCACCAACGAATCGAAAACCGAGGTAGCCGATACCATTCGCGCCGACTACCAGCAATGGGCACGCCGCACCGGCCGGCCCAAGTCGAAGACCAGTCGCACCGACGCGATGACGGCCTGGCATCTGGTCACCACCGGCCAGTCCACGCCCGAACTGCTCGGCTGGCCGGATCTGGCCGCCATCGTCGCCGCCGGCGGTGGACACCACCCCGACAACGAAGGAGACACCCATGACTGACACCGACACCACGACCACCGACGCCCCGGCCGACACCGAGGCCACCGAGACTGCAGAGACGGCTGAAGCTCAAGCCGTAGAACCGGATTCCGCGACTGACACCGACGCCCAGGACGAAACGGTCGAACAGTTCGGTCGCGACTACGTGGAGAAGCTGCGCCGCGAGTCCGCCGGATACCGGGAACGCGCCACCACCGCCGAGACCACGGTCGCCGCCCTGCAGCAGCAGCACGCTGAGCGGCTGATCGACGCGGCCGGGGTGAAACCAGCAGCGGTGTTCGCGGTAGCTGAACTGGCCGACCTACTCGCCGACGACGGCACCGTCGACCCCGAGAAGGTCACCACCGCAGTCACCCGAGCAAGGCAGGAACTCGGCGTCGTAGGCCATGCACAACCCCTACCGCCCCGGGGTGGACTGACCAGCGGCATCGGTGCCCAGCAATCCAAGCCGAACAGCTGGCAGTCAGCGTTCGCGCCCCCGGAAAGGTAGAATCACCACATACTCGCCCGGAGCGGGGGAATCGGATGCGGCCCGGAGCCGCGCCCATCGAATCCAATTTGATGTGCGCGCTTTCCGGGCCGCACCCGTTTGAAAGGACACCCGGCCAATGTCCGGTATCGAACTCTCTACCCCGTTAACCACCGTCGCGTGGGCGCAAGACAAGTTCTCGTTCGGCGCCGGCGATGTCGTCCCCGAATCCCTCATCTTGAGGACCAGCACCGTTTCCGGGCAGATCGAGGGCGACCAGCCGAGCCTGCGCGTCGCCTACGTCAAGGACGACGAATCCGCCACCTACGTCGCCGAGGGCGGCGAAATCAACGACTCCGCCCCCGAGCTGTCCGAGGTCGTCATCCACACCCGCAAGCTGGCCCGCCTGGTGTCCATCTCAAACGAGCAGCACCGCCAGCCCGAAACCCCCGGCCAGACCGCGCAATCGGTCGCCCGTGACCTGATCCGCAAGGCTGATCTGTCGTACCTCGGTGAGGTCGCGCCCACACCGCCGGCCACCGGGTCCACCGGACTGTTGAACACCGACGGCCTGGTCGACGGCGGCGAAGTCGGCCAGAATCTCGACGGCCTGGTCGACCTCATCGCCGAACTTGAGTCCAACCTCGCCGTACCCGGCTATATCGTCGTCAGCCCGGACGTGTGGGCGGCGCTGCGGAAGCTCAAAGTCGGTGGCGACCAGATCAACGCCAGCCTGCTCGGCGCTGGCACCTCCGACGCCCAGCCGATGCTGCTGTCGTTGCCCGTGCTGCGCTCCCCGTTCATCCCGGCCAACTCCGGCATGGTGATTGACCCCACCGCCATCGTGTCCGCCGTCGGGCAAGTCAACATCGCGCAATCCGATCACGCGCTGTTCGCCAACGACGCCACACTCTTGCGCGCCACCTGGCGCATCGGCTGGCAGGTGATGCGGCCCGAGCGGATCGGGCGCTTCAGCATCACCGACGACGGCAGCAGCTAAGAGCCGGTCCGGCTGTCAGAAGTACACGCCGATACCGCCTGAACAGCCGGACCCTAAAACACCACCGGGCGCCGCTCTCCTTCGGCCAGTCCGGTGACGCCGGCCGCGGTGCATCGGACACGCCGCGGCCGTGGCGGAAGTCGCAGCCCGGTCGCCTGATCGTCGTCGTCGGTCAGGCACCGGGCCGCGCAACCGTTGCTGGTCAGAGCGTTGCGCGTGGGTGCGGCTGGCATCGCCGCAGGTCAGGCGATGGTGGGGGGAGGCCCCTGACCAGGGCCAAACATGCCGCTCGTGCATTGGCATCATCCCCCCCATCCTTTTTTTCCAACGGATAGTCATGCATGGCTCTTTGTTTTTTTCCTGACGGGGGGATACGCCGCCTAAGCCACGAGCGGCGCTCCACGGCCCGATGGGGGTCACCCCGCCACCCCGTCTGACCAGCACGAAAACGGCCCCCAGCATCACGCTGGGGGCCGCTTTCGTGCTGTCGTGCTGCTAGAACCGCCAGAGGAACTGTGGGCACTGCCCAGCGACCACTGATCGGATGTAGACCCGCTTGTCGGCGCTGGTCGCGTCCGGCCCGAGCACCTGGCGCACCGTCACCGAGGATTCCAGGCCACTCGGCGTGTTCCCGGCAGCGAGCAGGCGGCAGATGGCGTTGCCAGCCGGGTCAGCGTGGGCGACTCCGGTCATGATGACCGTGGTTGCCACCAGCGCGGCGAGGATCAGGCGCTTCATGACCGCACCGTACCGCCGACGAGTGACAGCTTGGGCCGTCCGGCGGTCGTGGCCACTCGCCTGCGAGCCGCGATTATCGAATCAAGAAAGTCCGCGAGGGCGTGCAGCTCACTGGCAGACCAGCTCTCGCCGGGAAGCACCGCAGCCGCTGCGCGGACACGTGCCCGCTGCTGCTCGTCTGCGGTCATCGCTTGCCCGCCCACTGGTCGGCGAGGTCCGCAGCGCGTTCCAGCGTGGGAATCAGCTCGCGCAGCCGTGCCGCTGAGTACGCGTCTGTCAGGTCGCAGCCATCAACCATGATGGCGATTTCGTCTAGCGGCAACTGGCCGTCGCGGTCCTGCACGGCCCAGAGCACGACGCCACCGAGGTCGGCCTGCACGATCCGGGTGTCATCCTCGGGGTCGAAGTCATCGCAACTGGTGGCGCCAACGGGTAGTGCGGGCCGGCGTGGGGGAATGGTGGTGGTGTTCATGTCCGGCAGCGTTGCACTGCCCTCTGACAGGTTCTCGATGGCGATGTCCAGCGTCCGTTCCATGCCATCGGTGCAGCGCCCAGCGAGCAGTGCCCGCTGCAGCTCCGGGGCGATCAGGTCCGGCAGCACCGCGAACCAGCCGGACTCCAGCAGTGCGTCTGCCAGGCGGTCGGCACGGCACACAATGGCATCAGCAGCGTGGCAGCCGCGGCGGTTCGGGTCGGTGTTGCGGATGCGGACGTGGGTCGGGATGGCGGTGTCGACGGGGTGAGTAGTGGACATGGTTCGTTCTCCGTTCAGAGTGTGTTCTTGAACAGTCGAAGACACCACCTGCTGAAGACGTTCTGGACCGGCGCCAACGGGTGGCGTGACCGGCAGGAACCGGACGGAACGGTCATCTGGATCGCCCCGACCGGGCACACCTACGTCACCAAACCCGGTGGCGCCCTGTACTTCCCCCAGCTGGCCGCGCCCACCGGTGAGCTGAACCTGCCGGAGTGGTCGCCGACGGGCAACCGCGGGCTGATGATGCCGACTCGCAGGCGCACGCGGGCGCAGGACCGGGCCTACCGGATTCGGCTGGAGCGCAATCACAACGAAGTCCGTCTGGCCGCCGAGGCCGCCGCAGCCGCCGAACGAAATGCACGCGCGGCCTGCAATGATCCGCCGCCCTTCTAGCCAGGATCGAGCGCAGACTTTGCCGGCGGCGCTCTATGGTTGATGCCGTGAGTCAGAACGTCGACCTTGCCGGCACCTCGACGTGGTCGCCGCGTGAAGCCGAGCTGTTGGACGTAACCTTGCAACTGTTGCAGGAGAACGGCTACGACCGGCTGACGGTCGACGCGGTTGCGGCCACCGCGCGCGCCAGCAAGGCCACGGTCTACCGGCGTTGGCCGTCCAAGGCTGAACTGGTGCTGGCCGCATTCACCGAAGGCATCCGCCAGGTCGCCGTCCCACCCGACACCGGCACCCTGCGCGGCGACCTGGTGCGGCTGGGCGAGCTGATCTGCGAACAGACCGCCCGGCATGCGGGCACCATCCGCGCCGTGCTGGTGGAAGTGTCGCGAAACCCCGCACTCAACGACGCGATGCAGCACCAGTTCATCGATCAGCGCAAGGCGCTGATGCTCCACATCCTGGGGCAGGCCGTGGACCGCGGTGAGATCGATGCCGCCGCCATCAACGACGACCTGTGGGACGTCCTGCCCGGGTATCTCATCTTCCGCTCCCTGGTGTCCGGCCGGGAGACCACGGCGCGCACCGTGGCGGATCTCGTCGACCAAGTGGTGCTTCCGGGCCTCACCCGCGGCGCGCGCTGACGCCCCCAGCCCGAAATCATCACCGCCGGGCCATTGAAGCCGTACGGTTCCGTACCGTACGCTTGGCCGGTGCGCAGTCCGTCACTTTCCGGCCTGGTCCGGCGGGGGTGGATGGTCATCGTCGCCGTGGTGGTGGTCGCCGTTGCGGCGTTCTGCGTCTATCGGTTGCACGGCATCTTCGGCTCGGGCGACACCACGTCGACCAGCAGCGACTCGGGGGAGGAAATCGTCCCGTTCAACCCCAAAAACGTCGTCTACGAGGTCTTCGGCGCGCCGGGAGCCACCGCCACCATCAACTACCTCGATGTCAACGCCGCGCCACAGCAGGTCATCGACGCCCCGCTGCCCTGGAGATACCAGGAGACGACGACCGAACCGGCCGTGATCGCCGACCTGCGAGCGCAGGGCAACGGAAGCATGCTCGGCTGCCGCATCTTCATCGATGGTGAGCTCAAAGACGAAAGGATCGTCGACACCATGAGCGCCTACACCTTCTGCTTGGACAAGTCCGGATGAGCGAGGACGGCCGCCGACCCTTCTGGCCGCGCACCATCCGCCGGTTCGCGGTTCCGATCGTGCTGTTCTGGGTGGCGCTCGCCGCGGTGACGAACAGTCTCGTCCCGCAACTAGAGGTGGTGGCCGAAGCCCACAACGTGGGGATGAGCTCCCCGGACGCGCCGTCGTATCAGGCGGCCAAGCGCATCGGAAAAGTGTTCCAGCAGTACGACACCGACAGCGCCGCGATGATCGTCATCGAAGGCGACCAGCCGCTCGGCGACGAGGCGCACCGCTTCTACGACACCCTGATCGCCGAGCTCGCGCGCGACACCCGACACGTCCAACACATCCAGAACTTCTGGGGCGATCCGCTGACCGCTGCCGGCTCGCAGAGCAACGACGGCAAAGCGGCACTGGCACAAGTGTTTCTGGCCGGCAGCCAGGGCGAGACCTTGGCCAACGAGTCCGTCGCCGCCGTTCGCGACATCGTCGAGCGCACGCCCGCGCCCCCCGGCGTCCACGCCTATGTCACCGGTGCGGCACCGCTGGTCGCCGACCAGTTCTCGGTGGGCAGTGAAGGCACCAACAAGGTCACCGCGATCACCTTCCTGGTGATCGCGGTCATGCTGTTCGCCGTCTACCGTTCGGTCGCCACCACCGCGCTGGCGCTGTTGACCGTCGCCATCGAAATGGCCGCCGCTCGTGGCTTCGTCGCGTTCCTGGGCTACCGCGAGATTATCGGATTATCAACGTACTCAACGAATCTGCTGACCCTGCTGGCGATCGCCGCGGGGACCGATTACGCGATCTTCCTCATCAGCCGCTATCAGGAGGCGCGCGCCGCCGGCGAGGATCCGGAGACCGCTTTCTACACCATGTACCGAGGCACCGCGCATGTCGTGCTGGGCTCGGGCCTGACGATCGCCGGGGCCGTGTTCTGCCTGAGTTTCACCCGGCTGCCGTACTTCCGCACCCTGGGGGTACCCGCGGCGATCGGCATCTTCGTGGCACTGATCGCCGCGCTCACCCTCACATCGGCCGTGCTCACGGTGGGCAGTCGCTTCGGCCGTTTCGAACCCACGCGGGCCATGCGTACCCGCGGCTGGCGCCGGATCGGCACCGCCATCGTCCGTTGGCCCGGGCCCATTCTGGTGGTGGCGTGCGGGGTCGCCCTGATCGGGTTGCTCGCCCTGTCGGGCTACAAGACCAGCTACGACGCCCGTGAGTACATGCCCGCCCGGGCCCCGGCCAACATCGGCTACGCGGCCGCCGAGCGGCACTTCTCGCAAGCCCGGCTGAACCCGGAACTGCTGATGATCGAGTCGGATCATGACCTGCGCAATCCGGCGTCCTTCCTGGTCTTGGAACGCGTCGCCAAGGCGGTGTTCCACACCCCGGGTATCGCCAAGGTGCAATCGATAACGCGGCCGCTGGGTACGCCGCTCAAACACACCTCGATACCGTTCGCGGTCGGCCAGGGCAGCGTCGCGCAGACCCAGAACCTGAAATACCAGATGGACCGGGCGGCCGATCTGCTCACGCAGGCCGCCGAAGCCGAGAAGTCGATCCACACCCTGGAACAGCAATACGCACTGCAGCAGCAGCTGGCCGACGCCACACACGCCGAGACCCAAAGCTTTCACGACACCATCGAGCTGATGAACGACCTGCGGGATAAGATCGCGAACTTCGACGACTTCTTCCGGCCCATGCGGAGCTATTTCTACTGGGAGCCGCACTGCTTCGATATTCCCGCCTGCTGGGCACTGCGGTCGGTGTTCGACCTGCAGGACGGTGTCGATCAGCTCAGCGAGAAGTTCGAGCAACTGACGGCCACGTTGGACCGCCTCGATGCGCTGCAACCCCAACTGGTCGGCCTGATCCCGTCTCAGATCGAAAGCCAGCAGGTCAACCGCGATCTGGCGTTGAACAACTACGCCACCAATTCCGGCATCAGCGATCAGTCTGCGGCCGCCAACGACGACCCGGCCGCCATGGGACAGGCCTTCGACGAAGCCAAGAACGACGACTCCTTCTATCTGCCGCCCGAGGCGTTCAACAACCCGGAGTTCAAACGCGGGATGAAGCTGTTCTTGTCGCCGGACGGCAAAGCCGCGCAGATGATCATCACCCACGAGGGTGACCCGGCCACCCCGGAAGGCATAGCGCACATCGACAAGATCCGCGACGCCGCCAAGGAGGCCGTCAAGGGAACCCCGCTGCAGGGCTCGCACATTTATCTGGCCGGCACCGCCTCCACCTACAAGGACATCGCCGACGCGGCGAAGTATGACCTGCTGATCGCCGGGATCGCCGCGCTGAGCCTGATCCTGCTGATCATGATGATCATCACCCGAAGCCTGGTCGCGGCGATCGTCATCGTGGGCACCGTCGCCTTGTCGCTGGGCGCCTCGTTCGGGCTGTCGGTGCTGGTGTGGCAGTACCTGTTCGGCATTCACCTGTACTGGATCGTGCTGGCCCTGGCCGTCATCCTGCTGCTGGCCGTGGGCTCGGACTACAACCTGCTGCTGATCTCGCGGTTCAAAGAAGAGATCGGCGCCGGCTTGAACACCGGCATCATCCGGGCGATGGGCGGGACCGGGTCGGTGGTGACCGCGGCCGGGCTGGTGTTCGCCGCCACCATGGCGTCGTTCATCTTCAGTGACCTGCGGATCCTGGGCCAAATCGGGACCACCATCGCGCTGGGCCTGCTGTTCGACACGTTGATCGTGCGGTCGTTCATGACACCGAGCATCGCCGCGCTGCTCGGGCGCTGGTTCTGGTGGCCGCAACGGGTGCGCCAGCGGCCCGCGGTGGCGGCTGCCGGCGCTACTTCGCCGCTGCCTTCTTCGCCGGAGCCTTCTTTGCCGGAGCCTTCTTTGCCGGAGCCTTCTTAGCGGACGCCTTCTTGGCCGGCGCCTTCTTGGCGGTCGAACGCTTCTGCACACTGGCCTCCAGCTTGGCCAGCAGGTCGGAGACGTCTTCGGTGGTGTCCAGTTCGGCGGGCCGCTCCTCGGGGACGAATGCCTCGTCGCCTTCGAGTTTGGCCTCGATCAACTCGTGCAGCTGTTCGGTGTAGCTGTCGTGGTAGCGGTCGGGATCGAAGTCGTCGGCCATCGACTCCACCACTTGCCCGGCCATCTTCAGCTCGGCGGGCTTGATCTCTACCTTGGTGTCCAGCGCCGGGAAGTCCGGATCGCGGATCTCGTCCGGCCACAACAAGGTGTGCACCATCATCACTTCACGTTTGGAGAAGTCCTTGACCCGCAAGGCCGCCAGCCGGGTCTTGTTGCGCAGGGTGAAATGCACGATCGCCACCCGGTCGGTCTCGGCCAGTGTCTTGGCCAGCAGCACATAGGATTTGATCGATTTCGTCGCCGGCTCCAGAAAATACGAGCGGTCATAGAGCATCGGGTCCAGATCACTGGCCGGGACGAACTCGAGCACCGCGATCTCATGGTCGCGCTCCTCGGGAAGATTCGCCAGGTCGTCGTCGGTGATCACCACCATTCGGCCGTCGTCGGACTCATACGCCCGCGCGATGTCGGCGTAGTCGACGACTTCGCCGCATTCTTCGCACACCCGCCGATAGCGGATTCGGCCGTTGTCCTTGGCATGCACCTGACGGAACTTGATGTCGTGGTCCTCGGTGGCGCTGTAGACCTTCACCGGGACGTTGACCAGACCGAATGCGATCGAACCCTTCCAGATGGAACGCATGAGGCCAGTATGCCCACCCGGATGTGCCGATAACCTGCTTTGGCGCGACGTAAGTTGGCTACATGGCCGCCGAGCCGTTCACGACGCGGGTGAAACTGACCAACGCCGACAAGGTGCTCTACCCCGCAACGGCCACCTCCAAGGCCGTCACAAAAGGCGAGGTCTTCGACTACTACACCCGCATCGCCGAGGTGATGCTGCCGCACATCGCCGGGCGCCCGGCCACCCGCAAACGCTGGCCCAACGGTGTCGAGCAAGACTCCTTCTTCGAAAAGCAACTCGCGTCCTCGGCACCGTCCTGGCTGCACCGCGCCGCGGTGCAGCACCGCTCCGGCACCACCACCTATCCGATCATCGACGACCCCGACAGTCTGGCCTGGATCGCCCAGCAGGCGGCGCTGGAAGTGCACGTGCCGCAGTGGCGCTTCGAGGCGGAATGGACCCGCGGCGGCGAGGTGCTCAAACCCGGCCGATCCACCCGGCTGGTGTTCGACCTGGACCCCGGTGAGGGCGTGACGATGAGCCAACTCGCCGACGTGGCACGCGCGATCCGGGATCTGATGGCCCAACTGGACCTGGAGGTGTTCCCGCTCACCAGCGGCGGCAAGGGCCTGCACCTCTACGCCCCGCTGGATCGTCCGGTGGCCAGCGCCGGTGCCGTCGCGGTGGCCAAACGTGTTGCGCAACAACTCGAAAGCACCATGCCGAAGCTGGTGACCGCCGCCATGGCCAAGAAGCTGCGGTCCGGCAAGGTGTTCTTGGACTGGAGCCAGAACAACGCGGCCAAGACCACCATCGCGCCGTATTCACTGCGGGGCCGCGAACACCCGACGGTGGCGGCGCCGCGCACCTGGGCGGAGCTGGACGATCCGAAGCTGCGCCAGCTGCGCTACGACGAGGTGCTGGCCCGCGTCGCCCGCGACGGCGATCTGTTGGCCGGGCTGGACCCTGCGCTGAGCAAACCGGACCGGCTCAGCCACTACCGAGCCAAACGTGACGCGGCCAAGACCCCCGAACCGGTCCCGGCTGGGGCCCCGGCACCTGGCGGCGGCAAAAGTTTCGTCATCCAGGAGCATCACGCCCGCCGGCTGCACTACGACTTCCGGCTGGAGCGCGACGGTGTGCTGGTGAGCTGGGCGGTGCCCAAGAACCTGCCCGACACCCCCTCGGTGAATCACCTCGCGGTGCGCACCGAGGACCACCCGCTGGAGTACGGGAGTTTCGAGGGCACCATCCCCAAGGGCGAATACGGCGCCGGAACCGTGCGCATCTGGGATTCGGGCACCTACGTGACCGAGAAGTTCGAGGACTCCGCCGAGAAGGGCGAGGTGATCGTCGTCCTCAACGGTAACCGGATCTCGGGCAGATACGCGCTCATCCGGACCGGTGGCGACCAATGGCTGGCGCACCGGATGAAAGACCAGCAGGCGTTCGCGTTCACCGATCTGAAACCGATGCTGGCCACCCACGGCTCGGTGAGTCGACTCGACCCGGACACCTGGGCCTTCGAAGGCAAATGGGACGGCCACCGGCTGCTGGTCGACGCCGAACACGGGCGAGTACGGTTGCGCTCCCGCAGCGGGCGTGACGTCACCGGCGAGTACCCGCAGCTGCGCACGCTGGCCACCGGCCTTGCCGACCACCATGTCGTGTTGGACGGGGAGGTCGTCGCGCTCGACAGCGCCGGGGTCCCCAGCTTCGCCGCGATGCAGAACAGCGCCCGCTCGGCTCGGGTCGAGTTCTGGGCCTTCGACCTGCTCTACCTCGATGGCCGTCCGCTGCTGCGCGCGGCCTACCGGGACCGTCGCCGCCTGCTGGAAACACTCGCGCAGGGAACCGGTTTGGTGGTTAAGGATCTGTTGGCCGCCGACGGCTCCGAGGCGCTCGAACAGTCCCGCCGGCTGGGCTGGGAGGGAGTGGTGGCCAAGAAATGGAACTCCCCCTACCAGCCGGGGCGCCGGTCGACGGCCTGGGTCAAGGAGAAGCACTGGCGGACCCAGGAGGTCGTGATCGGCGGCTGGCGGGCCGGCGAGGGAGCCCGGGGCGGGGGGATCGGGTCGCTGCTGATGGGCGTCCCCGATGCCGATGGTCTGCGGTTTGTGGGTCGGATCGGCACCGGCTTCACCGACCGCGCGCTCGCTGCTCTGAAGAAGAAGCTGACGCCCATCGATGAATCCCCGTTCGACGCGCCGCTGCCTCGCGCTGATGCCAAGGGCGTCACGTTCGTTCAACCGGACCTGGTGGGGGAGGTGCGCTACAGCGAGCGCACCGCCGACGGCCGGCTGCGCCAACCGAGCTGGCGCGGACTGCGGCCCGATAAGACGCCCGACGACGTGGTGAGTGAGGATTGATCGGTGCGGTGGGTGACCTATCGAAGCGAGGACGGTGAACGGACCGGGGTGCTGCAGGGTGAGGTGATCCACGCCGCTGCCCCGGGAGTGACGCTGCTGGAGCTGATCGGGCTCGGCCCGGACGGGCTGCGCGACGCCGGGGAACGGGCGCTCGCCGCGCCGTCGGCGACGGCACGCCTCGACCAGGTGGCGCTGATGGCGCCGATTCCGCGTCCTCCGTCGATCCGCGACAGCCTGTGCTTCTTGGACCACATGCGCAACTGCCTGGCCGCGACCGGTCGCAGCCGCGTGCTCGACGATGTGTGGTATCAGATACCGGCGTTCTACTTCGCCTGCCCGGCAACGGTTCTGGGTCCCTACGATGATGCTCCGGCAGCGCCGGGCAGCGCTTGTCAGGACTTCGAACTCGAGGTGGCCGCCGTCATCGGAACGCCGGGGGCGGACCTGTCGGTGGCCGAAGCGGAGCAGGCCATCATCGGCTACACCATCTTCAACGACTGGTCCGCGCGCGACCTACAGGCCCACGAGGGCCGGCTGGCCATCGGGCAGGGCAAAGGCAAGGACAGCGGCGTCACCCTGGGGCCGTATCTGGTCACCCCCGACGAACTCGAGCCCTATCGCCGCGACGGCAGGCTGAGCCTGCATGCCACCGCGATCGTCAACGACGTGATCGTCGGCCTCGGCTCGACCGGCACCATGGACTGGAGCTTCGGCGAGATCATCAGCTACGCCTCCCGCGGGGTGCCGCTGACACCCGGTGACGTCTTCGGCTCCGGCACGGTCCCCACCTGCACGCTGATCGAGCACCTCGATCCCGAGGCGCCGCAATCGTTTCCGGGCTGGCTGCGTGACGGCGACGTGGTGACCCTGCAGGTGCAGGGCCTCGGTGAGATACGCCAGACCGTGCGCGCCAGCGACCCGCCGGTGCCCCTGGCGCCGCGGCCTAGACCCAGGGACGACTAGGACGTCGCCGTCACCGTCACGTTCACCGTGGCTGCACCGGCGTCGGAGCTGATGATCAGCACCGGCGCGTTGGGCCCGGACGTCACATGCCCGCCGGTCACGTGCACGGTGTAGCCGTTCGGATACTGATCGGTGGGCACCGAGATGGTGGTCTGCGAACCGGCGCCGAAGGCACCGGAACCATCGGCGTGGTCGGTGGAGTAGCTGAACGAGAAGACACCGTTGTCGAACGACAGCGACGTCGGGGTACCCGAAATCAGTTGCGGGTAAGGCTCGGACAGGGCGACCAGCTTGTCGAAGTTGACGTTGTCACCGGTGGGCGGCTGGCTGGGGTCCAGCACCAGGGCTTGGCCGTTCGGTGACGCACTGGTGATGTCGTTGCCGGTGTAGGCCCACTCGGTCCAACCCCACAGATACTTGTTGGCGGCCTGCATGCTGGCGGTGATGGTCGGGATGGTATTGGTGGCGCCGAACTCGGTCAACAACGCCGGGATGTTGTGCGCCTGCGCGTAATCGGCCGCGTTGGCGAATACGACGTCGGCGTTCAGGTCGCAGCCGAAGCTGAGGTCGGGGAACAGTGACGTCGTGATGCAGTAGCTGTGGAAGGAGAACACCGAGTTCTCGTCGTCCACCGTGCCCAGGTGCGTTGGCACCGGCAGGCTGCCGAAGAGTGTGGTGGGCTCGAAGAACACCGTCTTGTTCGGGTCGACGGACCTGATCGCCGCGTCGATCTGGTTGTAGAACGGGGTCAGTTGCTGGCTCTCGAAGTAGGGGTTGCCCAACAGGCTGCCCAGCCAGTTGGTTCCCGCCCACGGCTCGTTCATGATCTCGTAGCCGGCGACGTTGGGGTCGCCCTTGAAGTAGTTGGCGACGGCCTGCCAGGTCTGCGCGTAATAATTCAGCAGGCCAACGTCGTCGGATGCTTTCGCATTGCCCCAGAACGCATCCCAGGCGTGGTTCTGCGCCGGGTTGAGGAAGTAGTTGCCCGGGAAGCCCATGTCGGGGTTGGGCAGGCCACCGCCGTCGGTCGCCCAGCCGGGAGCGCCTTCGCCGCCGAACTCCTCGTTGTAGAGGTCCTGGTGCATGTCCAGGATCGCGACGATCTTGTGCTGGGCCAGGATCTGCACGGTGTTCTGGATCGACGCCAGATAGTCGTAGTCGATGACCCCGGGCTGCGGTTCCACCGCGGACCAGATGATGCCCAGGCGCACCGCGTTGAAGCCGTTGGCGGCCAGGAACGCGGCGTCGTCCTCGCCGAAGCCGTCGGCAGACGGCTCGTAGGGCGGGATCTTGTAGACCTGATTGAGACCGCGCAGCATCACCACCTGGCCGTCGCCGTTGGTGAGCCAGCCGTTGGACACCTCGACCGGGGGAGCCGTCGTTCCGGTGATCCCGCCCGGGAGCGTGCCGAAATGTCCTGCCGTGCCATGGGCCCCGGCCCACAGTCCAGGGTTTCCGCCGGCGCCGCCGAGTGCCGGCAGACCGCTGACGGTGTCACCGTTTCCGGCGTCGCCGCCGTTGCCGCCGTTGCCCATCAGCCAGCCGCCCGCGCCGCCGTCACCCCCGGCGGCCCCGGTGCCCCCGTGGCCGCCATCGCCGCCGTCGCCGAAGAGTCCGGCGGCGCCGCCATGACCCCCGGCGACACCATCGGTGGTGCTGTCCCAGCCCGCTCCGCCGTCGCCGAACAGCCAGCCACCGGGGCCGCCGTCGGGATGGGCTTCGGTGCCGTCGGCGCCGTTTCCGATGACGGTCGACCCGAAGAGCAGGTTGATGACGCCGTTGACCTGCCCGCCCAGCGGGCTGTCGATCCACTGTTGGGTGGCGTTGTGCAGCGCGGTGTAGAAGTCGAACTCCACGGCCGGACCCGGCTCGGCCAGCGCGGCGAATGCGGTATCCCAGTGCTCGGGGGCCAGGAATGCCTCCCACGCGACCGGACTGAACAGCGCCTCGCCGTCGACGGCGCCCGCGGCGGTCAGAAACGGCGTGAACAGCTCGTCCATCACGTCGTCGAAGTCGGCGTGCGCCGTGGGGGCGGAGGGCACGACCAGGGACATGCAGGCGAGGGCCCCCACGACCGTGTTGCCCACGAGCTTGCTGCGGTGACGAGCCATGACGGCGAACCCTTCCCAGGACGCGCGATTTCTGAGGCGCGTCTGAGAAGGGTAAACGAGTTACTTACGGTACGGACGGATTCGCGGTAAAAGGTGCCGGATCGGCGCGATCAGCACTGCGTGGCGGCGCGGATCCACTGGCGGCGGGCATCGCTCTGCCCGGCGTCGCACGTGGCGGCGGCGCGCAGCAGGTGTACCGCACGTTGGTAGTCGCCATGGCCGTCTCGCGGCTCGGCCGACAGGCAAGTCTGCGTCTTCATCAATACCTCCTGCAGGTCACGCAACGAGAGCTGCAGTACCCGCGGCCGCGGGGCGGCGGCCGGCGCGTACGTCCATGTAACGTCGCCGCCGCCCAGACCAATCCCAACGACACTGTGAGGCTGCACACGCCAACCGTCACGGTGTGATCGGTGTCACCCGGCCTTGGCGATCACGTGCTCGGCGAAGCGCTCGAGGTTGCGGATCTTGTCGGCCAGCGGCTCGGTGTCTTGCCCGACGATATAGGGCACCCGGAAGCCGACGATGACGTCGGTGACGCCCTTGTCCTCCAGGCGCTTGATGCCGTCGAGGGTGAACCCGTCGACCGAGATCACGTGGATCTCGAACGGGTCGTCGGCGCGGCCCTCTTCCTCGCGCAGTTGTTTGAGCCTGGCGATCAGCCCGTCGAGCTCGGCCGGGTCGCCGCCGCCGTGCATCCAGCCGTCGTTGCGGGCGGCGCGACGCAGCGCGGCGTCGGCGTGGCCGCCGATGAGGATCGGGATGGGCTGAGCCGGCGCCGGGGTCATCTTGGTTTTCGGGATGTCGTAGAACTCGCCGTGGAATTCGAAGTAGTCGCCGGTGGTCAGCCCCCGGATGATCTCGATGCACTCGTCCATCCGCTTGCCGCGCCGCGCGAACGGCACCCCCATCAGCTCATAGTCTTCCGGCCAGGGGCTGGTTCCCACGCCCAGGCTCAGCCGGTCGCCGATCATCGCGGCCAGCGAACCGGCCTGCTTGGCCACCAGGGCCGGCGGGCGGATCGGCAGCTTGACCACGAACGGGGTGAACCGCAACGTGCTGGTGACCGCGCCCAGCGCCGCGATCAACACGAATGTCTCGATGAATGCCTTGCCGTCCAGGAATTCACGGTTGCCGTCCGGGGTGTAGGGATACTTCGAGTCCGACTCGAACGGATAGGCGATGCTGTCCGGGATCGACATGCTGTGGTAGCCGGCAGCCTCGGCGGCTTTGGCGAGCGGAATGTAGTAGCTCGGGTCGGTCATCGCCTCGGCGTAGGTGAACCGCACATCGTCTCCTCGGTCTGTCGGTGGTGTGCTCTTTGCATAGCAGACTCACCGCGGCGACCGTGCGGGATCGTGGCTAGATCCGTGGCGCCATCGCGATTTCGACGTCCTCCAGCGGGAAGGGGGGATAGCCGGCGGCGCCGGTCACGGTCAGCGTTCCCCACGGCGTCCGCTCGGCCACGCGTCCCTGCGCGGTGTGCTCGCCGATCCGGATATCGACCTGGGAACCGGTGGCGTTCGCTCCCGGCAGGTCGGTGAAAAACATCCCCTGCCAATGGTATTGACCGTCGATCGGGTCGAAATGACCTGCCAGTCGCACCCGGGTCGGGTAGTCCTGGCCGTTGTGGGCCAGCACCGCCGGCCCGTCATAGATTTCGTCATCGACCCCGACCGAGCCGGTGAGATAGAACCGGGACAGCCCGCGGGTGGGCAGCACGGGGTGCACCCGCAGCCGGGGCGAGCGGGATTCGATGCGGCTGGCTCCGCTGCGTTGCAGGCCCTCGATGAGCCGGGCCACGTACCGGGCCTGGCGGCGGGTGTGCGGTCCCGGGATCGCGAACCGGTTGGGTCTCCCGTGGACGGCGACGACATCGTCAGGTGAGGCGATGGCGTCGATGATCACGCGAGCGGTCAGCACCTCGCCGTCGGTGGTGGTCACCGCCCACGTCTCGTCGGCGCTGTCGAATCGGGTGGTCACGTCTGTCCCGGCGGGATCGACGATGCGGGCGCCGTCGAACAACCCGTGCAGGCGCGCCGGGTCGCCCAGCACGAGCACGTCAAGAATGCCGTTGCCGCTCACAGGAAACCGGCCCGTCGCCACATCCGCCGGGCCAGCCGGCCCATCAGGCCGACTTCGGTGAAGAAGGCGGCGAGCGGGGCGAACGACGAGCGGCAGGCGGCGTGGAACTGCGGGTTGGCCCGTGCCACCCGGCGAGCTTCGCGACCGTTCAGCCCGACCCGGTTGTAGACGATCGGCAGGGTGAACAGGTGGCGGTAGAACGGTCCGCCCACGCCCTGCAGGTTCGCCAGCAGGGCACGGCGATAGCGCGGCATCGCCGGGACGGTGCGCCGCAGGCCGTCGCGCGCGTACTGGATGTGGCGGGCTTCCTCGGTGACGTGAATCCGCATGACCCGCCGGACGATCGGCTGCAGGTCCGGATCGTCGAGGATCTGGCGCTGCAGGGCGTCGAAGATCTCTTCGCCGACCAGGGCCGCGCCCCACAGGATGGGGCCGCGGAATAGGAACGGCAGCGAGTTGATGATGATGCGCTGGTAGCGCTTCGGGCGCACCGGCACGCCGCCGATCCGGTCGATGGTCTTGCCGAACATCAGCATGTGCCGGGTTTCGTCGCCCAGCTCGGTCAGCGAGTAGTGGGTGGTGCGCGCGGTGGGGTTCTTGTGCATCATGTCGCGCAACAGCGCCTGGTTGAGGATGTTCTCGAACCAGATGCCCGCCGAGAGCACGTTGACCAGCTCCTGGCGCGAGATCTCGATCTGCTGTTCGCGGGTCATCGCCTCCCACAGCGGCGTGCCGTACAGGGTGCACATCCGCGGCGGCAGGAAGAACTTGTCCGGGTCGATCGGGGCATCCCAGTCGATGTCGACGACGGGCGCGTAGGACTTCTTCACCGAGCCCTTCAGCAGGCGTTCGGCGAATTCCTCCCGGGACGGACTATTCGGCCGCACAGCAGTGGTCATCGGGAATCCCTTCTCGCTTCGGTCCCCAAAAAGTAGGGGTCCCCGCCAGAGATGTCAATACCTACGGTACCGGATACCTGCGGTACGCCGTGAGCGTCGTCACGGCGTGTCCGTGCATTCCGACACGCCGTCCACCACGCCGGAGGCAAAAGGGAAATCTGTACCGATACGGGTAGGCCCTGCCGCAATAATGGCCGTGCGTACGGGTTTGGCGGACCGGAAAGCCGAGGCCTCGGCAGTCTGTGCCTTCCTGGACCGCGCCCTGACCGAGCCGGGCACCCTGGCGCTCGAAGGCGAAGCCGGGATCGGCAAGTCGACGCTGCTGTGGGAGGCGGCCGAAGTTGCGGCCGCGCGGGGATACCTGGTGCTCACCGCCGTGGGCGCTCCCACCGAGGTGCGCTATGCCTACGCCGCGGTGGCCGACCTGCTCGCCCGCGTCGACGCCCGGGTGCTGGCCGAATTGGCAGAGGAGCAGCGGGCGGCACTGGATCGCGTGCTGCTCGGCGTGGGCGACGGCACCGCCGGCAATGAACGTCTGGTGGCCACCGCGTTCCTGGAGGTGATCCGCAGGCTGAGTTCGGCTACCCCGGTGTTGCTGTGCATCGATGACGCGCAGTGGCTGGATATGTCGAGCCAGGTGGTGATCGGGTTCGCGGAACGACGGCTCACCGGCCGGGTCGGTCTGTTGATCACCGTTCGAACCGGCGTGCAGGGCGCCGGCGACATGAGCTGGCTGACCCCGGGGCGTCCCGGGTCGGTGCAGCGCCTGCGAATCTCCCCGCTGACGCTGGGTGGCGTGCACACCCTGATATCCGCACGGCTGGGGCGTACCTTGCCGCGGCCGTCGATCACCCGGATCCATGAAATCTCCTGCGGGAACCCATTTTTCGCCATCGAACTGGCGCGGTTCATCGCCGAGGATCCTGGCCGGGCCGCGTTCGGGCTCCCCGACGCCCTCGCCGCGCTGGTGCGCCACCACATCGGCTGCCCCGACGGCGAGGTCGCCGCGGTGATGCTGGCAGCGGCCTCCGCGGCGCTGCCCACCGTCGAACGGGTGAGTCGCGCCACCGGCCTCAGCCCGGACCGGGTCGTCGAACTGGTCGAATCCGAGCAGGCCGCCGAGGTGGTCGAGATCGACGGCAGCCGGATCCGGTTTCGTCATCCGCTGTTCGCCACCGGGGTGTACAGCGCCGCCGGTCCGGCGGCGCGCCGAGCCATGCATCGACGGCTGGCCGACATCGTCGACGACCCGGAGCTGATCGCACGTCATCTGGCGCTGGCGGCCACCACCGGCGATCCGGACACCGTGCAAGCCCTCGACGCTGCCGCTGAAGCCACGCGGGCTCGCGGAGCTCCGGCGGTAGCCGCCGAATTGATCGAGCTCGCAATCAATCTCGGCGGGGACAACCCGGTGCGGCGGTTACGGGCCGCCGAGCAGCACTTCCGCTCCGGGGCGATCGGCCCGGCACGCGCACACCTGCAATCGACCCTCGACGACCTGCCCCCGGGCGGATTGCGCTGCATGGCGCTGATCGCGCTCGCCGCCATCACCGGCTACGACGAGAGCCTGGTGGCGGGTGCGGACCTGCTCGATCAGGCCATCGCCACGACCGACAACCCGGTGCTGCAGTTGCAGGCGCGGCTGTTGCTGGTACCGACCACCGCCATGATCGGCCAACTCGAGCAATCCGTCCGCCACGCACGCGCGGCGGTGGAACAAGCCGAACAGCTCGATATCGATGCCGTGCGCAGCCAGGCGTTGGCGGTCGGGGTGATCGTCGGCTTCGTGTACGGGCTCGGGGTCGGTTCTCGGGCGTTACAGCTGGCACGGGAACTGGAGGAGCCGGACGGCGCGACGGTCGCGGTCTTCCAGGCCACCGCGGTAGCGGCCGTCATCTCGGCCTGGACCGGTGAGTTGGAGGCGGCCCGCGCTCAACTCGACGTGGTCCGGCAGCGTTGTCTGCGCAGTGGCACCGAGATCGACATCCTGTGGGTGCCCACCACGCCACCATGATCGATCTGTGGGCCGGCCACTACGCCGATGCGGCGGACACCGCCGAGGACGCCGTGCAGCGAGCCGAGCAGATGGGCGGACGGCACGTGCTCACCGAGGCGTGGATCGGCCAGGCCGAGGTTGCCGCCTATACCGGCCGCACGCAGGATGTCCGCGAGATCACCGACGTCGCCCTTCGGTTCTGCCGCGCGAGCGGGGCCGCGTTGCTGTGCGATGCCGTGGCCAGAGTAGTGGGGTTCCTCGAGGTGTCGCTCGGCGACTACGCGGCGGCGATCACGGTGCTGGAGCCGCTGCTGGCCTCGTTCGACCCGGAGCACGGTACCGAGATCGTGGTCGGGGGCCATCTCCCCGACGCGGTGGAGGCACTCACGGCGCTGGGCCGGCTCGACGAAGCCGGACCACTGGTCGCGGCGCTCGAACGCAACGGCGCCCGCCACGACCGGCCATGGATGCTGGCCGTGGGCGCCCGCGGACGTGCCCACTGGCTGTCCGCGCGCGGCGACCTCGACGCCGCCGAGCAGGCCGCGCAGGAAGCGCTGCGGCATCATGAACGGCTGCCGATGCCGTTCGAGAAGGCCCGAACCCAGCTGTTGCTGGGCCAAGTGCAACGCCGCCGCCGCCGCAAGCAGGCCGCCCAGGCCAGCCTGCGCGCGGCCCTGGAGACCTTCGAGCGGCTGGGCACACCGCTGTGGGAGCGGCGTACCCGTGCCGAGTTGGACCGGATGACCGCGGCCGGTGGCGGTGCCGACCTGACCACCGCCGAGCGCCGCGTCGCCGAGCACGCAGCCGCCGGACTGTCCAACAAGCAGATCGCCGCGGAGTTGTTCATCGCCCCCAAGACCGTGGAAATGACCCTGAGCAGTGTCTATCGCAAACTGGGCATCCGCTCGCGCGCCGCACTGTTCGCCGCGCTGCATGCCGCGGATGTCCAGGGAAATCCCTGATTCCCCAGCGCCGATCGCACCCTAATCTCGGGTGGGTGAGCGACAGTGAGTCGGCGCGTCAATGCTTCCTGGTGGAGTGGTACCAGCCCGATCTGGTCGACTCGGTCGTCGACGCCGCCATCGATCGGCTCGCCGGCGCCGCCGCAGCCGTGCAGGCGACGCTGCTGGTCACGGTGACTTCGCCCACCGACGAAACGCTGTTCGGGGTGATAGCGGCTGAATCCGCTGACGCCGTCGTAACGGCCTGCCGGCAAGCTGGCTGGCACGTCGACCGGATCACCGCCGGGGTGCGGGCCCGCCTCGGAGCCGCAGCCGGTCAACCGCGCTAGACGCCGCACCAGAACCGCGTTGGCGGCGGCTCCGACGTGGCAAGATCTGCCCATGGGAGCGTTCCTGATCCGTGCCGCACTGACCGGACTCGCGCTGTGGGTGGTCACCCAGATCGTTCCGGGGGTCGAGATCATCGGCGGTGATACCACCCTGGAGCGGGTGGGCATCATCTTCGTGATCGCGTTGATCTTCGGGTTGGTCAACGCCTTCATCAAGCCGGTGGTGCAGCTGTTGTCGATCCCGCTGTACATCCTCACCCTGGGGCTGTTCCACATCGTGATCAATGCGTTGATGCTGTGGATCACCGCGTGGATCACCGCGAAAACCGCCAAGCACTGGGGTCTGTACATCGCCGACTTCTGGTGGGATGCCATCTGGGCGGCGATCGTGCTGTCCCTGGTGAGCTGGGTACTGTCCCTGGTGCTGCGCGACGCCCGGCGCATCGCGCGGTAACCGGGCAGACTCGAGGGCATGCCCGAACTGCCCGAAGTCGAGGCGCTCGCCGATCATCTGCGCCGGCACGCCGCCGGTTGCACCGTCGGCCGCGTGGATGTGGCGGCGTTCTCGGTTCTCAAGACGTTCGACCCGCCACTGGCGGCGTTGCACGGCCAGACCGTCACCGGGGCGCATCGCTGGGGCAAGTACCTCGGCGTGCAGGCCGGCGAGCTGTTCCTGATCGCGCATCTGTCCCGGGCGGGCTGGCTGCGCTGGTCGGACCAGCTGGCGCCGGCGCCGCTGCGGCCTGGCAAGGGACCGATCGCGCTGCGGGTGCATCTGGGTACCCCGGGGCAGGCGCCCGGATTCGACCTCACCGAAGCCGGCACCCAGAAACGCCTGGCGGTCTGGCTGGTCGACGACCCGGAGAAGGTGCCGGGCATCGGCGGCCTGGGTCCCGACGCGCTGGAGGTGACGGCCGAGGAGCTGGCCGGGCTGCTGGCCGGCAACACCGGACGCATCAAGACCGTCATCACCGATCAGAAGGTGATCGCCGGTGTCGGTAACGCTTACAGCGACGAGATTCTGCACACCGCACGCATTTCGCCGTTCGCCACCGCCTCCAAGCTCTCCGGTGAGCAGCTCGCCGCGCTGCACGAGGCGATGCGCGCCGTGCTCACCGATGCGGTGACACGCTCGGTCGGACAGCAGGCCGCCACGCTCAAGGGGGAGAAGCGCTCCGGACTGCGGGTGCACGCACGCACCGGTCTGCCCTGTCCGATTTGCGGCGACACGGTGCGCGAGGTGTCGTTCGCCGACAGGTCTTTTCAGTATTGCCCGACGTGTCAGACCGGCGGTAAAGTGCTCGCCGATCGGAGGATGTCGCGGCTGCTCAAGTAGCCCGGCCCCGCAGTTGTTTGAGGGCCGTCGATCCGGGCTAGGCTGCCCGGGTGACTCGTCAGAAGATCCTGATCACCGGGGCAAGCTCCGGCCTGGGCGCCGGAATGGCTCGCGCATTCGCCGCGCGCGGGCGCGACCTGGCCCTGTGCGCTCGTCGAATCGACCGTCTCGAGGAACTGAAAGACGAACTGATGCAGCAGTATCCCGGCGTCAGGGTCGCGGTGGCCGCTCTCGACGTCAATGACCATGACGAGGTGCCCAAGGTCTTCGCCCAGCTGGCCGGCGAGCTCGGCGGGATCGACCGGGTCGTGGTCAACGCCGGGATCGGCAAGGGCGCCCCGCTGGGGGCCGGAAAGCTGTGGGCCAACAAGGCCACCCTCGAAACCAATCTGGTCGCCGCGTTGGTGCAGATCGAGACCGCGTTGGAGATGTTCAAGTCCGCCGGTGGCGGGCACCTGGTGCTGATCTCCTCGGTGCTGGGTAACAAGGGGGTGCCCGGTGTCAAGGCGGCCTACGCCGCAAGCAAGGCCGGGGTGTCGTCGCTGGGTGAGTCGCTGCGTGCCGAGTACGCCAGCGGCCCGATCAAAATCACGGTGCTCGAGCCCGGCTATATCGAGGCGGAGATGACCGCCGAGTCGAAGTCGACGATGTTGATGGTGGACAACGAATCCGGGGTCAAGGCGATGGTAGGCGCGATCGAACGCGAGACCGGCCGCGCGGTGGTGCCGCCCTGGCCGTGGGCGCCGATCGTGTGGGTGATGCGCCGGCTGCCGCCGCGGTTCACCAAACGGTTCGCCTGAGTCCTGAAGGCTCAGCCGGCCCGGCCGCGTTCCACCCGGTAGCGACGCACCAGCGCGTCGGTGGAGCTGTCGGTCTGCGGCGGCGGGGTGGCGTCGTCGGTCAGCACCGGCAGCAGCGCCTTTGCCTGGGTCTTGCCCAGCTCAACGCCCCACTGGTCGAAGGAGTCGATGCCCCACACCACGCCCTCGGTGAACACCTGATGCTCGTAGAGCGCGATCAGCTGGCCCAGCACCGAGGGGGTGAGCCGGGTGGCCAGGATCGAGGTGGTCGGCCGGTTGCCGGGCATCACCTTGTGCGGCACGACATCTGCGGGCGTTCCTTCCGCGGCGATCTCCTCGGCGGTCTTGCCGAACGCCAGCACCTGCGTCTGGGCGAAGAAGTTGCTCATCAGCAGGTCGTGCATACTGCCGGCGCCGTCGGCGGTGGCCAGGTCGTCGAGGGGCTCGGAGAAACCGATGAAGTCCGCTGGCACCAGCCGGGTGCCCTGGTGCAGCAGCTGGTAGAACGCATGCTGGCCGTTGGTTCCCGGCTCACCCCAGAAGATCTCGCCGGTGTCGGTGACCACCGGGGTGCCGTCGGCGCGGGTCGACTTGCCGTTGGATTCCATGGTGAGCTGCTGCAGATACGCCGGGAAGCGGTCCAGGTCATCTGCGTAGGGCAGCACCGCGCGGGACTGGGCGCCGAAGAAGTTCGAGTACCACAGCCCGATCAGGCCGAGCAGCGCAGGCGCGTTGGATTCCAGTGGGGCAGTGCGGAAATGCTCGTCGACGATGTGGAAGCCGGAGAGGAATTCCGCGAAGCGCTCCCGGCCGATCACCGCCATCAATGACAACCCGATCGCCGAATCCACCGAGTACCGTCCGCCGACCCAGTCCCAGAAGCCGAACATGTTCGCGGTGTCGATACCGAACTGCTCGACCAGCCCGGCATTGGTGGAGACCGCCACAAAATGCTTCGACACCGCGGCATCGCCCAGGGCGCCGGTCAGCCAGCGCCGGGCCGCGGTGGCGTTGGTCAGCGTCTCCAGCGTCGAGAACGTCTTAGATGCCACGATGAAAAGCGTTGTGGCGGGGTCCAAACCGGCCAGCTTCGCGGTCAGGTCGGCCGGATCGACATTGGAGACGAACCGTGCCGAGATACCGGCGTCGGCGTAGTGGCGCAACGCCCGGTAGACCATCACCGGACCCAGGTCCGAGCCGCCGATGCCGATGTTGACGACGGTCTCGATGCGCTTTCCGGTGGCGCCGGTCCACTCGCCGCTGCGCAGCCGGTCGGTGAAATCACCCATCGCGTCGAGCACCGCATGCACGTCGGCGACGACGTCCTGACCGTCGACGTGCAGGTCGGCGCTGCGCGGCAGCCGTAGCGCGGTGTGCAGCACCGCCCGGTCCTCGGAGGTGTTGATGTGCACCCCGGCGAACATGGCGTTGCGCCGGTCCTCCAGGCCGGCGGCCCGGGCCAGATCGAGCAGCAGCCCCACCGTCTCGCCGGTGAGGCGATGCTTGCTGTAGTCGATATAGAGGTCGCCGACGGCCAGGGTGAACTTCTCGCCCCGTCCGGGATCGTCGGCGAAGAGCTGACGCAGGTGCGTGCCGGCGATCCGCTGATGATGCTTGCGCAACGCGTCCCAGGCCGGGGTGGCGGAGATGTCGGGGATCTGTTGACCGAGGCTCATTCCCCGACAGTAGCGGCGATCACGAACCCGGCGTAAGCCGCTCAGTAACCGAGCCGGCCGCGGCCCAGCCGCAGCAGCAGCATCGCCAGTTCTTTGCCGTCCTGGCCGAGCTCGCTGTACCGCTCGAGCACCTTCATCTCGCGGCTGTGCACCAGTCGGGTGCCGCCCGAGGCCATCCGGGCCCTGCCGATCTCCTGCGACACCTCGGTGCGGCGCTTGACCGCGGCCAGGATCTCGGCGTCGAGCCGGTCGATCTCATGACGCAGTTCATCGATGTCGGGCAGTTGCTGGGGTTGGGCAGTCATGGGTTCGGACTCCAGATTCTCGCTGTTGGTGTTTTCTGGTCCCATCGGCGATCCGGCCTCACACAACAGACAAGCCCCGGGTCGGCGAAGCGGACCGCGGGGCGCAGGCGTTGCGTCTAAACCACGGGCACCGCTGTTCGGTACCCGTAGATAAATCGACGCTGCGTGTCGAGCACGAAACGAGTCTGCCACTTAGGGCCGTGCCAGCGCAAAGACTGTCGTCGGGCGGCGGTACGTTGGGGAGCGATATGACCCTGCACGCGACTCCGCAAACCGATCACCTGCTCGACGGTCTCAACCCACAGCAGCGCCAGGCCGTACTGCACGAGGGCTCGCCGCTGCTGATCGTCGCCGGGGCCGGCTCGGGCAAGACCGCCGTGCTCACCCGGCGCATCGCCTACCTGCTGGCTGCCCGCGGTGTCGGCGTGGGGCAGGTGCTGGCGATCACCTTCACCAACAAGGCCGCCAACGAGATGCGGGAGCGGGTGGTGTCGCTGATCGGCCCGCGCGCCCGCGCGATGTGGGTGTCGACGTTTCACTCCACCTGCGTGCGGATCCTGCGCAACCAGGCCTCGGTGGTCCCCGGGCTGAACTCCAACTTCTCCATCTACGACGCCGACGACTCGCGGCGCCTGCTGTTGATGATCGGCCGCGACATGGGTCTCGACGTCAAGCGGCACTCGCCGCGGCTGCTGGCGGGCGCCATCTCCAACCTCAAGAACGAACTGATCGATCCCGAGCGTGCGCTGGCCGACCTCACCGAGAGCTCCGACGACCTGAGCCGGGTGGTGGCCGCGGTCTACGCCGAATACCAGCGCCGGCTGCGTTCGGCCAACGCGCTGGACTTCGACGACCTGATCGGCGAGACGGTGGGCATCCTGCAGGCGTTCCCGGAGATCGCCGAGCACTACCGGCGCCGATTCCGGCACATCCTGGTCGATGAGTACCAGGACACCAACCATGCTCAGTACGTGCTGGTGCGCGAGCTGGCGGGCCACTCACTGGCGGGTGAGCAGGCGAGTGACATCCCGCCGGCGGAGCTGTGCGTGGTCGGGGACGCCGACCAGTCGATCTACGCGTTCCGCGGCGCCACCATCCGCAACATCGAGGACTTCGAACGCGACTACCCGGACGCGAAGACGATGTTGCTGGAGCAGAACTACCGCTCCACCCAGAACATCCTGTCGGCGGCCAACGCGGTGATCGCCTGCAACTCGGGGCGCCGCGAGAAGCGGCTGTGGACCGACGCCGGTGACGGCGAGCTGATCGTCGGCTATGTGGCCGACAACGAACACGACGAGGCGCGGTTCGTGGCGCAGGAGATCGACTCGCTGACCGATGCCGGCACGATCAACTACTCCGATGTCGCGATCTTCTACCGGACCAACAACGCGTCACGGTCGCTGGAAGAGGTTTTCATCCGCGCCGGCATTCCGTACAAAGTGGTTGGCGGCGTGCGCTTTTACGAGCGCAAAGAGATCCGCGACATCATCGCCTACCTGCGGGTGCTGGACAATCCCGGTGATGCGGTGAGCCTGCGGCGCATCCTCAACACCCCGCGCCGCGGCATCGGCGACCGCGCCGAGGCGTGCGTGGCGGTGCACGCCGAGAACACCGGCACCGGTTTCGCCGCCGCGCTGCGCGCCGCCGCCGAGGGGCGGGTGCCGATGCTCAACACCCGCTCACAGAACGCGATCTCCGGATTCGTCGCGATGCTCGACGAACTGCGGGCGCACCTCGACACCGCCGACGACGACCTCGGTGGGCTCGTCGAGATGGTGCTCGACCGCACCGGGTACCGCGCCGAGCTCGAGGCCTCCACCGACCCGCAGGATCTCGCCCGACTGGACAACATCAACGAACTCGTCAGCGTCGCCCACGAATTCAGCATCGATCGGGCCAATGCACTCGCCGAACAGGACAGGCCCGTCGAGGAAGAGGACATCCCCGACGTCGGCGTGCTGGCGGCGTTTTTGGAGCGGGTCTCGCTGATTGCCGACACCGACGAGATCCCCGAACACGGCTCCGGGGTGGTGACGCTGATGACGCTGCACACCGCCAAGGGGCTGGAGTTCCCGGTGGTGTTCGTCATCGGCTGGGAAGACGGCATGTTCCCGCACATGCGGTCGCTGGGCGATGCCCGCGAGCTGTCCGAGGAACGCCGGCTGGCCTACGTCGGTCTCACCCGGGCCCGGCAACGCCTCTACCTGAGCCGGGCCAAGGTGCGCTCGTCGTGGGGGCAACCGATGCTGAACCCGGAATCACGCTTCCTGCGGGAGATCCCGCAGCAGCTCGTCGATTGGCGGCGCACCGATGCCACCGCGGCGCCGAGCGCCCCGGTCAGCGGTGCCGGCCGGTTCGGCACGCCCAGACCGGCACCGGGCCGGTCCGGCAACCGCCCACTGCTGGTGTTGGCGCCCGGGGACCGGGTTTCGCACGACAAGTACGGCCTGGGCCGGGTGGAGGAAGTCTCCGGGGTGGGGGAGTCGGCGATGTCGCTGATCGACTTCGGCAGTTCCGGGCGGGTCAAGCTGATGCACAACCACGCGCCGGTGACCAAGCTCTAAAACGACTCGGACAGCCAGCGTCTGGTAGCCGGGTGCAGCGCCGCCGCGACGGTGGCGGCCTGAATGAACGGGATCACGTGCACGATCCCCGGCACCCGGGCGCCCGCCAGGAAAAGACTGCCGAAGGTCAGCAGGGCGATCACCGCGCCGACCGCGATCAGGTACCGGCCCAACGGGCGTCGCAGCAGCAGCATGATCACCCCGGCCACCGTCGTCCCCGCGAACACCAGGCTCAAGAATCCGACCGCCACGCAGAACAGCCGGTCGGTGTGCCACCAGCTGGCGATCAGGTCGGTAGACACCACGGAGGTGGCCCAACAGCCGATGATGGCGAGCACGCAGGCGCTGACCGGGACCACCGCCGAAGGGGTGCGGGCCGGGGCCGGCGGAGGCGCCACCTGCGGCCTCATCGCCGGGGGAATCCGCTCGGCGCCGGTGACGACCGGGATGGCGCCGGTCGGGGCCCGGCGGATGATGCGGCTGGGAGCACTGGCCGGATCGGATCCGGGGGGAACAGCACCGGTGGGTGGATGGTGGCGGTCGGTCACCAACCCAGGTTAAGCGAAATTGATCCCGCGCTTGGCCAGCCAGGATGTCGGGTCGATCCTGCTGGTGCCGTTCTGCAGCACCTCGAAGTGCAGGTGCGGGCCGGTGGAATAGCCGCGGTTGCCCATCTCGGCGATCTGGTCGCCGGCCATCACGCGCTCGCCGACGCTGACCAGCGACCGGTTGATGTGCCCGTAGAGCGTGACCGTGCCGTCGGAGTGCCGCAGTTTGACCAGCATGCCGTAGCCGGCGCTGGGGCCGGACTCGATCACCACGCCGTCGGACGCCGCCAGGATCGGAGTGCCGATGGCATTGGCGATGTCGATACCGGCGTGCAGCACACCCCAGCGGTAGCCGAAGTTCGAGGTGAACGCGCCCTGGGTGGGCGCGACGAACAGCGGACGCTGCAGCCGGGCCTCGCGCTCGGCGCGTTCCTGGGCGAAGGCCACGCCTTTGGCGAGTTCCTCGTTGTGCACCACGACATTGGCCGCGGCCTTGACCGTGATCATCTGCATGCCGCGGCTGGAGGTGGTGGTGCCGTCGTTCAGCGTCGTCTTGCTGGCGGCCAGCACCGCCGGCCGGGCGACGGTGTCGCCCGACGGGTGGGTGGCGGCATGCGCGGCGGCAGCGGCGGCGCCGGCGGCCATCGCGGCGATCATCATGCGGCTCTTGACCGCGCTGGTGGGCTGGCTGCGGTGTTTCCCGCCGCGAGCCCGGACCGGTACCCCGGCTGCTCCGCGGGTCGGGGGGTAGACGTACTCGTCCGGGTAGCCACCGCGCGGGAAGGCCAGTCGCAGGACCGGCATATTGTCGGTGTCGGTCAGGTCGTCCAGCTCCGGGGCCGACAGCACGTCAGCCGAGCCGTCGAAGGCGGCGCCGGTGAACGGGTCGTCGCCGAACAGGGCGTCGTCGAGCCGTCCGAACTCGTCGAACGGGATGATGTCGGTCACCTCGGCGGGGCCGGGAACCGAAGGCTGATGTGCAGCCGCCGCAGCGCCGTTTCGGTGGCGGGAGGTGACCCCGCGAGCTACCGGGCGCATGGGTGATCCGTGCTGCATCAGCCTGGAAAATCCTCTGGTCGTGATCAGAACGTTATAAAGACCTAGACTCGGTGACGGTAACCAGTTCCCGATCGCGAGGCAAGCCATCGGTCAAATCCGGCCGCAAATGTGAACCTAATCACGTTTTCCGGGCGGTGAGATGTGCCACAGCGATGGTATGGGAGGACGGAACCTCGGCGCAGGGTCGATACAGTGCCTCGGGAGTTAAAAGCTCTTGAATCCGACAGTGCCGGTCTACCGGCGACCCGCAATAAGACAGTGAGCCCATGGATCTATTCGAGTATCAGGCGAAGGAGCTGTTCGCCAAGCACAATGTGCCCACCACGCCGGGCCGAGTAACCACCTCGGCCGAGGACGCCAAGGCCATCGCCACCGAGATCGGTCGGCCGGTCATGGTCAAGGCCCAGGTCAAAGTGGGTGGCCGCGGCAAGGCCGGTGGCGTCAAGTACGCCGCCACCCCGGAGGACGCGTTCACCCACGCGCAGAACATTCTCGGCCTGGACATCAAGGGCCACATCGTCAAGAAGCTGCTGGTCGCCGAGGCGAGCGACATCGCCGAGGAGTACTACATCTCATTCCTGCTCGACCGCTCCAACCGCACCTACCTGGCCATGTGCTCGGTCGAGGGCGGTATGGAGATCGAAGAGGTCGCCGCGACCAAGCCGGAGCGGCTGGCCAAGGTGCCCGTCGACGCGGTGAAGGGCGTCGACCTGGCGTTCGCCCGCTCGATTGCCGAGCAGGGCCACCTGCCCGCCGAGGTGCTCGACGCCGCGGCCGTGACCATCCAGAAGCTCTGGGAGGTCTTCGTCGCCGAGGACGCCACCCTGGTCGAGGTCAACCCGCTGGTGCGCACCCCCTCCCGCGGTGAAGGCGACCCAGGCCAGATTCTTGCTCTCGACGGCAAGGTCACCCTCGACGGCAACGCGGAGTTCCGTCAGCCGGGTCACGCCGAGTTCGCCGACCTGGACGCCACCGACCCCCTGGAGATCAAGGCCAAGCAGCACGACCTGAACTACGTCAAGCTCGACGGCGAGGTCGGCATCATCGGCAACGGCGCCGGTCTGGTCATGTCCACGCTGGATGTCACCGCCTACGCCGGTGAGAAGCACGGCGGTGTGAAACCGGCCAACTTCCTCGACATCGGCGGCGGCGCCTCCGCGGAGGTGATGGCCGCGGGCCTGGACGTCATCCTGGGTGACAAGCAGGTCAAGAGTGTCTTCGTCAACGTGTTCGGCGGCATCACCGCGTGCGACGCGGTGGCCAACGGCATCGTGGCGGCGCTGAAGATCCTCGGCGACACCGCGACCAAGCCGCTGGTGGTCCGGCTCGACGGCAACAACGTCGAGGAGGGCCGGGCGATCCTGGCCCAGGCCAACCACCCGCTGGTGACCCTCGTCGACACCATGGACGAGGCCGCCGACAAGGCTGCCGAGCTGGCGCACGCCGGAAAGGACGCATAAGCATGTCGATCTTCGTCAACAAGGACAGCAAGGTCATCGTCCAGGGCATCACCGGCAGCGAAGCCACCATCCACACCGCCCGGATGCTGCGGGCCGGCACCCAGATCGTCGGCGGCGTCAACGCCCGCAAGGCCGGCACCACCGTCACCCATGAGGACAAGGGCGGCCGGATGATCAAGCTGCCGGTGTTCGGTGGCGTGGCCGAGGCCATGGAGAAGACCGGTGCCGACGTGTCGATCGCGTTCGTGCCGCCGAAGTTCTCCAAGGACGCCATGATCGAGGCCATCGACGCCGAGATCCCGCTGCTGGTGGTCATCACCGAGGGCATCCCGGTGCAGGACAGTGCCTACGCGTGGGCCTACAACGTGGACAAGGGTGAGAAGACCCGGATCATCGGGCCGAACTGCCCCGGCATCATCACCCCGGGCGAGTGCCTGGTCGGCATCACCCCCGCCAACATCAGCGGCTCCGGCCCGATCGGTTTGGTGTCCAAGTCCGGCACGCTGACCTACCAGATGATGTACGAGCTGCGGGACTTCGGCTTCTCCACCGCGATCGGCATCGGCGGCGACCCGGTGATCGGCACCACCCACATCGATGCCATCGAGGCGTTCGAGAAGGACCCCGCCACCAAGGTCATCGTGATGATCGGTGAGATCGGCGGTGACGCCGAGGAGCGCGCCGCCGACTACATCAAGGCCAACGTCACCAAGCCGGTGGTCGGCTACGTCGCCGGGTTCACCGCCCCGGAGGGCAAGACCATGGGGCACGCCGGGGCGATCGTGTCCGGCTCCTCGGGGACTGCGGCCGCCAAGCAGGAGGCCCTGGAGGCCGCCGGCGTGAAGGTCGGCAAGACCCCGTCGGCAACGGCGGCGCTGGCCCGCCAGATCCTGCAGAGCCTGTAGCGGTTTCTTGGCGCGAGCAGACGCAGAATCGCACGCAAGCGGTGCTTGCAGCGCGATTCTGCGTCTGCTCGCCATAGAAGGGTGAGCACATGAGTATCGATCCCCGCACTCCCGTCGTGGTCGGCGTTGGGCAGGCTGCCGAGCGCATCGACGACGCCGACTACCGCGCGATGTCGCCGGTGGAGCTGGCCGCTGCCGCCGCTCAGGCGGCGCTGGCGGACTGTGGGGCAAGCGACGCCGCCCAGGTCGCGTCGGCCATCGACACCGTGGTCGCCACCCGCCAATTTGAGATTTCCATCCCGAATACCCCTGCGCCGCTTGGGAAGTCGAACAACTTCCCGCGGTCGGTGGCGCGGCGGATCGCGGCGGACCCGGCGCGCGCGATCTTGGACAAGGTGGGCGGTCAGGGGCCGCAGGCGCTGCTGACCGAGTTCGCCGGTGAGATCGCGGCCGGCGCCGCAGATGTGGTGCTGCTGTGCGGATCCGATGCGACATCGACGTTGCGTCACTTTGCCAAAGCCGACAAGAAGCCGGATTTCAACGAGACCGTCGAGGGCCAGTTCGAAGACCGCGGCTACGGCCTGGAGGATTTCGTCGAGAAGTACACCGTGCTGCACGGGCTGACCAGCCCGGCGGTGCAGTACGGCTTGTTGGAGAACGCCCGCCGGGCCCGCTTGGGCCTCAGCGCCGCCGACTACCTGCAGGCCATGGGCGAGCTGTTCGCCCCCATGACCAAAATCGCGGCCAAGAACCCGTTCTCGGCCTCGCCGGTGGAGCGGTCGGTCGAAGAACTGATCACGATCAGCACCGAGAACCGGATGATCTGCGACCCGTACCCGCGGCTACTGGTGGCGCGTGATCAGGTCAACCAGGGCGCCGCGGTGCTGGTGATGTCGGTGGAGGCCGCCCGACGCCTGCGGGTGCCCGAAGACCGCTGGGTGTACCTGCACGGTCACGCCGCACTGCGTTCCCAGCGTCTGCTGGATCGCGAGGACCTGGGCGGCTACCCGGCTGCGGTGGCGGCCACCAACGCGGCGCTCGAGATGGCCGGGATCGGCTTCGACGACGTCGCTGCCATTGACCTCTACAGCTGCTTCCCAGTGCCGGTGTTCGCCATCTGCGACGCCTTCGGCCTGTCCGCCGACGACCCACGCGGCCTGACCCTGACCGGCGGGCTGCCCTTCTTCGGTGGCGCCGGCAACAACTATTCGATGCACGCGATCGCCGAGGCCGTCGCCGCAGCGCGAAGTGTCCCCGGGCAATTCGCCTATGTCGGGGCCAACGGCGGAATGATGAGCAAGTACGCGGCCGGGGTGTATTCGACCACGCCCGTGCCGTGGATGCCGGATCGCAGTGCCGAACTGCAGCCGCAGATCGATGCCGCCACCACCGTGCCGGTCACCGAGAAGGCCGAGGGCCCGGCCACCATCGAGACCTACAGCGTCCGCTACGACTGGAAGACCCGCACCGGGATCATCATCGGCCGGCTCGACGCCGACGGCACCCGGTTCCTCGCGACCACCGAAGACGAAAACCTGGTGGCGTTGTTGTCCGACGGCGAGCCGCTGGGCGCTCCGGTGACGGTGCACGCGTTCGACTACGGCAACCGCTGCTCCCCGCGCTGACGTTCACGCGCCACGGCGCGAGGGTGCGCAGAATGCCGGCGCCAACGGCGTGTCGGCGTACAGACACGCACGTTCGCGCTGGGTGGGGGCGGCTAGGGCGTGTCTCCTGATTTGCTGGCGTCGACTCGCGTGTGGATGACGGCGGCGACCAACAGGACGCCGCCGAGGT
>NZ_MVHU01000099.1 GCF_002086285.1 Mycolicibacter kumamotonensis | reverse complement strand
CCCCGACGACGCCGATTCGGGGTGTCCTCCTTCGGCATCAGCGGCACCAACGCCCACGTCATCATCGAAGAACCCCCCACCCCCGAGAATGCTTCAACCAATGAATCCCCGGTGGTGGCGGAGCTGCCGGTGGTGCCGTTGCTGGCCTCGGCACGGTCCGAACAAGCCCTCACCGAACAGATCACTCGACTCCAAGCGGTGAACGCCCCACCCCTGGATGTGGCGTTCACCGCCGCCACCACCCGCACCCACCTCGAGCACCGAGCAGTGGTGCTGCCCCGAGCCACCATCACCGGCCGCACCGATACCGGCCGCACCGCAATAATGTTCACCGGCCAAGGCGCCCAACGCATCAACATGGGCGCCGGACTGCATGAAGTGTTCCCCGTCTTCGCCCACACCTTCGACCAGTGCTGCACACACTTCGACGACCTGCTCGGACCCGGACTACGCGACGCCCTCACCGACCCCGACACCCTCGACCACACCCAGTGGACCCAACCAGCCCTGTTCAGCCTCGAAGTCGCGCTCTACCGACTCACCGAATCACTGGGCATCCAACCCGATTACCTGATCGGACACTCCATCGGCGAACTCGCCGCAGCCCACATCGCCGGAGTGTGGTCACTACAAGACGCCTGCACCTTCGTCGCCGCCCGAGCCCGCCTGATGGGCTCACTGCCCCCCGGCGGAGCCATGATGTCGGTCACCGCCACCACCGGCGAAATCACCCCACTACTCCCCGAAACCGTGGCGATCGCCGCAGTCAACGCCCCCCGCTCCCTCGTACTGTCCGGACCAGCGGCCGAACTAGACGCCCTCCAAACACAACTCACCGACGCCGGACTGACCACCCGACGACTCCACGTCAGCCACGCCTTCCACTCCCCACTGATGGAACCCATCCTCACCGAACTCCACCAAACCGCCACCACGCTGACCTACTCACCACCACAAATCCCGATCATCTCCAACCTCACCGGCGCCATCCTCACCGACACCCAAGCCACCTCCCCGGACTACTGGGTCAACCACGTCCGACAAACCGTGCACTTCGCCCAAGGCATCACCACCCTCACCGACGCCGGCGTCACCCACTACCTCGAACTGGGCCCCGACCCAGTGCTATGCACCCTGACCCCCGACAACACCCTCGCCGCACCCGCACTACGCCGCCGCCGCGACGACACCGAAACATTCCTCACCATGCTCGCCCACGCCCACACCCACGGCGTGAACATCAACTGGACCACCCTGTTCGCCGGCCGCGGCGCCACCAAAGTCGACCTACCCACCTACCCCTTCGAACACCGCACCTACTGGCTGACCCCC
>NZ_MVHU01000098.1 GCF_002086285.1 Mycolicibacter kumamotonensis | reverse complement strand
GAAGATCATCCTCGGGAAGGTGCGCCCTTTCCTACGCCACCTCACCGAGGCTCATCCACAGGTTCTGATCATTGCTCAGATCGTCGAGCTGCTCACCTATCTACCGTTGATCACCACGGCGATCAATGCACAATTCCGTCCAAACGACCAAGGTCTCACCGTCGGGCTCTGGGGGCACACAGGCGATCGGGCCTTGGACTGCTTAGCAGTCACATATACCGGCTCGGCGTTGTTACGACTGCTGGACATGCTCGTCAGTGACGCGCTGACCGTCACGCTCCACTTGAGTTGGTCAGCGCCGGTCTCCCTGAACAAACTCGCGGCAGAGATGGTACTAGCCGGGCGCCTGTTCTTTGACGCACCGATGTCCTACCTTCATGTTCCCGTCAACGCGCTCAATGAAGTGTGCCGGTTCTCCGATCCCCTTGCGTATCGACTCGCCGTCGCCGAGCTGAGGCGGACCCTCGACGAGCAGAGCGGAGCCACGTCCTTCTCCAAGAAGGTGAGACGGTTGTTGGACGAGGATCCCGGACAGCGAAGTTGCCAGCGGGTCGCAGACGAACTCTCGGTATCCACCAGCACACTCAAACGGCGCCTCTCCGAGGAGGGGACCACCTTTCGCGAGTTGCGCCAGTCATTCCTGCGCGAGCGCGCGATGATGCAGCTACTCGACCGCTCAATGTCGGTGAGTGAGATCGCCACGGATCTCGGATATAGCAACCTCGCCAACTTCTCACACGCCTTCAAGCGATGGACCGGCCGCGCTCCGCGCGAGTTCCGGCTCTCACCACATTGAGCTGTCCCAGCGAGTCCTGAGCTTCCCGAGCTTGGCAGCGTCTTTCTGTAGCGTCGCCTCCCTCCGGTTTCGGCTGCTGCATCAGAAGCGGATGAGTCCTCGGATGTTGCGGCTGAGGGGGACCCGTTTGGTGGTCCAGTCGCTATGCGACTTTCGGTTGGTGGGTCGTGGCCCACTGTAGGGCAAACTCGGCTGGGGTGAGTTCGCCGTGTGCGGTATGGGGCCGGTTGGCGTTGTAGTCGCGGCGCCAGTCCTCGATGATCACTTGAGCCTCCAGCAGGGAGTCGAAGCGCCATGAGTTGAGCAGTTCGTCACGGAGCCTGCCGTTGAACGACTCAATGAAGGCGTTCTGCCACGGTGAGCCGGGATCGATGAAAAGCGAACCGGCACTGTTGAATCGACACCAATCAGCCACAGCGTGGGCCACGAATTCCGGTCCATTGTCGAAGCGCACATAGTGCGGAGGAATTGTCAAATCCTGTGGATCGGTGAGTTTCAGGCGACCTCCGTTCCGGCGGGTTGGGCCTCGGTCGGTGCTG
>NZ_MVHU01000097.1 GCF_002086285.1 Mycolicibacter kumamotonensis | reverse complement strand
TGAATCGCCCTGGGTTTGATGGAGGCTCGGGCTATTGGATTTCGACCAGGGGTTGGCCGGTCCGCTGCCCAGCGTAGAAGGTGTCCTCGAACTCGGCCGGAGGCACGTCGTCGAGGTAGCCGTGGAGGCGGGCCGTGTTGTGCCAGTGGACCCAGCTCAGGGTGGCCAGTTCGACGTCGTCGACGGTTTTCCACGGCCCGTTGTGGGCGGGTCCGTAGATCAGCTCGGCTTTGTAGTAGCCGTTGACGGTCTCTGCCAGAGCGTTGTCGTAGCTGTCGCCGACGGTGCCGATGGAGGGTACCGCGCCGATCTCCGCCAGGCGCTCCCCGTAGCGAATGGAGGTGAACTGCGATCCCGCATCGGAGTGACATCGCAAGCCCGGCAACGTGTTTCCGCGGGACCAGCGGGCCATCTCGATCGCATCGAGCACCATGGTGGTGCGCATATTCGCAGCGACACGCCAGCCGACGATCATCCGGCTGAAGGCATCGACGATGAAGCACACGTAAGCCACCCCTGCCCAGGTGGGCACGTAGGTCAAGTCGGTCACCCACAGCTGATTGGGGCCCTGAGCAGTGAATTTGCGGCCAACCAGATCGGGGTGCCGGTCAGCGCCGGTCGCAGGCTTGGTGGTGCGCACTTGTTTGCGCCGATGCACCCCGGCGATCCCGGCGACGCGCATCAGTCGGGCGACCTGGTCGCGGCCGATGTCGTGGCCGGCCCGGCCGGCGGCCTTCCACAGCTTGTGAGCGCCGTAGACACGGTAGTTGTCCTCCCAGAGCTTGACCAGGACCGGCGTCATGACCGCGTCCCGACAGGCCCGTTTCGACGGAGTGCGCTTCTTGGCTGCGTAGTAGGTACTCGGGGCCACCTGCACCCCTGCGCTACGCAGGACGGTGCAGATGGGCTCGACCCCGAATTCCTCGCGGTTGGCGTCGATGAATTCGACTATCTCTTGTGTTGGCGGTCGAGCTCCGCCCCGAAGAAACTCGCCGCTCGCTTCAGTATCTCGTTGGCGCGCTTAAGTTCTCGATTCTCTTGCTCGAGTTCTTTAATCCGTTGAGCCTCAGTGGTCGACACCCCGGCGGCATAGCCATCATCGATGTCGGCCTGACGCACCCAGTTCCGCACCGACTCCACCCCGTAGCCGAGCTGGTTGGCGACCCGCGCGATCACCCCGCGCTCGGTGCCCAACTCCGCACGCAACGTTCGAACCATCCGTACCGCGCCGGCCTTCTGCTCGGCGCTGTAGCGACGGCTCGTCGGCCCACCGGGCAACTGCTTCTTCGACATGGCTCCATCCTCGTTTCCAAGGTCTGGAGCCTCCATCAAACCCAGGGCGATTCAC
>NZ_MVHU01000096.1 GCF_002086285.1 Mycolicibacter kumamotonensis | reverse complement strand
TGAATCGCCCTGGAAATGCTGGAGGCTCCTGACCTTGGAAACGAGGATGCAGGTATGCCGAAGGAACAGTCGCCTGGGAAGCCCACGACGCGCCGTTACAGCTCGGAGGAGAAGGCTGCTGCGGTGCGGATGGTCCGCACGCTGCGCGAAGAGCTGGGCACCGAGCAGGGCACGGTAGCGCGGGTGGCCCGTCAGCTCGGCTACGGCGTGGAGTCGGTGCGCTCCTGGGTACGCCAGGCAGACATCGACGACGGTCACGCCCCGGGTGTGACGACCGCGGAGTCAGCGAAGGTCAAAGAGCTCGAGCAAGAGATCCGAGAACTGAAGCGGGCCAACGAGATTCTGAAACGAGCGGCGAGTTTCTTCGGGGCGGAGCTCGACCGCCAACACAAGAAATAGTCGATTTCATCGACGCCAACCGCGAGGAGTTCGGGGTCGAGCCCATCTGCACGGTCCTGCGCAGCGCAGGCCTGCAGGTGGCCCCGAGCACCTACTACGACGCCAAAACCCGCCCGCTGTCTGCGCGGGCGCAGCGCGACGCGGTCCTGGGGCCCGCGTTGCGTCAGCTCTGGGAGGACAATTACTGCGTCTATGGGGCCCGCAAGCTGTGGAAGACCGCCCGCCGTGCCGGTCACGACGTCGGCCGCGATCAGGTGGCTCGGCTGATGCGGGCCGCCGGTATCCAGGGGGTGCGCCGGGGCAAACGTGTCCGCACCACCAAACCCGACCCGGCGGCGGCCCGTCACCCGGATCTGGTGAAGCGCAAGTTCACCGCGACCGCACCGAACCAGCTCTGGGTGACCGACCTGACGTTCGTGCCGACCTGGGCCGGAGTGGCTTACGTGTGCTTCATCGTCGATGCCTACTCGCGGATGATCGTCGGCTGGCGGGTGGCCTCGCACATGCGCACGACGATGGTGCTCGATGCGATCGAGATGGCGCGATGGTCGCGCGGAAACCAACTGCCGGACTTGGTTTGTCACTCCGATGCCGGATCGCAGTTCACGTCTATCCGCTACGGTGAGCGGCTCGCTGAGATCGGCGCGGTGCCCTCAATTGGCACGGTCGGGGACAGCTTCGATAACGCCCTCGCCGAGACAGTGAACGGCTACTACAAGGCCGAACTGATCTACGGGCCGGCCCGCACCGGGCGGCCGTGGAAGACCGTCGAGGACGTCGAACTGGCCACCCTCAGCTGGGTCTACTGGCACAACGCCAGCCGCCTCCACAGCTATCTCGGCGACCTACCTCCGGCGGAGTTCGAAGCCGCGTTCTACGATGCATCACGGACCGACCAACCCCTGGTCGGAATCCAATAGCTCGAGCCTCCGACGAATCCAGGGCGATTCAC
>NZ_MVHU01000095.1 GCF_002086285.1 Mycolicibacter kumamotonensis | reverse complement strand
GCGGCTCTTCGATTTTGGCCGGGCAATCAGCTGCAAGTCCGGGTTGCGGCCCGCTGTTTGCGGGTGCAGTGGAAGCGTATCCGGCGGGCTGAGTTGGCGGGGTTGCGGAATCCGCAGGCGGCGCGTTTGACCTGTTTGACCAGGCGGTTGTAGCCCTCGGTTCGGGCGTTGGTGATGCCGGTGGTGATGAACGCGTTGATTTCGGGCCACCAGGTGTCGACGGTGCCGGCCAGGGCAGCCAGCTCCGGGATGTTCGAGTCGATGCACCAGGCCAAGAAGCGGTGCAGCCGATGCCGGGTCAGGTGTGGGTCACCGTCGACCTGCACGGTCGACAGCAAGGTGCGTAGTTCCTCCTTGGCGATCCACGCCGACAAGATCTGTCCGCTGGGGTCTTCGTCGACGAGGGCGTTCCACATCGTTGCGAAGCGCTTGTCCGACAGTCGTTCTCGCGCTGTCAGCAGTCGGCGCCGGTTCGCCCATTCCGGGTCGGTCTTGCGGCCACGGCGATCACGCAGATCCCACGTGACCCGGCGGCGCACCTTGGTCACCGCATCGTTGGCGAGTTTCACCAGATGAAAGTGGTCGATCACGATCGTGGCGTTGGGCAACAGACCTGGCGTGCGAATCGCCTTGGCGTAGACCGCAGCCGGGTCAATCGCCACGAACTCGATGCCCTCACGAAACGCCGAGCTACGTTCGGACAGCCAATCGATCACCGCAGCACTGGTGCGGCCCTCACGTTGGCCCAACAGGCCCTGATCGCCGGACAGATCGACGAAACCGGTGTCCCACTGATCAATCCGTTCCCAGCGGCCCGTGACGGCGCAGCGCCGCCAGCGGGGCTTGCCCCGGCGGGTCTCATCGATGCCGATGACCCGTACTGGTGCCGGTTCGGTCAGCAGTGCGCTGGCGTGAGCGACGAACGCCCGGTGCGCGGTCGGCCACGAGACGCCATGAGCGTCGGCGACCTCGGCCACCGCCCGGCCGGCGTCGCCGATCGCTGCCCCGACCTGCGTGCGTAGCCGCGTCGTGGTGCGGGCGCGGGGCGGGACTGCGGCGATGGCCTCGGTGAACGAGGACTTCGCGCAGTAGTCCTCCCGGCAACGCCAGCGGGTCTTGTGCCAGCGGACCACGATGCCGTCGTGACCATAGGGAATGTCCTTCGGCGAGGTCATCGTGCGCTCCTTGACCGAGCGTGAAACCACCCCGCAGCCCGGGCAGGCCGCTGCCGCCTCGTCGGCGGTGACCACGTGCACCACCCGAGTCCCATCGGCGTGCTGCTCAACACGCTGCACCCGCAATCCTGGCAGCCCAAACAACAATGTCGTACCGTCTGTCACGGCCCTTGGTTCCTTCTTCCGTCCGAAAGTGTCGCAACCTTCAGACTTCGGAAGACCAAGGGCCTCCCATGCAACGACACGCCCTATGAGAGCGAAATCACAACTGCCCGTTTAAAATTCAAGAGCC
>NZ_MVHU01000094.1 GCF_002086285.1 Mycolicibacter kumamotonensis | reverse complement strand
GAAAGGACTCTCAATGAAGAAGTCAAGCGGCCGATTTGGCGATGGGGGGTGAATCGGGTTGCCACGTGCGGTTGTCACGGATGAGGGCGTAGAGGACGTTGATGCGGCGCCGCGCCAGACAGATGGTGGCGGGGATTGGGCGCTTCCCTTCGTCTCGTTTGCGCTGGTAGTAGGCCTTGGAAGCGGGGTCGCAGCGGACCGCGGTCAGCGCCGACATGTACATCACCCGACGCAGTCTGCGGCTGTAGCGCTGGGGGCTGTGCAGGCGTCCGGTGCGTTTTCCGGAGTCGCGAGACACCGGTGCCAAACCAGCCCAGGAAGCAAGCTGGTCGGGCGATCCGATCAGTGCGGGATCTCCGACGGCAGCAAGGAATTCGGCACCGAGTCGAAAACCCATGCCGGGCATGCTGGTGATCACCTCGGCGAGTGGATGGTTGCGAAATCTGCCCTCGATGTCAGCATCGGTGGTCTTGATGCGGTCATCGAGGGCAATCACCTCCCCGGCCAACTCGGCAACGAGCCCGGCGGCGACTTCTTCGCCGGGCAGGCGCACCGTCTGCGATTTGGCGGCTGCCACAGCCGCGGTGGCGATCGTGGCCGCATTGCGAACCCCGGCATCGTCGAGCATCTTCGTCAGGCGCGAGACACCACTTTGGCGAATAGCTTTCGGTCGCTGATACCGCGTCAGCAGCACCACCCAGCCACGGTCTTGTGTCGGTTGTGCGGCCCGTTCCAACGCCGGGCAGACCGCGGTGATTTGTTGACGCAACCGGTTGATCGTGCGGGTACGGTCGGCGACCAAGTCCGCGCGGTGGGAGGTCAGCATCCGCAGTTCGGTGACCAGATTGTCATCGGGATGCAGCACCGGCAGATCGGCGCCTCGCATCCGCGATTGATCGGCGATCACTCGGGCGTCTTTGGCGTCGGTTTTGCCCTCGCCACCGCGGTAGACCGCCGAGGCCTGCCACACCGCACGGCCGGCCAGATACCGGACCGGCTTACCGGCGTCGGCCAGCACCGTCAACAACAGAGCGGCATACACGGTGGTCAAGTCGACCGTCCACGACACCTCGTCAGCCAGTTGCTCGATCTCGGCGACGAGTTCACGGATCGGTTGCTCATCATTGGCCAGTCGACGCGAAAGCATCACCGAGCCGTTGTCATCGACCACGCAAACCCAGTGATGTTCCTTACCGACATCCACTCCAGCACACACCTGGCCCGCCGTCATCGCACCTCTTTTCGCTTGTCTGCCAACATGTTCCTCATGGACAACCCCGCCGGCATTTCCTTAAACAAGCGATCACATCGCAGATCTCAATCAGCGGCCAGAGGAGTCCAGGCTGGCCGGGCGGCCAGTCCTTTCAAGCCGCACCACCAGGCCGGCAAACAGCACGACAGCCTCACCCGACCCACCCGGGTCGCAGCACAACGTAACAACACGAAGTAACTGCAACTACGAACTTAAGGAACCGC
>NZ_MVHU01000093.1 GCF_002086285.1 Mycolicibacter kumamotonensis | reverse complement strand
GCGGGCCGCAGGACCTTTCTGCGACTGACCGTCCTGATCATTCGAACGTCGAAACGACATCTTCACCCTTCCCGATAAGTGTGCTTCATATGCACGCCTAAGTCCTTGCGATCACCCCAAGCAAGGTGCTTCCGGCGCGCTCGTCGCGCCGATCGCACGGCCGGCCATGTGCTCGATCTTCCCGAGAACAGCATGACTTCTCCTTGAGACGGCAGTTACGGACACATATAACGACTTAGCTCCGGTTAAGGTACCAGAGCCGGTTTCGAACCGGAAGCCTTATCCGAATTTTTTTTCGAATGTCCTGAGCTGCCCTGATCGTGCCGGTCAGCGACGTATTCAGTCGGCCGCTTGCCCCGCCAACCCTTCGAAGTCTGCAGCAGCGGTGCCGGTTTGGAGAACCTGATAACCAAAGGCTGATTACGTACCTGCACTAGCAGTTATTTGCTGACTCACAGGATACGACCAGTGGTCACGCCGCAGCTGTGCGCGAAAAAGTACCCTCTACGCCGGTGTTCGCGACCGCATCGGTGGGGTATTGATGACCACTGTCAAGTGACTGGAGGAATTTGCGGTGCGCCTTCTCCAGCTCCGCAACCTCCGACGCAGCCGGTCGCGCCGCAGCTGTGCACGGGACCGTTCGGCAAGGTTCTGGCCGGCGAGTCAACCGTGAGGCGTCTGCGGGGGCCGGCACTGGAGTCCGCGTGAACGCCAGCGCATCGCCGTAGATCGAGAACTGCTGGTCGACCCAGCGCCACTCGACCATCGCGTCGGCGCCTCCCAGCGCGGCGGCCATCGGCATGGTTTTCAGCCTAGGACTTAAGCTTTCCGGGTGACCGAGACGAAGCAAAGTCCCCTGCACCTGTCCACACAGGTGTGGCGCTTCCTGGTCACCGGCGCGCTGTCGGGCTGTACCTGCTGCTTTACCTGGGCGCCGGAATCAAAGTCGACCTGGCCAAAGCGTGCAGTTTTGTCGCCGGCACGGTGACCGCGTACCTGATTAAACGGCGCTGGAACGTTCCAGGGCATCCCCGCACACCGGGCGGTTCGTCGCGGTAATGGCGTTGTACCGTTGACCTTCGCTGTGCAGGTGGGCATCAACCACCTGGTGCTGGACCTGCTGGACCATCAGCGCTGGGGGCTGCCGGTGGCTTTCGTGGCCGCGCAGGGCACCGCGACCGTCATCAACTTCGTGGTGCAGCGGACGCTGATCTTCCGGACCCGCTGAGCTTCGGCGCATCTACCGACTGCAATCGCGTTGGGCGGGCCGCTCTATCCAGCCCTCCCCGTCCGGTATTCCCCCACCGGTCAGTTCTCGATATCGCCCGCCCGGTGGCTGCCGTGTCAACGGGCTGAAAGCCGTCGCGGGGCCGGGGGGGGGGGGGGCCCCGGGGGGGGGGGGGGGGGGGGGGGGGGGGCGGGTATTTGAAGACCCACCCCCCGGGGGCCGGGGCCCCCCCCGCGCCCCCCGCCCCCC
>NZ_MVHU01000092.1 GCF_002086285.1 Mycolicibacter kumamotonensis | reverse complement strand
GAGCAATGATCAATACCTGTGGATGAGCCTCGGTGAGGCGGCGTAGGAAAGGGCGCACCTTCCCGAGGATGATCTGAATGTCGAAGGTCTGATCAAGAGCCGGCGTTGGCGCGCTGGTTCGGGAAGGTACGCCCATGCTCACGGTAGTTCACGACGCGGAATCGTCCAACGAAGAGGCTGGTTCGAGCCGGTCGGTGCTCGATGAGATCGTCCGCGACGGCGCCCGCAAGATGCTGGCGGCGGCGCTGGAGGCCGAGGTCGCGGCTTATATCGCCCAGTTCACCGATGTCCTCGATGAGAACGGGCATCGCTTGGTGGTGCGCAACGGCCACCACCAGGAGCGGACCGTGCTGACTGCGGCCGGCGCGGTGGCGGTCAAGGCTCCGCGGGTCAACGACAAGCGCATCAATGCCGAGACCGGCCAGCGGTGCCGGTTCTCCTCGGCGATCCTGCCGGCCTGGGCACGTAAGTCACCTCAGATGGCCGAGGTGCTGCCGTTGCTGTATCTGCATGGGCTCTCCAGCGGAGACTTCGGCCCGGCGCTGGAGCAGTTCTTGGGCACCGGTGCGGGGCTCTCGGCGTCGGCGATTACCCGGCTGACCGCCCAGTGGCAGGACGAGGCGAAAGCCTTCGCCGCGCGTGATCTCTCGGGTACGGATTACGTCTACGTGTGGGTGGATGGGATTCACCTCAAAGTCCGTCTGGAGCAGGAGAAACTGTGTCTGCTGGTGATGATCGGTGTCCGTGCTGACGGCCGCAAGGAGCTCGTCGCGCTCACCGACGGCTACCGCGAGTCGGCCGAAGGCTGGGCGGATCTACTGCGTGATTGCCGCCGCCGCGGCATGACCGCACCGGTGCTCGCGGTCGGCGACGGCGCGCTGGGGTTTTGGAAGGCGTTACGCGAGGTGTTCCCTGACACCCGAGAGCAGCGTTGCTGGTGGCACAAGCAGGGCAACGTTCTTGCCGTACTGCCGAAATCGGCACACCCGGGCGCACTGGCGGCGCTCAAGGACATCTACAACGCCGAGGATATCGACAAGGCGCAGCTGGCGATCAAGGCCTTCGAGATCGACTACGGCGCCAAGTACCCCAAGGCGGTCGCCAAGATCGTCGACGACGCCGATGTCCTATTGGAGTTCTTCAAGTACCCGGCCGAGCACTGGATCCACCTGAGGACCACGAACCCGATCGAAAGCACCTTTGCCACAGTCCGTTTGAGGACCAAGGTGACCAAAGGGCCGGGTTCACGAGCAGCGGGGCTGGCAATGGCCTACAAGCTCATCGAGGCCGCCCAAGCCCGTTGGCGCAAGGTCAACGCCCCCGAGTTGGTCGCCCTCGTACGTGCGGGCGCGGTGTTCCACAAAGGCAAGCTGCTTGAACGACCCACCGACATCACCCCCAAACCGTCGACGGGCGAGCCCGCAACCGCCGGATCGGAGGTCGCCTGAAAATCACCGATCCACAGGTCTTGACAATATCTC
>NZ_MVHU01000091.1 GCF_002086285.1 Mycolicibacter kumamotonensis | reverse complement strand
GAGCAATGATCAGAACCTGTGGATGAGCCTCGGTGAGGTGGCGTAGGAAAGGGCGCACCTTCCCGAGGATGATCTTCAAGTCGAAGTGGTTCTGATCAAGACCGGCGTTGGCGCGCTGGTCGGGAAGGCACGCCCATGCTCACCGTAGTTCACGACGCCGATTCCTCCAACGACAACACCGGTGGTCCCGGCCGGTCGCTGCTCGATGAGATTGTCCGCGACGGCGCCCGGCAGATGCTGGCCGCCGCACTGCAGGCCGAGGTCGCCGCCTACGTGGCCCAGTTCGCCGATCAGCTCGACGAGGCCGGCCACCGACTGGTGGTGCGCAACGGCTATCACCAGGCCCGCGAGGTGCTGACCGCCGCCGGCGCAGTCGAGGTCAAAGCGCCGCGGGTCAACGACCGCCGCGTCGATCCCGACACTGGGCAACGCAAGCGGTTCTCCTCGGCGATCCTGCCGGCCTGGGCGCGCAAATCTCCACAGATGAGCGAGGTGCTGCCGCTGCTGTACCTGCACGGGTTGTCGACCAGCGACTTCGGGCCTGCGCTCGAGCAGTTCCTCGGCTCTGGTGCCGGGTTGTCGGCCACCACGATCACCCGGCTGACTGCCCAGTGGCAAGACGAGGCCAAGGCGTTCGCTGTGCGGGATCTGTCGGGCACCGACTACGTCTACCTGTGGGTCGACGGCATCCACCTCAAGGTCCGCCTGGAGCAGGAGAAACTGTGCCTGCTGGTGATGATCGGGGTGCGTGCTGATGGCCGCAAGGAACTGGTCGCCCTGACCGACGGTTACCGCGAATCAACCGAGTCGTGGGCCGACCTGCTGCGCGATGCCCGCCGCCGCGGCATGACCGCACCGGTGCTCGCCGTTGGCGACGGTGCGCTCGGGTTCTGGAAGGCGCTACGCGAGGTGTTCCCCGACACCCGCGAGCAGCGTTGCTGGTTCCACAAGCAGGGCAATGTGCTTGCCGCACTGCCGAAATCAGCACATCCTGCGGCCACCGCCGCGATGAAGGAGATCTACAACGCCGAGGATATCGACAAGGCCCAGCTTGCGGTCAAAGCGTTCGAGGTCGACTTCGGCGCCAAGTACCCCAAGGTGGTCGCCAAGATCACCGACGACTTGGACACGCTGCTGGAGTTCTATCACTATCCGGCCGAACACTGGATTCACCTGCGCACCACGAATCCAATCGAAAGCACCTTTGCCACAGTACGTTTGAGGACGAAGGTCACCAAGGGGCCCGGTTCCCGGGCGGCCGGGCTCGCCATGGCCTACAAGCTGATCGACGCCGCACAAGCCCGCTGGCGGGCCGTCAACGCCCCACACCTGGTCGCCCTGGTCCGCGCCGGTGCGGTCTTCCACAAAGGCAAACTACTGGAACGACCCGCCGACATCACCCCGCCAGCAGCACCGACCGAGGCCCAACCCGCCGGAACGGAGGTCGCCTGAAACTCACCGATCCACAGGATTTGACAATTCCTC
>NZ_MVHU01000090.1 GCF_002086285.1 Mycolicibacter kumamotonensis | reverse complement strand
CGGCGACTACAACCTGCACCCGGCACTGCTCGACGCCGCCCTACACGCACTGCTCATCAACACCAACGACCAACTGCGCCTGCCGTTCTCCTGGAACGGCCTACATGTCAACACCCGCGCAACCACCAGCCTGCGGGTCCACCTCACCAGCACCGGCGAACAGGTGTCCCTAGCAGCCGTCGACGAAAACGGCGCGCCGGCCTTCACCCTCGACGGCCTGCTCGTGCGCCCACTGCCCTCCGGCGCCCTGGGCGCCGAACCCACCGATCGCGGCACCGGACTCTACGAAATCGAATGGACCCCCGTCGAGGCGCCCACAGACCCCACAGCCGCCCCACCCGACCTCGACATCGCGCACATCAACGGCGAGGACCTGCGAGCCGTCCTGCACCAGACACTCACACTGCTCCAAAACGCCATCGACGACGACACCAAGTCATCACCGTTGGTCATCGTCACCCGCGGCGCCGTCGCCGCCGCACCCCACGACAACCCAGACCCGACCACCGCAGCGATCTGGGGACTGGTCCGCTCCGCTCAAGCCGAACACCCCCACCGATTCGTCCTCATCGACCTCCCCAACGACGGCCGCGACCACAACGACCTGCTCTCCCACGCCCTCACCATCGCCGACACCGAACCCCAAATCGCCGCCCGCCCCACACAACTCCACATCCCACGCCTACGACGCATCAACCACCTCCAAACCCTCCCACACGAGAGGGCTTGGTCCCTCCAGGTTGCGAGACCGGGATCCCTCGAAGGACTGGCACTGCTGCCGAATAACGCAGCACAGCGACCGCTGACCGGGACCGAAGTCAGGGTTGCGGTGCACGCGGCGGGCGTCAACTTCATCGACGTGGTCATCACACTGGGAATGTTTCCCGGCCAGGCGCCGCCGCTCGGATCCGAAGGCGCGGGGGTGGTGATCGAGGTCGGCCCGGATGTGGAAGGCCTCTCGCCCGGCGAGCGAGTCATGGGGCTGATTCCCGGGGCGTACGGTCCGCTTGCTGTAAGTGACCACCGCATGCTTGCGAAGATTCCCGAGGGTTGGTCATTCACACAGGCGGCCACCGTATCGCTGGTATTCCTGACCGCTCACTACGGTCTGGTCGACCTGGCTGAATTGCAGGCCGGCGAGCGCGTGCTGGTGCACTCCGGCGCCGGCGGTGTGGGGATGGCCGCGATCCAGATAGCCCAGCGACTGGGTTGCGAGGTGTTCGCGACCGCGAGTGAGGCGAAGTGGCCGGTCCTGCGCGAATTGGGCCTAGACGATGCGCACATCGCGTCATCGCGCACCCTTGAGTTCGGCACTCGGTTCCCGCGGGTCGATGTGGTGCTCAACGCGCTGGCCGGTGAGTTCGTCGACACGTCGCTGAGCCTGTTGGGTGCAGGTGGCCGCTTCCTCGAAATGGAGCCTGTCACGAATTCTGTGTAAGTCAGAGATGATTTGACTACGAGTTGTAGTCTAGCACAACGGGATTCGACCGG
>NZ_MVHU01000008.1 GCF_002086285.1 Mycolicibacter kumamotonensis | reverse complement strand
CGCTTCCACTGCACCCGCAAACAGCGGGCCGCAACCCGGACTTGCAGCTGATTGCCCGGCCAAAATCGAAGAGCCGCATTGGCGGGGGAGGCCCCGCCGGCATCGTGGCGCCGTCGGCGAGTCGGACCGTGAAGTCTGACCACCGGCTGTCGGGCTGTACCGCCGACCAGCGATCAACTCCACAGTGTGCAGATTGGTGTGGTGACAATGCGTTCGGCCAGCGGATAGCGGCACGGTCCGGAGTGCAGGATTCCCGAAATTCTGCACTATTGGAGTCCCGGTTTTCCGCATCGTCCAATCCCGATATTCCGCACTCGACGGAGTCCGAGTCCGAGTCCGAGGCTATGCCTCGGCTCGGCGCAGAGATGCGCCCAGTCGCTGTTCGGAGGCCGGTCGCCGACAATTAGCGCTGGCATTGCCAGCAGTGGGAGGTGGCTGACATGGCGGCAATCAGTGTGCGTGACTTGGATGACGACGTGGCCGCTCGACTGAAGGTTCGTGCGGCCCAACACGGGCGATCCATGGAGGCCGAGGCCCGAGCGATCCTGACCGCTGCGGTTGCCGCTGCCGAGGATGACCGACCCAATCTCGCTCAAGCGATCCGGCAAGCTTTCGCCGCGGTCGGTGGTATTGACCTGGACATTCCTCTGCGATCCGAGATGCCGCGCGCGGCGCAATTGCCGTGATCGTCATCGACACCAACGTGGTCGCGGAGATGATGCGCGACGAGCCGGATCCCAACGTCCTCGCGTGGGTCGACACGGTGGGGCGCCTTACACACCACGGCGATTACCCTGGCCGAGATCGAATACGGCATTGCGCGGCTTCCGGATGGACGTCGGAAAGATCGGTTGACCGCCGCTGCGTCCCGGGTTTTCGGTGACTTCGACGATGTGATCCTGGCGTTCGAAACGCGCGCCGCCGTTCGCTACGGCGAGATCGTGGCCGCCCGGGAGCAGCGTGGGCGACCGATCAGCGCCGCGGATGGACAAATCGCCGCGATCTGCGCCGCCCAGCAAGCCACGTTGGCCACCCGCAACATCGGCGACTTCGACGGCACCGGCGTCGACGTGATCAACCCGTGGACGCTGTGACAGGACGGGTCACGCTGAGGCGGTCCGCTCTGGGCGTCGAGCAGCGGCGCTGTGGCGGCGTTCAACCGCAGGCGACGGTGCCGGTATTGCTCCGAATTCCGCTGAAGTCGCGTCGATAGCGGAAGCCGAGCAGCGGTGGCCGCTGAACAATCGCAGCGTCGGCTCCATCGGCTACCCTGCCGGCCATGGACCCCGGCGTCTACGAATCCCTACTCACCGAGCACCTGCACGCCCAGCTGGCCCGTCACGCCGACCTGCGCCCCGACTTCGCTACGGTCGATGACGCCGAGCAGGCGCTGACGATCACCCGCTACTTGGCGCCGATCATCGAGCGGTCGTTGCGCTCGGCCCGCACCGTCGAAGACCGCGTCGACTTGACCCATCGCATCCTGGAGTTGCTACCGGATACCGTCACCGACGGCGCCGCCCTGCGCACGGACGACCCTGGCAAGATCACCCGCCTCGACGAGGTGCGTCGCGCTAAGGCCCTGGCCGACAACAGACTCCCTCGCCCGGCCACCCCGTTCTCGGATGCCGCGCTGATGACCAATGGCCGTGGTGAGCCGACCTTGGCGGCCGAACTGCGCGCCGAGCTGGCCAGCGCGGATCGGGTGGATCTGCTGTGCGCGTTCGTCAAATGGCAGGGCCTGCGGCTGTTCGAAAAGGAACTCACCGAACTGCGGGAACGCGACATTCCGTTGCGGGTCATCACCACCACCTACCTCGGTGCCACCGACGCCCGTGCGCTGGATGCCCTGGTGAACGAGTTCGGCGCCGAGGTGCGGGTCAACTACGACACCACCATCACCCGCCTGCACGCCAAGGCGTGGCTGCTGCGCCGCAATACCGGCTTTCACACCGCTTACGTCGGCTCCAGCAACCTGTCGCACGCTGCCCTGGTCGACGGCTTGGAATGGAACGTGCGGCTCTCGGCGATCGGCACGCCGCACCTGCTGGAGAAATTCCGGGCGACGTTCGATTCCTACTGGGAAAACCGTGATTTCGAGCCGTATCGCCCCGACCAGGACGGTGAACGGCTCCGCCAAGCCCTGCAGAACGCATCCGGCGATCGCAAACGTGACTCACTGGCCGTCACTTTGTCCGGTCTGGAAGTGCGTCCCAAACCGTTTCAAGCCGAGATGCTGGAACAACTCGACGCCGAACGCACCTTGCATGATCGGCACCGCAACCTGATCGTCGCCGCCACCGGCACCGGCAAGACCGTGATGGCCGCCCTGGACTACCGCCGGCTGGCCCGCGAGGTCCACGGCCGCGACTTGACTTTGCTGTTTGTCGCGCACCGCAAGGAGATCCTCGGCCAAGCCCAACGCATGTACCGGGAGGCCCTCACCGACGCCACCTTCGGTGAACTGCTCGTCGACGGCCAGCAGCCGACCAAGTGGCGACACGTGTTCGCCAGCATCCAATCGCTGTCGGCGAACCGGCTGGCCGACATCGCCCCCGACCACTTCGACGTCGTCGTAGTCGACGAGTTCCACCACGCCGAAGCCGCCTCCTATCGTCGACTGCTCGGCCATGTACAACCGATTGAGTTGCTTGGGCTCACCGCCACCCCCGAACGCGCCGACGGTGTCGACGTGCGGGCGTTCTTCGAGGGCCGTATCGCTGCCGAACTGCGACTATGGGAAGCCCTGGAACAGAGCCTGCTGTGTCCGTTTCATTACTTCGGCATCTACGACGACACCGACCTCGAAGCGGTGCAGTGGAAGCGTGGCGGGTACGACCTGGCTGCCCTCAGCGGGATCTACACCGGAAACGACGCCCGCACCCGCATCGTGCTCAAACAACTGCGCGACAAAGTCGGTGACGATGCGGCCATGCGCGCGTTGGGATTCTGCGTCAGCGTCGACCACGCCCGCTACATGGCCGACAGCTTCAACGACGCGGGCATTCCTGCGCTGGCGGTCTCAGCCGAGACGCCCGCCGACGAGCGTCGCTCCGCCCTGGCGGCGCTGCGCAACCGCGACATCAACATCATCTTCGCCGTCGACCTGTTCAACGAGGGCCTGGATATTCCCGAGGTCGACACCGTGCTGTTCTTGCGGCCCACTGAAAGTGCCACCGTCTTTCTGCAGCAGCTCGGACGCGGGCTGCGGCTCACCCACGGCAAGACCGTGCTGACGGCACTGGACTTCGTCGGCCATCAGCGTCGCGAGTTCCGGTTTGACCAACGCTTCCGGGCGCTGACTGGAACCGGCGGCAAAGCTCTGCAGCGCCAGGTGGAGCAGGGCTTTCCGTTCCTGCCGTCAGGCAGTCAGATCGTGCTCGACCGCGTCGCGCAGAAACTGGTGCTCGACAACATCAAACAGCAAGTGGCGCCCCGCTGGGCGGCGCTGGTCTCCGAAGTGCGAGCCCACCCCGATGACCGGCTGGCCGGCTATCTCGACGCCTACGGCCGCGAGCTTGCCGACATCCTGAAGAACAACCGGTCCTGGACCACACTGTGTCGCGAGGCCGGCAAACTGGCCGCTGATCCCGGTCCCCGCGAAACCGATCTGGTCAAACGCGTCCGCGCCCTGGCCCACGCCGACGACCGGCCACGCTGGCAGACATACCGGACCATCCTCGATGGAAGCGCCGACCTGGCCAGTCCCGCCGAACGTCGGCTGGCCGCGATGCTGTTCTATTCGCTGTTCCCCAACGGCGGCGGATTCCCTGATGTTGCAGCTGGACTCGACGCCTTAGGTGGCGAGCCCGTGAGCGACGAGATGCGCCAGGTGATCGATATCGCCTTCGACGCCGCCCGCCGCAGCACCTACGATTTGGGCCGCTTCGTCCCGTCCTTGGCAGAGGTTCCGTTACAGGTGCACGCCACCTACTCGCGTGAAGAGATCCTCGCTGCGCTGGACTACGCCGCCCAGAACCGCACTCCGAGCACCATGCGCGAAGGAGTCGTGTGGCGCCCCGACCTCAACACCGACGCATTCCTGATCACGCTGAAGAAATCCGAGACCGACTACTCACCGACCACCATGTACCGCGACTTCGCGCTCAGCGACCGGCTGTTCCATTGGGAGTCGCAATCCACCACTTCGGAGAACTCGCCGACCGGGCAGCGTTACATCCACCACCGCGAAAATGGTTCGCACATACTGTTGTTTGTGCGCGCTGCGAAAACCAACGCGCTCGGTGCCGCGCCCTATGTTTTCCTCGGGCCTGCCGACTACGTCTCGCACGAGGGGGAGAAGCCGATGGCGATCACCTGGCGGCTGCACCAGCCGATGCCGGCGGAGGTGTTCCAGGCCTCCAGTGTGGCGGTGGCGTAGGAACCAGCCGCCAGCTTGTGGCCGTAGGATGAGCGTTCATCCACATGGTGTGTTGACGCTGGCGGGAGTCCCCGGCAGGCCCCGTCCCGCGACCTCAATACCCCGACACCACATTCTCTTCCGCCCAACGCCTCTCGGCCTCCGACCCGCCCGGCGGCGGGATCAGCCCGTTGATCATCCACAAGTCTTCGCTGGTCTCATCGACGTGGAACTCCCAGTGCAGACCCGGATGCCGCTCGAAAAACGGCGCCAGAATCTTCTTGATCCCCCCGGCGATCCGCTGCCGGGTCTTTTTGTCGCCGGCGCGCCGGGCGATGTGATCGATGACGATGCGCACCCCGACCGGGGTCGGCTCACCACCGACATACAGATCCTCGGGAGCCGTCTCGTGAAACAGCGTGACCACGTAGAAACGCGGCAGCCCGATCTGCTCGTAGTAATCGGTGATACGCGCAGCCAGTTCGCGCTTGTCGACTGCACTGAAGACCCCGGGCGTGTGGTGAATCGTCCACAGCGGCATGGCGGTTTCCGTTCTCGGCAGGCCGGCGTTCAGACCGGCAGGGTGACGGCCAGGTTTTCGACCGGACCCGACAGGGCGGCCTTCACGTCGACGCTGATGTCATCGGCGAGCACCTCGAGAGCCCCGTTCTCCACCCCGTCGACGATGCGGCGGGCCACCTCGGCCGCGCTGGCCTTGTCCGCGGCGAAATCCGAGACCATGTCGGTGTCGATGAACCCGGCGTGCACGCCGACCACCTGGGTGTGCTGCGCCGCCAATTCGGAGCGCAGCGAGTTGGTCGCCGACCAGATCGCGGCCTTGGACGCCCCGTAGGCCCCGGCGCCGCCCAGCCACGACAGCACCGAATGCATGTTGACCAACGCTCCGCCGCCGTTGGCCGCCAAAATCGGGGCGAAGGCGCGGGCGACGCGCAGCGGCCCGAACACGTTGATGTCGAACGTGTCGGTCACATCGTCGAACCCGCCGCTCAGCAGCGAGCCGGGGTGCAGGATGCCGGCGTTGTTGAACACGATCTCGGCGTCCGCGGCGGCACGCGAAAGCGCGGCCACCGACTCTGCCGAGCGCACATCGAGGGCAAGGGGCACCACCTGGGGCCGGTCATCGCTGAACGCCGACCGGCCGGTCGAGTACACCTTCGCCGCCCCGCGGGCCAGCACCTCGTCGACCAGCGCCGCGCCGAGCCCGCGACGGCCCCCGGTGACGACAACCACCTTTCCGTTTACTGCAACCATCTCCAACACCCACTTCCAGCTAGATAACGAATACGTTAGTCAGATAGAAGCACGAATCGCTGGATAACGCAAGCGTTAGTCACCTAGGATGTCGGTATGGAGTTCGAACCCCGCCTGCGCGACCGCACCCGATGGTCGATCGGTGAGGCGTGCTCGATGACGAAGCTGCTCAACGTGCTGAGCACCAAGACGGCGTTTCTGGCGCTGCGCGAATGCTTCTACGGCACCACCCGCTTCGAGGACTTCACCGAGCGGATCGGGGCCTCCGCGCCGGCGGTGTCCCGGGCGCTCAAGCAGCTCGAAGCTGCCCGGATCATCACCCGGGTGCCCTATCAGGAGTGCGGCAAGCGGGTCCGCGACGAATACCGGCTGACCCCGGCCGGGGAGGATCTGCTGCCGGTCCTGGTGGCGCTGGTGCAGTGGGGCGATAAGTACCTGCAGGACAGCGGTCCGCCACTGGAACTCGTCGCCGCTGGCACCCAGCGCCGCATCGGGGTGCGCGTCACCGACGACCTGGATGCCCCGTCGATCGAACCCGAAGACATCCAGATCCGGCTGCCTGCCAAGCGCCGCTCACCCTGAGCTGTCAGACCCCGCTCGTAGCGTGCAGGCCATGAACGCGTTGATCGCGAGGGCCCGTGCGGCGCTGCGTTCCGGTGCCGGGCCCGTCGTCGCCCTGCTGTTTGCCGCAGCACTGTCCGGGTCGGCCGGGTTGTGCGTCGCCGTCCTGGTCCTGGCCGCCCTCGGGTTCGTCGGCTACCTGCTGGCGCCGTGGATCGATCAGCAACGGGCCGTTATCGAGCGGCGCCACGAGGGGCTCCGGGAGCGCGCCGACCGGCAGCACCGCTGGGCGTTGCACGGTGACAGCAGAGGACTCTACGGAGTCGACGGCGCCGAGCTGATGCGCCGGCTCGCCGCCGACGCGAACCCTGCCGACGACCCTTCCGGCGACGGCGACGAAGAGCCGCGGATCGCCGCGGTCGCCTACACCCCCGAGGGCTTGGACGCCCTGTTGGCCGAACGACCGGCCTGCTGGCGTTATGCGGTCTTCGTCTCGGTGCTGGTGCAGCGCTACGGGGTACTGCAAGCACGCCTGCGCGATCAGCAACTCGGCTACGCGCCGCACCGAGGTCCGCGTATTCACACCGATTTTCAGCTGGGGCAGCATCTGTTCGAACTTCTGGACCAGATGTCCACGCTGGTGAGCCAGGTCGAGGAATTGATGCTCAGCCCGAGTTTCACCCGGATGTTCGGAGACCCCACCGATGAGACCACCGCCGACGCCGAGGCCATCATGCATGCCGCGCATCGGCTGATGGATCTGCACGAACGACTGCTGAGCCTGGCCGAACGCTGCCGCGGCGTCAACGCGCCGGGCGAACACGCCGATATCGTGCGCGATTGCGCTCGGGTGCTGGACGTTCCGCTGGAGGGCTACCGCCGCTTCATCGACGAATTCGTGGTGCGCGTCGGCGAACTGCCCGACGTACTGCCCTATGCCCGCGGCACCATCGCGATGGACCCCGTCATGCTCGAAATGGCCGACGACGACGGGGTTCTCGACAAGGCCTTCGCCGGGCTCGCTACGTTGGCACCCCACGCCCACTGACCCCAAGGCCCCACCAAAACCCTTGCCGCTACCCCCAATAGGCCATCCGGTAATGTTCGGCAAATAACCCATCGGCGAAGGGGCGCCCCAGATGGTGGCATCCGACCAGGTGGCCGGCCGGTCCTCGGCTGCGCCCTCGGAATGGCTGCGCGACCCGGGCCGGCTGCTGTGGACCATCGCCGCGCTGAGCTGGGTGGCGCTGCTGGCGGCCGGGCACCATCATGACGGCCTCATCGCCGGCGGTAGCCGGCCGGAATCGGTAGCGGGCATTGCGGTCTCCGTCGCGCTGCTGGCCGCTGCCTGGCTGGAGATGACCGCGGCGATGATGTTGCCGACGACCATTCCGATGGTGCGGATGTTCACCGTCGTCAGCGCCCGCGCGCCGCGCACCGCCGCGGTGCGCACCGCCTTTCTCGCCGGATACTTCGCGCTGTGGCTGGCGTTCGCGCTGGCCGCGGTCGCGGTCGGCGGCGCGCTGCGGGCCTGGGCGCCACCGGCACAGTTGAACTGGATCGTCTCCCGGCCGCATCTGGTGCTCGCCGCGGTGCTGGCGATCGCCGGCGTCTTCCAACTCACCCCACTCAAGGACCGCTGCCTGACCCAGTGCCGCGACCCCCGGGCCTTCCTGTTCGCGCACTACCGCCGCGGGATCCGGGGCGCCTGGAACCTTGGGCTGCGCCACGGCCTGTCATGTTTGGGCTGCTGCTGGGCGCTGATGCTGATCATGTTCGGCACCGGACTGGGCAACGTGCTGGCCATGCTGGCGCTCACCGCGGTGATGCTGATCGAGAAGACCGCATCCTGGGGCCGGCGTATCGTCACCCCGCTCGGGATCGCCCTCGTGATCGCCGCGGGATTGGTCGGCATCTTCGGCAACCACCTGCCCGGCTGGGGATTGTATGAACCACTGCAGTCATCGACCGGCACGCACCACCACTGAAAAGGAGATCGCCGTGGGATACGAGTTGAACGGACGGATGGCCGAGGTCTGCAGCTGCCGGTCGCTGTGCCCGTGCACGATCGGGGAGAACGCCGACGGCAACAACTGCGGGTTCAACTGGGTGTTCCACATCGACCGCGGCCAGATCAACGGTATCGACGTCACCGGGCTCAACCTGGGACTGCTGGGCCACCACGCCGACAACATCTTCGATGTCAACACCCGGGTGTTCGTCATCGTCGACGACCGCGCCGACGACGCCCAGCAGAACGCCCTGGTGGCCGCGTTCACCGGTCAGGAGGGCGGGCCGCTGGCCGATCTGGCCGGCCTGGTCAAAGAGATCGTCGGCATGACGCGGGCACCGATCGAGTTCGACGTCGACAAGGGCAGCGGATATTTCAAGGTCGACGGGGTGTTCGAAGCCGAGGTCGCCGGCTTCACGGCCAAGGACGGATCGCACACCACCTTGAACAACACCGCGCTCGGCCACGTCTACGGTGCACTGACCTACCCGGGCAAGGTGATTCGGCACCGGGTGACCGAGACCGAACACGGCCTGCAGTTCCGGGGTCGCCAGTCGACCCAGACCGAGTTCAGCTTCGCCTCCTGACGCCGTGGACCTCTACAAGACGCACCTGACCCGGCGCGAGCTGGTCGCCGAAGACACCATGGCGTTTCGTTTCGCCCGGCCCGACGGCTACGACTACCAAGCGGGCCAGTCGTTTCAGCTGACCCTGATCGACCCGCCCCGAACCGACGACAAAGGGCCGACGCGCGAATTCACCATCGCCAGCGCTCCGCACGAACCCGAGTTGATGGTCGCAATGCGGCTGCGCGACAGCGCGTTCAAACAGGTGTTGCGCGACGCGCCGATCGGCACCGCGGTGCAGATCAGCGAAGCCGACGGCGACCTGATCCTGCACCGCGACGCCGCCCGGCCGGCGGTGCTGATCGCCGGCGGTATCGGCGTCACACCGTTTCTGTCGATGGTGCGCCATGCTGCGTGGGAGTCACTGGCGCATCCGATCTACCTGTTCTACTCCAACTGGCGGCCCGAACTGGCGGCGTTCCTGCCCGAGCTGCAACAGCTGCAGCAGTCGCATCCGCCCTACCGGTTGATCACGACGATGACGGACCCGGCGGCCTCGGCGCAGCCGTGGTCGGGCCAGACCGGTGTCATCGACGCCGAACTGCTCAAGGGCCACCTGCCGGACCTGACCAGCCCGGTCTACTACGTGGCCGGACCCCCGCCGATGGCGCTGGCGATGCTGGACCTGCTGCAGGATCTGGGCGTCGAGGACGACGCCATCAAGTCCGCCGAGTTCTACGGCTACTGACCTCGACCAGGTCCCGGCGGAGCAAACCGCCCCGCCTCCGGCGAGCAGGCCGCTACGCTCGGCGCCGATGACCCCTCCCGCGCGCTACCGCCCCGGCGAGGCGCTGCTGGCGTTGTACCGCCGCCGCGGCCCGATGGTCGATGCCGGGATCGGCCGCCACGGCTACATCTATCTGTTGGGCGCCGAGGCCAACAAGTTCGTCTTCGCCAACTCCGACGCCTTCAGCTGGTGGGACGCCTTCCAGGTACTGGTGCCCGTCGACGGGCCCACCGCGCTGATCGTCAGCGACGGGGCCGATCACCGCCGCCGCCGCAGCCTGGTCCAACCGGCATTCCACCACCGCCACATCGCCAATTACCTGCAGATCATGGCGGCCAACGCCGACGCCGTCATCGACTCCTGGCGCCCGGGCGACACGGTCGACATCTTCGCCCAGCTGCGCTCGGCGATCCGCCGCAGCGCCATCGAATCACTGTTCGGCCAGACGATGGCCGTGCACGCCGACTTCCTGGGCGAACAGCTGCAGCCGCTGATGGACCTGACCCGCCGGCTGCCCCAAGTGCTCAAGGCCGAGGCCCGGCTGAAGACTCCGGCCTGGCGGCGCGCGATGTCCGCCCGGACCCGCGTCGATGAGCTGATCTACGCCGAGATCGCCCGCGCCCGAACCCATCCCGCCGCCGACGACAACGTGCTGACCACCCTGATCAACGGCCGCACCGACGAGGGCGAGGCGTTGCGCGACGACGAGATCCGCGACCAGGTCGTCTCGCTGATCGCCGCCGGCTACGAAACGACCAGTGCGGCGATGGGCTGGGCGGTCTATGCGTTGCTGAGCACCCCGGGCGTCTGGGAGACTGCCGCCGCCGAAGTCGCAAGTGTCACGGGGGAGCGGGCGCCGGATGTCGCCGGCCTGACCTATCTGAACGGTGTCGTGCATGAGACGCTGCGGCTCTACCCGCCCGGGGTGATCTCCGCGCGCAAGGTCACCCGCGAGTTGTCGTTCGCCGGCCGGCGCATCCGGGCCGGACGCACCCTGGTGTTCAGCCCGTACGTCACGCACCGGCTTCCGGAGCTGTGGGCCGACCCGTTGGACTTCCAGCCGCGCCGGTGGGACCCCGCCTCCCCGCGGTACCGCCGGCCCGCGCCGTATGAGTTCCTGCCGTTCGGGGGTGGAACGCATCGCTGCATCGGGTCGAGTTTCGCCACCGCCGAGCTGACGGTGATGCTGGCCCGGCTACTGGCCAGAACCGAGCTGAACCTGCCTGACCAGCGTATTCGTGCCGGCGGCTATGCGGCGCTGCAGCCCCGCGACGGCCTGATCGTGCACGTTCGTGCGGTTCGGTAGACCCGCCGATCTGGGTGCGTCGGCATGGACTGGCTTTTCACGCCGACATATGATGTGGTGTAGGCCACGTTAAAAATAAGATGTGACGCTGACCACAGGAGGCTTCCGCAATGACGGGTTTCTTGAGCGCGCTAGGCATCACCGCGGCCACCGCGACCATCGGCGCCGGCCTGATGGGCCAGACGACGGTGGCGCTGTGTGTCGGCTTGGTCTCCTCGGCGTTCTTCGCCGGCCGGGCCTGCTGATTTCCGCTCGAAACTTCAGGCTGTCGCCGCTAGGCATGGCAGTCTCGTCGGCGTGCCGATTTCCCTCCCCGAACATCCGCGATTCGCCAGCGCCTCCGAGCGCCACGTCTACCAGGCGCTGATCGACCAGCTGCAGGACGGCGACGTGGTGGTGGCCGGTCAGCGCGTCACCGATCACCTCAAGGACCACGAGATCGACTTCGTCGTCGCGATCGAGGGCGCCGGCATCATCTGCATCGAGGTCAAGGGCGGCGAGGTCTGGCACAACGGATCCGGGTGGCGTCAGCTGCGCGGCGGCCGGGAGTACCGCATCGAGCCGGTGCGCCAGGCGCGCGAGGCCTGTTATGCACTGCGGGACTACATCGAGCACGACCCGCGCTGGACCCAGGACCGGCCGCGCTGGGATCACGTCGTGGCGTTGCCGCACGCCAAGTTGCCCGACGACTTCGAACTCCCGGAGTGCCCGCGCTGGAAGGTGATCGACCGCACTGACCTGCCGCAGCTGGTGTCTCGGCTGCGACACGTGCTCATCCGCCAGGAACTGGACCGCCCCCTGTTGACCGCCGACGGCATCGACCAATTCCGCATCGCGCTGGGTGGGCGGGGCCTGCCGCAGCGCGACGTGGTCGCCCGCGCCCTGGCCAACGACAGCGCCGCCGACGCCCTCACCGAACAGCAGGCCGTGATCTTAGAAGCCATCCGGCTGCTCAACCGCGTGCAGGTGCGCGGCAGCGCCGGCAGCGGCAAGACCTACCTGGCCGTCGAGCAGGCCCGCCGGCTCGCCGCCGAGGGAAAACGTGTTGCGCTGCTGTGCTACTCGCACGGGCTGGCCTCCTACCTCAAACGGCTTACCGGGGCGTGGCAGCGTCGTCATCGGCCCGCCTACGTCGGCGAATTCCACTCGATGGGCGTGGCGTGGGGCGCGCCCGACGGTCCCAGCGACCCGGAGGCATCGGTGCGGTTCTGGGAGGAGCAACTGCCGCAGCAGATGCTCGCGTTGGCGCAGAACCTCGATGACGGGCAACGGTTCGACGCGGTCATCGTCGATGAGGCGCAGGACTTCGCCGACGCCTGGTGGGATCCGGTGCTGGCCTCGCTGCGCGACGACGAGGAGGGCGGGCTGTTCGTGTTCAGCGACGAAGGCCAGCGGGTGTTCGACCGGCAGGGCACCCCGCCGGTGCCGCTGGTCTCGCTGGTGCTGGACCGCAACCTGCGCAACACCCGCCAGATCGCCACCACATTCCAGCCGCTGGTGGACCACCCGATCCGGTTCCTGGGCGCCGACGGCCCGGAGGTGCGGTTCGTGCCGTGCTGCAAGGAGACCGCCGTCGAGACCGGCGACGATGAGGTCGATAAGTTGCTCGATGAGGGCTGGCGTCCCGAGGACGTGGCACTGTTGACCACCGGCAGCCGCCACCCCGAACAGGTCGCCCGCCAGGAGCAGGGCGATGAAGCCTATTGGGACAGCTTCTGGGACGTCGACCAGGTCTTCTACGGACATGTGCTGGGGTTCAAGGGATTGGAGCGCCGTGCTGTGGTGCTTGTGGTGGACGCCAGCGGGCCGATCGAACGGGCCCGAGAACGCCTCTATGTCGGGTTGTCCCGGGCCCGCGACCAGCTGGTGGTCTGTGGTGACCGGGATTTCATCGCCGAGGTCGGTGGGCCGGATCTGGCGCGCAAGCTGGGAATCGAGTAGCGGTCACGCCCAGGAGGGCGGGAAGGCGATGTCGAGCCGGGTCGTCTGTTTGTAGCCCGACCAGGTCGGTACCCCGGCCGGTTGCATCCGGTAAAGCCCGACGGCGGCGGCCACCACGCGGTCGCGCTGCGTCGGCCAACCGATGTCGGTAGCGATCTGCTCTAATACGCCGCGGTCCCGATCGAGCACCCGGTCGATGATCGGCACCGCCGGCAGGGCATTGCTCTTGTCGCCGTTGCAGCGGGCGCACGCCAGCACCAGATTGGCCAGGCCGTCGATACCGGCGAGCGACCACGGCAGCACATGATCGATCGGATTGCCGGCCGGTAGGTGCGTCGAGCAGTAGAAGCAGTGCGGTCCGAACGCGTCCTTGAAGGGTTCGCGAACCCGGTCGAGGGCAGTGCGCTCCCGGCCGAACAAATGGCCGGCCACATCCGGGATGTCGGCATGCAGGAACTTGTTCATCCGGCGCACGTCGTCCACCCACATGATTTCCAGGGCCGGCTTCAACAGTCCGGCCAGCCGAGCGAGGCCATGTGCGACACCGGGTTTCAGTTCGATGGCATAGCCCCGGACACGTTTGGCCGAGGTACTCGGCTTCTGAAGGAACGCATCGTCGTAAAGGAACGGGTCGGTTTCGGTGGCGCCGCGGAAACGCTGGAGGCGACGAAGTGGTTCGCCTGCCAGGCAAACGCCGACCTCGTCCAGTGCTGTTTGGTAGGCATGCGGGACCCGGCTGATCGCGACATCGAGCGGTACCCGGCTGTCGTCGACGTGGGCCTCGGCCCGTAACCGCCGCGCGGCGTTGGGGATGGTGGCCCTCGGTCCCCCCGTCATCTGGGACAGGATCTGCCCCTCGAATGGGCGCACTTGCAGCCAATAGATTTCCAGCACCCGGTGCGCGAGCTCGGGGATGGGCACCACCAACGCGGCATCCGGACTCGCCGGCACGTTCTCGATGGAGTGGTCGATCAACGCCATCAACGTAGCGAGCTTGTAGGTGGCCGTGCGCAGACCGGTCTCGAGGATGGCCACCACCCGCTGCCCGAGGAGCAGTGAATTGCCGTCGTTGTCGCGCACCTCGGCATTATGACTGGACGCGTGGGTCTGTGAGTTGTCCACAGGTCGCCTACCTGGACTCGTCGGTGCTGGCGCGTGCCTACCTGGCTGACGAGGACGGCCACCAGCAGGCGATTGCACTGCTCGCCGACCCGGACATTGCCACCGTGACCGGTACCTGGACCCGAATCGAAGTCTCCGGCGCCCTGGTCCGCGCCGCGCGCAGCGGCCGCGCCGATGAAAAGGGTCTGCTCGCGATGCTCGACGCCGACCTCGTGGACAAGGTGACCGTCCTGGGCGCGTCACAGGAGACGGTGGAAGAACATGCCCTCCAGCTCGTTCGTGAACACGCCCTGCGCGCGATGGGCGCCTGGCATCTGGCGGTGGCCGCACTGGTCGTGCCGCCGCTGCTGGAGCCCGGCGAGCAGCGGGGGTTCGCCTCGCGCGACGCCGCGCAACGCCGAATCGCCGAGCTACTCGGCTTCGTGGCGATCTGAGCCAGAGTGCCAGAGCTGAATCACCCCGTGTCCTGGGTTACCACCGGGATGTCGAGCGCCAGCGCCGCATCGCTACCTCGTCCCCGGCACATACGTCCGGCACGAATACGTCGCGGGATCACACATCACCGGCAGCGTGGTCCGGCCGCCGTAGACACCCGGCAGGTTCCAGGTCGGCATCAGCGGCCCGTCATACCAGGGATCGGGCATGTAACGGCAGGTGTCGAACGCCGCGCACGGCGGTTGCGGGCCGGCCGCCGCGGTCGCCGGAAGCGCCAGGCCCAGTCCGAATACGGCCAGCACGGCCGGGAAGAACGTGCGCATCGCGGGCTCCTTCTGCTCGGTTACGCCCACCATCGCACCGGCCACCGACAAAACCGTAGGGTCGAGCAGGTGACGATCGAAGAACGGCTGGCCGCGCTCGAACAGATCGAGGCGATCAAAGCCCTCAAGCACCGCTACTTCCGGGCCTGCGACGCCAAGGACCCCGACACCTTCCGGGCCTGCTTCATCGCCTCCGGCGCCGACGTCGACTACGGCCCGCTCGGTGGCTTCACCGACGCCGATGAGATCGCCGAGACGTTTCGCCGTATCGCGCTGCACACCGTCGACGGCAAACACGTCATCTTGGACATGCACCACGCGATGCACCCGGACATCACCATCACCGGACCCGGCCGTGCGAGCGGCCGCTGGACGCTGAAGTTCCGGCAGCTCAACCTGATTGAGCGCACCGAGCGACTGCTCACCGGCGAGTACGACGACGACTACGTCCTCGAGGACGGAACCTGGAAGATGTCGCGCAGCCATTTCCGCCAGCTGTGGTCGATGGTCCGCCCGCTCGGCGACGCCGTGGTGCAGGCCTGACATGAGCCAAGCTCGCATCGCCCTGGTCACCGGCGCCAGCCGCAGCGTCGGCAAGGGCATCGCGCTGGCGCTGGGCTCACACGGCTGGACCGTCTATGTCACCGCGCGGCGGGAGGGCCCGCTGGACGAGACCGCCCGGGGTGTCACCCGCCGCGGCGGGCGCGGCATCGCCGTAGCGTGCGACCACCGCGACGACGCCCAGATCGCCGCATTGTTCGCCCGCATCGCCGACGACCAGCAGGGCCGGCTGGATCTTCTGGTCAACAACGTATGGGCCGCACCCAAGGGGTTCGCCGGGTTCACCGAGAAATTCTGGGGGCGCCCGCTGTCGGACTGGGACAGTCTGATCGGGGTGGGGCTGCGCGCGCACTATGTCGCGTCGGTGCACGGCGCGCAGCTGATGGTGGCCCGCGGGTCGGGCCTGATCATCAACATCTCCTCGTTCGGGGCCCGCGGGCATCTGCACTCGGTGCTCTACGGCATGTCCAAGGCCGGACTGGACAAGATGGCCGCCGACATGGCCGTCGAGCTGGCCGGCACCGGGGTGAGCGCGCTGTCGGTGTGGCCGGGGCTGGTGAAAAACGAAGTCATGCAGGGCTTCATCGAGCGCGGTCTGGACAATTTTCAGGGCTACCCGCTGGCCAACGCCGAGACACCGGAGTTCATCGGCCGCGTCATCGCCGCACTGGCCGACGACCCCGACATCGCGGCCCGCAGCGGACACACCCTGATCACCGCCGAAACCGCACTCGATTACGGCATCACCGACATCGAAGGCAACCAGCCCGACTCGCACCGCGCGCTGTTCGGCGGCGGGCCGCTGTATTAAGGGTGCACAACCCCCCAATACACTCGCTGACGCAATGACCGACAACGCCCTGGATTCCGAAGCGGGCCGCCGCCGAACCTTCGCCGTGATCAGCCACCCCGACGCCGGCAAGTCCACCTTGACCGAGGCGCTGGTGCTGCACGCCAAGGCCATCACCGAAGCCGGCGCGGTGCACGGAAAAGCCGGGCGCCGCGCCACCGTGTCGGACTGGATGGAGATGGAGAAGGCCCGCGGCATCTCCATCACCTCGACCGCCCTGCAGTTCCCCTACCGCACCGCCGGGGGCCGGGAATGCGTCATCAACCTGCTCGACACCCCCGGCCACGCCGACTTCTCCGAGGACACCTACCGGGTGCTGACCGCGGTGGACTCCGCGGTCATGCTCATCGACGCCGCGAAAGGCCTTGAGCCCCAAACCCTCAAGCTGTTCCAGGTGTGCCGCCACCGCCGGATCCCGATCATCACGGTGATCAACAAGTGGGACCGTCCCGGCCGGCACGCCCTGGAACTGATGGATGAGATCGCATCCCGCATCGGGCTGCGCCCCACCCCGCTGACCTGGCCGGTCGGCATCGCCGGAGAGTTCACCGGGGTGCTGGACCGCCGCTCCGGAAACTTCATCCGGTTCACCCGCACCGCCGGTGGCGCCACCGCGGCCCCCGAGGAGCACATCGCCGCGGCCGACGCCCACGACGCGGCCGGCACGGACTGGGACACCGCGGTCGAAGAATCCGAACTGCTGAGCGCCGACGGATCCGACTATGACCGCGAGGCGTTCCTAGACTGCGCGGCGACACCGGTGCTGTTCACCTCGGCGGCCTTGAACTTCGGGGTGAATCAGCTGCTCGACGTGCTCGCCGAGTTGGCGCCCGCACCGAGTGGGGCGCTGGACGTCGACGGCGCCCGGCGCGCCACCGACGCGCCGTTCAGCGCCTTCGTGTTCAAGGTGCAGGCCGGAATGGACTCCGCCCACCGCGATCGCATCGCCTTCGCCCGGGTGTACTCGGGCACCTTCGAACGCGGCGATGTGCTGACCCACGCCGCGACCGGCAAGCCGTTTGTCACTAAGTACGCCCAGTCGGTGTTCGGCCAGCAGCGCTCCACGCTGGACACCGCCTGGCCCGGCGATGTGATCGGACTGGCCAACGCCGCTGCCCTGCGCCCCGGCGACACGCTGTATTGCGATGTGCCCGTGCAGTATCCGCCGATACCGAGCTTCTCGCCCGAGCATTTCGCGGTGGCACGCAACGTCGATCCCAGCAAGCACAAGCAATTCCGCCGCGGCATCGAGCAGCTGGACCAAGAGGGCGTCGTGCAGGTGTTGGTCTCCGACCGTCGTGGTGAGCAGGCGCCGGTGCTCGCCGCGGTCGGCCCGATGCAGTTCGAGGTGGCCGCCCACCGGATGGCCAGTGAGATCGGCGCGCCGATCTCACTGGAGACGCTGCCCTACCAGGTGGCGCGGATCGTGGACCCCCGCGACGCCGATGCCGTCGCCAAGGAGGCGCTGGCCGAAGTCATGGTCCGCACCGACGGTGTGCACCTGGTGTTGTTCTCCAACAGCTGGCGGCTGCAGGGCTTCCAACGCGACAACCCCGACGTGCAGCTGCGGTCCTTGGTGGCCGCAGAAGGGTAGCCCGACCGCTAGCTGCGCAGCCGCACCATCCGCGTCGTCGAACTCTCGTCCAGCTCCACCAGGTCCGAGTAGGACCGGAGGAAGTCGCTGAAGGACTTATAGCCCAGCTCCTTCTCGCTGAACGACGGATCCATGCGCTTCATCTGCGCCTTGACCGACGAGTTGTGCAGCCACTCGACGTCGTCTTTCTCCAGGCCGATCTGCAACGCGCGGGTCAGCAGCGCGGTCGCGGTGTCCACCGGATCCGGGGGCGGCGGCTCCACGGGTTCCTTCTTGGTCTGGCGGGTGCGCCGCTTCGGTTCGGCGTCGGTGTCGGGTTCGGTGGGTGCTGGCTCGAACACCGGCACCCCGGGCAGCGCGTCGTAGCTGACGAAGTCGTCGCACGCCGCGGCCAGCGCACGGCTCGTCGAACCGGCCACGCCGATTCCGACGACATAGCGGCCCAGGCGTTTACAGCGCTGCGCCAGGGGGATGTAGTCGGAGTCGCCGGCCACGATCACCACGTGGGTCAGATCCGGCAGCCGGAACATGTCCTCGACCGCGTCGACGGCCAACCGGATGTCGGCGCCGTTCTTGCCGTAGGCGGCCGCCGGGAACAACTGGACCAGATCGACAGCGCGTCCCACCAGTTGCGCGCGGTAGCCGGTGTTGACCTCCGCCGACCAGTCGGCGTAGGCGCGGGTGAGCACCAGCGTCCCGAACGACGACGCGAAGTCGATGATCGCCCCGACGTCGACGGTGGCGCGGGCGAGGCGCTCCGGGTGCTTGGCCAGGCCCCTGGACTTGTCCTTCTGAAAAGAACTGCGCCCGTTGACCTGGTCGTAGCGGGAGATCACGATGTTGTCGAAGTCGAGGTAGACCGCGACCCGGGTATCGCCGGATTCCGTCATCGTCCCAGTGTGGCACGCATACCGCTCTCAGCCGTGGCGGCTTGTCGCTCAAAGGCGGGCAACTATCGCTATGGTCGGCCGCCGGCGACCGGCCTACCCGGGCCGGTACCACCGCGGGATCAACTCCGGATCGGGTAGCGGGTACTGGCCGTAGAACCCGTGCGGATCACCCCGCAGCACCTGGGCGTTCTGAATCTCGGCGCGCTGCCGGATCTCGTGGAGCCGGTGCTGCTCGGCGGCGCGGTGCACCGCGTAGCGGCGCATCAGCCATCGCATGACGAACACCGCCGCCGCGATCGCCGCGCAGGCCACAATCACCCAGCGCAACCACCACAGCACCGCGATCACGACCAGGATGGCCAGCCCCGTCCCGCCGCTGCCTGACTGTTTGCGCTTTCCCATGGTCACGACGCTAATCCGGGGGTGTGACAGCGCAGGGCCCGAAGAGCCTCACGCCTCGCGCAGCCGCAACGCCAGCCCGGAGGCCCGCACCGCCCGCCGATCCAGCGCCGCACGGATCTCCTCCTCAGAGCCGAGCACCCGCACCTTGTGCCTGGCGCGGGTCACCGCCGTGTAGAACAGCTCGCGGGTCAGCAGCCGCGAGTCGACCGGCGGCATCAGCACCGTCACCACGTCGGCCTCACTGCCCTGGCTCTTGTGGATGGTCATCGCGTACATGCTGTCCACATCCGAGAGCCGCCCGGTGGCGAAATCCACCGGCCCCGACGCCGTTGCGATCACCGCGCGCAGCCCGTCGGCGCGCGCCGTGACCACCCCGGTGTCCCCGTTGCGCACACCCAGCCCGTAGTCGTTGGCGGTGACCAGCAGCGGACGCCCGGCATACCAGTCCGTCCACACCGAATCCCCGGTCTGCTCGGACACCCAGCGCCGCACCTGACGATTCCAGTGATTCGCCCCGTGCAGGCCGTCGCGGTGCGCGCACAACAGCCGGTGCTCGTCGAGGTTGCGCAGCGCCTCGCGGGCATCGCCGAGCATCGCTGCCTGACGCACCCGCAACGCGTGCGGCACCACGATCCGCGCCAACTGGTCGGCCAGCGCGGCCGGGGTCGCCACGTCGATCCATTCCCGGTGCTCATCGCCCGAGCCCAGCAGCCCGATCACGGTGTCGCCGTCGCCGGCGCGTATCGCCGCGGCCAGCTCGCCGATCGGCTTCTTATAGCGGTGCGCGGTCGCCAGCGTCGCCACCCGGGTGCCCGGCCGCGCCGCCAAGCCCTCCACCAGGTCGGCCAGCACCGCCCCGGCCTCCACCGACGCCAACTGGTCGGGGTCGCCCACCAGGATCAGCCGCGCTTGCGGCCGCACCGCCTCGAGCAGCCGGGCCATCAGTGTCAGCGACACCATCGACGTCTCATCGACCACGACCACGTCGTGCGGCAGCCGGTTGGCCCGATTGTGCTTGAACCGCGACGAATTCCGCGGCCGCGAACCCAGCAGCGAATGCAGGGTGCTGGCCTGCAACCCGGCCAGCCGGGCCTGATCCACCGGATCGAGTCCGGCCACCTCCGCGGCGACCGCCTCGGTGAGCCGGGCCGCGGCCTTACCGGTGGGGGCGGCCAGCGCGATCCGCAGGCCCGGGCGCCCGGACGCCTCGGCCTGTTCGGCCAACAAGGCCAGCAACCGGGCCACCGTGGTGGTCTTGCCCGTGCCCGGCCCGCCGGTGAGCACGGTGACCGCCTGGGTCAGTGCGATCTCCGCTGCGCTGCGCTGCTCGTTATAGTCCGGCGGGAACAGCCGATCGAAGACCGCCGGCTCGGCCGGCCCGGCGTGCGGCGTGGACAGTGCCAGCAGGTCAGTGCAGACCTGCTCCTCCTCGCGCCAATAGCGATCCAGGTAGAGCAGGCCGCCCGACGGCGTGTCGTAGAGCCGCAACACGCTTTTGGTGACCAGCGAACTGGCCCGCACCGCCGCCAGCCACGCCGCCGGTTCCGGCCACGCCAGCTCCGGGAGCTCCGTGCTGGTCGCCACCGTTGCCAGCTCCACACAGACCGACCCGGTGCGCAACGCCCGCACCGTCAACGCCACCGCAAGTGCCACCGTCTCGTCGGCCTCGCCGCCCAGCGCGCAGATCCGTTGGGCGGTATGCACATCGGCGGCTTCGAGCACCCCGGCGTCGTTGAACTCCCGCAGCAGCCCGGTCGCGGTCAGCGCCACCCGCCACGACAGCGGATCCTCCATAATGCTCATGCGGTCACCCCCCGATGCAGCAGGTCCGACAGGGCGACCACCAGTGCCGCCGGCGGACGCCAGCTGAACACCCCGGACGGATGCCCGTCGAGAACCGGGGTGTCCGGCCCGCACATGCCGCGCACGAACAGATACAGCACCCCGCCCAGATGCCGCGCCGGGTCATAACCGGGTTGGCGCCACCGCAGAAACCGGTGCAGCACCGCGGTATACAGCAACGCCTGCAGCGGGTAGTCCGAGTGCAGCATGGCCTCGGTCATCCGGGGGAAGCTGTAGTCGGCGGCGGTCTCGCCGAGCTGATTGGTCTTGTAGTCGACCACCAGGTAGCGCTGATCGGGCAGGCGCAGTACCACGTCCAGGGAGCCGGACAGGTACCCGCGCAGCGTCTGGCCGCCCAGCGCGTCGGAGAGCAGCCGGTCGGCGTAGACCGCGAACGGGTCCTCGCCGGGCAGGTGTTCGCGCAGCAGCGCGCCCACGTCGGCGACCCGCGCCTGCGAAGCTGCCCCGGGCAAGTCGCCGCCGGCCAGTGGAATCTCGAAATCCAACTCCCGCAAGCGATCCGCAACCCCGATCTGCCGCAACGTCAGGCCGTCGGCCAACGGGCCGAGCGGGGTGTCGTGCATCGGCACCAGCGCCGCGGCCAGCTCGTCGGCGTCGACCCCGACCGGCCACCACCGCTCGTGCACCCGCACCTGCGCGGCCAGCTCGGCGGCCAGGTCCGCGGCGAACGGGTCGGCGGTCTCCAGCACCCCGTGCACCAGCGAGCCGAAGGTCTTGCCGCCGGGCAGATCCGCCATCGGGGAGCGCAACTCGACGCCGGTAACCGGGGCCGCCGCGGTCACCGTGATCTCCTCGGACTCGTCGTCACGGGTATGGGTCTCGGGTTCACTGTGCGTGCCGACGGCCGCCTCATCGGCACCGCGGATCAGCGCCGAATAGGAGGTGCGCCGCCACCCGGTGTCGATGGTGCGGTGGAAGTGGCGCACCGCCAAGTCTTTCGGCATCGACGACCTGGGCAGCGGGGGCGGCTGGACCACCTCGGAGTGCTCGACCACCGGGCCGCCGGCGTCCTGCCAGCCGGCGAACAACGCCCACGCGTCGGCGTCGCTGATCCGCGGCCGGCAGGCGATCGGCACCTCGGCCTGGCCGAGGGAGCGGCCGCGCAGCAACCGGGACAGCCCACTGTTGGCCTCGTCGCGGCTGGGGCCCCACCACGCCACCACCTGCGATTGCGCCCGGGTCAGGGCGACGTAGGTGTTGCGCAGGTGGTCCAGGGCCTCCTCGGTCTGGTGCAGCTCGGCGGCCAGGGCCCGGCCGGGGCCGTCGTCGCCGCCGATATACAGACAACGCGTCTCGGAGCCGTCGACGGCCGGCTCGTGGTAGAGCAGATTGCCCTGATCGCCGATGAAACGGTTGAACAGGAACGGCAGGTACACGATCGGGAATTGCAGCCCCTTGGCGGCGAACACCGTCATGATCTGTACCGCCCCGGCATCACTGTCGAGCCGGCGACTGCGCTCGGTGGCGCGGCTGGTGCGGTCCTCGCACTGCTTGCGCAGCCAATCACGCAGGCCAGGCAACCCCAGCCGGTCGGCGTGCGCGGTCTCGTGCAGCAACTGCCCGATGTGCGCGCAGTCGGTCAGTTGCCGCTCCCCGCCGCGCTGACTGAGCACCCGACGGCCCATCCCGGCCAGTTTGGCCGCCTCGAACACCGCGGCGATGCCGCGCAGCCGGGCGTGGTCGATCCACTCGCGCAGCGTCTGCGCCACCCGGTCGGTGAGGTCATCGCCACCGGCCGCCAGGGTCTCGGCGGTCTCGCCGAAGAACATCGTGCACGCCGCGGCCCGCACCAGGCCGCTGCGGTGCGGGGCGTCGAACGCCTCCAGTAGGCACAGCCAGTCCGCGGCCGCGCGGGAGACGAACACGTCGGCGTCGCCGGTGTAGACCACCGGAATGTCCAGTGCGGTCAACGCATCCCGGCACAGCGCGGCGTCCTCGTGCCGCTCGACCAGGATCGCGACGTCACCGGCGGTGATCGGCCGGCCGTCGTAGGTGGCCGCGGAGCCGAGCAGGGCGGCGACGTCGGCGGCCAGATCGCCCGGGATGTAGTCGCGCAGGGCGCCGATCGCGATGTCTTTGGTGGCCGAGCAGCCCACGGTGGGCCGGTCGACCACCCGCAGCCGAAACGGCGCGTTGTGCGGGGCCCCGGCCAGCCGCTGCCCGCGGTGATGAGCCGCCACGGGCGGCACCACGATCTCGGGATGACCCAACTGCACCCCGCCCAGCACCACCTGCAGGCTGTCCACCAGGTCGGAGTCGCTGCGGTAGTTGGTGTCCAGGCTGCGATGATCGTCGGCGTTGCGGGCGGCCGCCAGATAGGTGTAGATGTCGCCGCCGCGGAAACCGTAGATGGCCTGCTTAGGATCGCCGATCAACACCAAAGTCGAATGCCCGCGGAAGCCGGCGTCGATCACCTCCCACTGCACCGGGTCGGTGTCCTGGAATTCGTCGACCATCACGATCGGCCAGCGCCGCCGCATCCGCTCGGCCGCATCGGAATCACTGCGCCGCAGTGCGTCTCGCAGCAGGGTGAGGAGATCGGTGTAGCCGAGGATGCCCTGCCGGCGTTTGCGGTGCGCCAGTTCGGCCAACACCTCCCCGGCGAACTCCAGGCGCGCTGCCGCCGATGAACCCGGCTCGGGGTCGGCCGGGCGCAGCTGCGCGGCCGGCTCCTCGACCACCTTCGATGCCAGCGCCAGCGCCTCGTCCCGGCTGAACGGCGGGGGATTCTCGGCGTGACCGAAATGCGCCAGGTAGCGGTCGTCGACGATCTCGCCGACCAGATCGGCCAGGCTCTCCACCAGGGTGAGGGTCTCGTCGGTGTCGCCGGCCACCCCCAGGGACTTCAGCACCAGCGAACAGAACTGGTGGATGGTGACGATGGTGGCGGCGTCGAAATCGGCCAGCGCGTCGCGTAACCGGGCGTGCCGGGCGTTTCGCAGTTCGGCGGGCCCGTCGAGCAGGAAGCGCTCCAGGTCGTTCTCGGCTGCCCGCACCCCGCCGAGCACATCCAGCGCCCCGGCGACCAGGGTGCGCACCCGGTCGCGAAGTTCGCGGCTGGCCAGTCGGCCGAAGGTGATCAGCAGCAACTCATCCGGGCGAGCCCGGCCGTCGGCGAGGTAGCGGGCGGTCAGACCGGCCAGCGCGAACGTCTTACCGGTGCCCGCGCTGGCCTCCAGCAATACCGTGGAACCGGGGTCGGGCAGCGGCCCCAGCAGGTCGAAGCTGCGCGTCATGGCTGGCCCTCCGCGGTCAGCAGCGGTGACCACAGGCGCACCGCCAGCGCGCCCAAACGGGTGCTCTCCCCGTCGATCTCCTCACCGGGGCGCGGGGTGCCCAGCAGCCGGTTCAGTGGCGCGTTGGGGCCCCACACCTTGGCGACCGCCTTGTCGGTGCAGTCGCCGTAGGTGCCGCCCCAGACGTAGCGGGTCTTCCAGAGTGGATCATCGCCGTCGCGCCGGGCCTCCGCCCAGGCGTACGACGTCGCCAACGGCAGCGGTAGCGGTTCGCGGCGTCCCGCGTCGTAGATCGCCACCAACTGGCCCAGTACCTCCCGCGGGTCCGGAGCCGGGCGGAACAGTCGCCGGCTGATCGGGGATCGCCCACCGCGGCCGATGCTCATCGCCGACCACGACCGGTCGGGATGCTGAGCGGCCAACGCCTGCAGCGCAATCCAATCCTGCAGGAAGTGTTTGGCCGCCAGTTTGGAATAGGTGACCGAGACGGTGCGGTCGCCGTACACCCCCGCGACGGTGCCGGTCAACCGCCGCCCCCCGCCCAGGTCGAGGTCGACGTCGTAGGCGGCCGGGTCTCCGCGGCGGTGGCCGATCGCCGCCTCGGCCAGGGTGCGGGCCAGATCGCGGATCTCGCAGGCGGTCCGCATCCCGAGCCGCCCCGGCGGCAGCGTGCCGCGGCGCCACTCGGCGTTGGCCGCGTCGTCGGGGTGCATCCCGAGAAGCATGTCGGTGAGCATCCGGTCGCCGACCCCCCAGGTGGCCAAACCGCCGATCTCGACGGGCATGGCGTCCTCGACGCCGTCGACATCCCACGGCAGCGTGTAGTCCAAGGCCCGAAAAAAGCCCTTGACGGGGTCTTTGAAGAAGGCCAGCAGCTCGGCCAGTTCCACATCGCCGACCGGCGGCGTCAGGATCGCGGTGAACAACTCCGGGGGTTCGCTGCGTTTCCCGGCGGCGGCTTCGGCTGCGGTACGGGCGGTCGGATCGAAGGTGAACGGGCCGGGCGTGCCCAGTGCCCCGGGGGTCACGTTGCGAATATCGAACGGCTGCAACGGCTGTTCGATGACGACGCGTTCGCGCACCGGCTCACCGGTGGTGGCGTCCAGCGCGTCGAGCAGCTCGGCGAGCGGCACCGCCGGCGGCTGGGGCTTGCCGGAGTGTTCGTCGGCGCCGGTATAGGTGATGACCAGTGTCTCGGTGGCCGCACCCACCGCGTCCAGCAGCAGCTGCCGGTCTTGCGCGCGCAGGTCGCGCTCGCCGGTGTGCGGGTGCCGGGCCAGGGCGTCGTCGCCGTCGACGTGCGCGACCCGGGGGAACACCCCGTCGTCCAGGCCGACCAGGCACACCACCCGGTGCGGCACCGACCGCATCGGGACCAGGGTGCACACCGTCAGCCCGCCGGTGCGGAAGTTGGCCCGGGTGGGGCGCCCGGCCAGGCGCCCGGCGAGCAGTGCGCGCACATCGGGCAACCGCAGCTCGGTGTTCGCGCGCGCGTCGGCCTGCCGCAGCACCTCGGTGAGTTCCCGGTGCAACTGGCCGGACTGCCAGCCGTCGTCGGTGGAGACCCGGGTCAGCGCGGCCACGCCGTCGAGCAGGGTGGTGATCCACGCGGTGAGCGGCCGCGCCCCGGTGAGCGCGTCGGCGGCGGTCTGCAGCCGGTCGACGAACTCGGCCAGCCGCCCGGCCAGCTCCACCTGGTTGCTGCCGACGTCATCGAGGGGCAGCGCGGTGTCCAGCCAGGCCCGGGAGTCATCCGACATGGCGACACCGGTCAGGATCCGGTCCAGCCCGAATCGCCAGGTGTTGTGCTGAATTTTGGCCAGGCCGTACGGTTCCCGGTGCGCGGCGTCGAAACTCCACCGGATGTTGGCGCTGCGGACCCAGCCGGTGATGACCTCCAGGTCGTCGTCGGTGAACGCGAACCGGGCCCGCACCGGCGCCGCCTGGGCGAGGTTGAGCACCGCGCTGGCGGTCACCCGGCTGTCGGTGATGTCCAGCAGTGCGGCGGCCACGCCCAGCAGCGGGTTGGTCTGCACCGGCGCCCGGTCGGCCAGTTGCACCCGCAGCAGATGCGCCGGGTGGTTCTCCCCGGCCAGTTCACCGAGCCCGAAACCGGCGACGATCAGCGGCGCGTAGGTCTCGATGTCCGGGCACATCACGATGATGTCGCGCGGCTGCAGGCTCGGGTCGTCGGCCAGCCGGCCCAGCAGCACTTCGCGCAGCACGTCGACCTGCCGGGCCGGGCCGTGGCAGGAGTGCACCTGCACCGACCGGTCGGTCTCGGCGAGTACCCGGCCCTCGGGCCGGATCGCGTTGGCGGCCAGATCCGACTGCAGCCAACTCAGCAGCGTGTCGGAACGCGTTGGACTGCACAGGTATTCGTCGGTATCCGGCTCCGGAAGCCCGCGCTGCAGCTCGCGTAGATCACGCCCGAGTGTGCGCAGCAGCGGGTGCTCGGCCGCGGTGCGGCTGGTGTCCTCGCTGCGAGGAACCACGCCGTGCACACCGCTCAGCGCCCGCCACAGTCGATCCGACGGGTGCGGCAGCCACAAGTGCAGCTCGTGGTGGGTGGCCAGGGCGTCGAGCAGTTCGATGTCGGTGTGCGCCAGGCGGGTATGGCCGAACAGCGACAGGCGCGCCGGCAGCGTCTCGGCGGGCGCCCGCCGCAGCCGGGTCAGGGTCTGTTCGTGGCGGACGTGCGGAGGGTCGATGCCCATGGCGGCCACCAAGGCGCGCCACAGCGGCGGCTGCCAGGCCAGGTCGGGGTCCAGGTCGTCCGGGACGCCGTCGAGCCAGTCGACCAGCAGTTGCGGCCGCTGGCGGGCGTAGGAGGCGAACAGACCGGCCAGCCGCCGGGCGACCGCATAGCGGCGACCGCACCGGACCTGCGCGTCATCACCGGTGTGAAAATGACCCAAATGCGTTGCCAGCGTGACACACCAGGGCTCATCCAGGCTGGCGTCGATCACCGACAGCAACGGCCAGCTCATCGCGTCCGGCGACCACGGGTCGTCCTCGGCGCGTCCGGTGATCTCGGCGATCAGCGATCCCGGACTGCGAAACTCCACCCCGGCGCACACCCCGTCGCCCCCGGACCCGGCACCGAGCACGTGCGACAGCCGCTGGGACAGCCAGCGTTCGACCCCGCGGGCCGGCACCAGCACCAGCTCCTGGGCGAACGGGTCGGCCGGCGGCGTCGCCAACAGTGCACCGAGACCGTCGGCGAGGGCGTCGGTGCGTTCGGCGCGGTGCAGGTGCAGTCCCATCGCGGCCACCCTAAACCGCGGCCCCGACACCCGGCGCTGAACCATCGCCCCGTCGCCGTCGTGGTGCTTGTCATGAGGATCTACACGCTGATACTGGCCGCCGTCGCCGCACTGATCGTCGGCCTGACCGGCCCACCGGTGGCCACCGCCGCCGATGACCGGTTGCAATTCGACGCCACCACCGTCGACGGGACGCCGTTCAGCGGCGCCAGCCTGCAGGGCAAACCCGCCGTGCTGTGGTTCTGGAGGCCCAGCTGCCCGTTCTGCAACGCCGAGGCGCCGTCGGTGAGCCAGGTCGCGGCCGCCAACCCGCGGGTGGCCTTCGTCGGGGTGGCGGGGCGCTCGGATGTGGCGTCGATGCGGGACTTCGTGACCAAGTACCACCTGAACTTCACCAACCTCAACGACGCCGACGGCTCCATCTGGGAGCGTTTCGGGGTGCCGTGGCAGCCCGCGTATGTGTTCGAGCGCTCCGATGGCACCTCGACGTTCGTGAACAACCCGACCTCGGCGATGTCGCAACAGGAGTTGTCCGACCGGGTCGCGGCGCTGACGTAGGCGACCGGGTGAACCAGAACCTGCCGGGGCTGGCCTTCGCCGCGGGGTTGGTGGCCGCCCTCAATCCGTGCGGGTTCGCGCTGCTGCCCGCCTATCTGGCGTTGGTGGTACGCGGCGAGCACGGCGGCGGCCGGTCCGCGGTGGCCCGGGCGGTCGCGGCCACCGCGGCGATGACCCTCGGCTTTCTCGCGGTGTTCGGCACTTTCGGGCTGCTCACCGTCACGGTGGCGTCCAGGGTGCAGCGCTACCTGCCCTATGCCACCGTCGCGATCGGCATCGTGCTGGTGGCGCTGGGTGCCTGGCTGCTGGCGGGGCGCCGGCTCGCGGTCGCGTCATTCGGCGGGCGGTGGGCACCGACCGCCCGGATCGGGTCGATGCTCGGCTACGGGGTGGGCTACGCGTGCGCGTCACTGGGCTGCACCATCGGCCCCTTTCTGGCGGTCACCGGGGCGGCCTTGCGCGGTGGCTTCGGCGGGCTGACGGCCTACCTGGCGTATGCGGCCGGGTTCGGGCTGCTGGTCGGGGTGCTGGCGATCGCGGTGGCGCTGGCCCGCTCGGCGCTGATCGACCGGTTGCGCCGGATCACCCGCTACGCCAGCCGGATCAGCGGTGCACTGCTGGTGGTCGTCGGGCTCTACGTCGGCTACTACGGCTACTACGAGGTCCGGCTCCTCGAGATGGGCGGCGGAACGGGGGACCGGGTGCTGGCCGCCGCCGGCCGGCTTCAGGGCACGCTCGCCGGGTGGGTCCACCAGCTGGGCGCCTGGCCGTGGCTGGCGCTGTTGGTGTTCCTCGGGCTGGCTGCGCTGCTGCGGGCCCGCCGCCCCCGGATTAACGGCCACCTCGACGGCGGTGGCTCGTAGGCTGGTTCGCGTGAAAGCGGTCAGCTGCAGCAATGCGCAACTCGAACTCGTCGACCTGCCCACCCCGGCACCCGCCCGGGGCCAGCTGCTTTTGGAGGTGCTGCGCTGCGGCATCTGCGGCTCGGACCTGCACGCCCGGCAGCACTGCGACGAGGTCGCCGACGTGATGGCCGAAACCGGCTACGACGGGTTCATGCGCTCGGATCAGCAGGTGGTGTTCGGCCACGAATTCTGCGGCGAGGTGCTCGACCACGGGCCCCGGACCCGCAAGGCGCCGCGCGCCGGCACCCGGGTGGTGGCGGTGCCGCTGCTCCGGCGCGGCAAGGACGTCCACGCGGTCGGGCTGTCGGTGGCGGCACCGGGCGGCTACGCCGAGCAGATGCTGGTCGAGCAGTCCCTGGCGCTGCCGGTGCCCAACGGGCTGTCGCCGGAGGCGGCCGCGCTGACCGAGCCGATGGCGGTCGCCTGGCATGCGGTGCGGCGCGGCGAGGTACGCAAGCGCGACGTGGCGATCGTGATCGGCTGCGGGCCGATCGGCCTGGCGGTGGTGTGCATGCTCAAGGCGCGCGGGGTGCGCACCGTGATCGCCAGCGACTTCTCACCCGGCCGGCGTGCCCTGGCGGCCCGCTGCGGCGCCGATATCGTCGTCGACCCGGCGCAGGACTCGCCGTACGCCGCCGCCGCGGGCCACGGTCACCTGCAGACCTCGCCGGAGGCGCTGGGGCTGGCGGTCGGCACCGTGGACAAGCTGTACAAGGCGAGGCTGCCCTGGTGGCATGTCTGGCGGGCCGCCGAAGCCGTCGGCGCCGCCACCCCCAAGCACCCGGTGATCTTCGAGTGCGTCGGGGTACCGGGTGTCATCGACGGCATCATCGCCGGCGCTCCGCTGTTCTCCCGGGTCGTGGTGGTCGGCGTGTGCATGGGCGCCGACGCGATCCGGCCCGCCATGGCGATCAACAAGGAAACCGATCTGAGGTTCGTGTTCGGTTACACGCCAATGGAATTCCGTGACACCCTGCACATGATCGCCGAGGGCAAGGTCGACGTGTCGCCGCTGATCACCGGCACGGTCGGCCTCGGCGGGGTAGCCAATGCGTTCGACGCCCTGGGTGACCCGGCCAAACACGCCAAGATCCTGATCGACCCGAAAAGCCCGCTGCAGGAGGTGTCGTGACGACCGGCATCAAACGCATCGCGATCAGCACCGGCGGCGGCGACGCCCCCGGCCTCAACGCCGTCATCTACGCCACCACCCTGGCCGCCCGCAACCGCGGCTGGGATGTGGTCGGCATCCGGGACGGTTTCAACGGGCTACTGCGGAGCGACGACTACGCCGACGGCGGGATGATCGACCTGACCCGCCACCGGGTGCGCGGCATCATCCACCAGGGCGGCACCATTTTGGGCAGCACCAACCGCGGCAATCCGATCGCCTATCCGGTCCGGCAGGCCGACGGCAGCTGGGCCGAGGTCGACCGCACCGAGGAGCTGCTCGAGCGGTTCGCCGAACGCGGTATCGATGCGCTGGTCACCGTCGGCGGCGACGGATCCCTGACGATCGGCGACCACCTGCACCGGGCCGGGCTGCGGCTGATCGGCGTGCCCAAGACCATCGACAACGACCTGGATCGCACCGCGTCGACGTTCGGTTTCGACAGCGCCGTCGGGTTCGCCTCGGAGTGCATCGACCGGCTGTTCTCCACCGCCACCTCGCACAGCCGGATCATCGTGGTGGAGGTGATGGGCCGTTATGCCGGTTGGATCGCCTTGCACGCCGGCATGGCCTCCGGGGTGCACGCCATTCTCATCCCGGAGATCCCCTACCGGCTCGAACCGGTCGCCGAGCTGATCACCCAACGCGCACAACGGGGTTCGACGTACTCGATCGTGTGTGTCGCCGAGGGCGCCGTACCGGTGGGCGGCGGACGCACCGTCGCGGCCAAGGCGGTGGGCCAGGCGGAACGTCTGGGCGGCATCGGCTCGAAAGTCGCAGCCGAACTCGAGGCGCTGACCGGGCGCGAATCGCGTGCGGTGGTGCTGGGCCACCTGCTGCGGGGCGGGTCGCCGACGTCGCTGGACCGGCTGCTGGGCCTGCGGTTCGGGGCCGCCGCGGTGCGCGCCCTCGATGAGGGGCACAGCGGGGTGATGGTGGCGCTGAACCCGCCGACGGTGGACTATGTGCCGTTGGCCGAGGCCATCAGCCGGCAGAAAACCGTTCCGCCGGACTGTGATTCGATCCAGACCGCCCGCGATATGGGGATCCGGTTCGGGGATGAGAGTGTCGCTGCGGGCTGAGCCCGAGGCCTGCGGCGGTGATCTTCCGGCGTCGTATTGGATGTGGGCGTGTGCCCGCCTTTGAGCGACAGGCGACGAAATGTCGGCCCGCCCAGGGCGGGCAGTGAGAATCGGGCGCCGAGCCGGCGCCGCCACATAATCGGCGTTGTCGCTCAAAGGCGGGCACACGCCCATATCCTCCGGACCGGTGACGGATGGGGCGGGCGGGAAACGACACGCTCAGTATCCGATCGTAAACCCGTGTCGCAGCACCAGATCCGCTGTCACATCGGGGCGCTGCGACAGCGGCCACGCCGCGACCTCGAACGCTTCGACGGCGAAGAACGCGTAGTTGACCGAGGTCTCCGGGGTGGTACGCGACCGGTAGACGATCGCGTCCGGGCATTCCTCGGGTTCGGGCCACCAGCGCCGCACAGCGTCGGCCAGGTGCTGGCAGGTGGCCCACACCGCGTCGTGCTGGCCGGTGCTGATCTGGTCGTCGACCCCCAGCGCGTCCAGGTTGCGTTCGGTGCGCAAATCGAGCACCCGCAGGTGCCGGGCGGCGGTCAGCCGCACCAGGTGGTGTCCGGCGTGGTCGGCGGGAACCATCAGCCCGGTCAGCCGGTAGCGCTCCCGGAACGCACCGAGCAGATCGGTGGCGCCGTAGCGGGTGCGGAACGTCCCCGACGACGGGTCGAAGCGGTAGCGCGGTTCGGCGAACCCCTCCCACGTCCAGGCGTCGGGATGCTCGGCGTCCAGGCGCCACAGCTGCGTCCCTGCGGTGATCCGGCGGCGTCGCAGCCCGGTCGGCCGGGCCTCGGGCAGCGGGGCCCGGAAGCCGGCAGGAAGCTCAGGCACCGAGCGCGGTCAGCAACCGCCGGGCGGCCTGCGCGGTGTCGGGGCGGCGCAGCGCCTCGGCGATCGAGACGCCGCCCAACTCGTTATGGGTAAGCCGCATGATGCGGTCGGCGGCCAGCGGATCGGTGGTGAACCGGCCCAGCAACTCCAAAATCTCCGGCAGGTCGGCGCGCAGCCTGGCGTCATCGAATTGCCAAGCCGGGAACCAAGTCTGATTGCCCACCGGAGCGCCGATGAGCTTGCCGCGGCTGCGTAGCCTGTGCACGGCCTGCGGCGTGCCGAGCCGCAGCAGCGCCTGGACCTTCGGGGTGGGCAGCGCCCCGGCGACGAAGTCGTCGATCGCCGCGGCGCGGCGCTGGTCGTTCAGCGCGTGGGCGGCGATGCGCTCCAAGGTGCCCTGCGGCGCCGTCGGCGCCTCCAACAGCGCGTCGAGCACCTGGGCGAACCCGGCATCGGCGCGGGCGCGTTCGGCGACCTGGCGAGCGATGGGTGCGATGGCGGTGGGCATGGGTCCAGGCTACCCGCCGGGAACCGCAAATGCCCATAATTGAAACAATTGAAACATTCAGTCGGGGATCGACCCGCACCTGCGTGACAACGCCCGCCGGCCCAGTGCCACCGCCGCCAAGACGACGATCGCCCCCAGCAGCGGCCAGACCCCCAGCGCGTCGACCCGATCGGCCAGCCAGGACTGCACCACGGCGGCCGCGTGGATCACCGGATCCTCGGCGTCGGCGCCGGAGAAGTACACCCGGATCTCGTAATAGCCGTAGTAGCTGACGTACAACCCGGTCAACAGCACGATCACCCCGGCGATGCGGCCCACGTACGGCAGCACCCGGCGCAGCGCCGAGGTCGCCGAGGAGCCGGCCAGCGCCACCGCCAGCGCCGCGACCCCGACGGTGATGCTCATGCCGGCGGCATAGGCGATGAACGCCAACACCCCTTCCAGCGGGGAGCCCTGCTGAAAGGTGGTGCTGATCACCGCCAGGAACGGGGCGATGGTGCACGACAGCGAGGCGACCGCGTAGCCGACGCCGTAGCCGTACATCGAGCCCAGCCGTGCGGTCGGGGTCGCGCTCACTGTGGGCAGCAGCACCGAGATATCCCGGCCGGACAGCAGCCAGGCGCCCATGGCCAGCAGCAGGACGCCGATGACCACCGTGGCGAACGGCAGGTACTTCTGCGCCGAGGCGATCAACGGCGACACGGCCAACCCGAAAACGCCGAACACGGTCAGGAAGCCCGCCGACATCGTCACCGTCGCCGCCCCGGCCCGGGCCAGCGCCACCGGGCGCGAGGTGCCCCGGCTGTCGGCGATCACCAGACCCAGATAGCCCGGCAGGAAGGCGAACCCGCACGGGTTCAGCGCCGCGACCAGTCCGGCGCCGAGCGCGAAACTCAGTGTGGCGGTGTCGATCACGGTGTCAGTGCCTGCACCCGCGCGCTCAGATCGGCTTCGGACAGTGAACCCTTGACCACCTCCACCTTTCCGTCCGGGCTGATGAAGGCGTATGCCGGCTGACGGGTCACCCCGAAGCGGGCCCACACCGCGGCGTCGGTGTCGGCCAGTTCGGTGAAGCCGTCCACGCCGTACTTGACGGTGAACTCGCGCAGCGCGTCGAGTCGATCCTGGGCGCCCACGCCGACGAACGTCACCGCCGGGTGGGCGGCGGCCACCCGCGCGACCAGCGGAGCGTCCCGCTGGCAGGTGGGACACCACGGCGCCCAGAACCACAGCACCGCCGGCCGGCCGTTGAGGCTGGCACCGGAGAACGGCCGGCCGTCGAGGGTTTCGGCGGTGAAGTCCAGCTGGGTGCCCTCCGATGCCGTCCGTGAACCGCAGCCGGCGGCCAGCAGGGCCGTCGTGGCCAGGAGCATGGCGATCAGCAGGCGGGAGATTTTTGCGGGGCTCACGCCGCCGAGTATGCCAGCGGCTCCGGCCGGGCTAGGGTCGCTGACATGGCCCGCGGACGCCTGGAACACACCGCCGACATCGCCGCGCCGCCGGATGCCGTCGCGACGTTTCTGGCCGACCTGGCCAACTACGAAGCGCTGCATCCGATGCTGGTGGACGTGCGCCGCGTCCCCGGCGGCACCGACGGCGCCACCCGCTACCTGGCCCCGCACCGGATGCGCCTGTACGGCATACCGGTCCGCTTCACCTGCCGGGTGGAGTTGCGCACCGACGGCCAAGGCGAGATCCGCAGCCACACGCTGCAGCGGCCGGGCATCGAAATGTGGTCGACGGTGACGGTGCGCCCCCAGGGCGACGGCAGCCGGCTGCACGAGCAGGTCGACATCACCGCGCCCAGGCTTTTGATGAACACCGTGCTGCGCGACGGCGGCAGTTCGCATGCCGCGATGTGGGAGAACCTGCGACGCTATTTCGAAGGGTGAGCGACACGGGCATGCTGGAAGCCATGAACCGAAGCGAGATCACCGAGCAGATCGTCGCCGCCCGGCTGGCCAAGGGCCTGACCTGGCAGGAGTTGGCCGACGCGATCAAGAGGCCGGTCGTGTGGACCACCTCGGCACTGCTGGGCCAGCACCCCATTCCGGCCGAGCTGGGGGAGATCCTGGTCGATCTGCTCGGGCTGGACCGCGCGGTGGTGCCGGTGCTGGCCGCGGTGCCGATGCGCGGCGGGTCGCCCGGTCACGGATCTCAGGTGCCCACCGACCCGACCATCTACCGGCTCCATGAGGCGGTCAGCGTCTACGGCCCCGCTCTTAAGGAACTGATCCATGAACAGTTCGGTGACGGCATCATGAGCGCGATCAACTTCCATCTGGACATCGCGCGCAAGCCGCACCCGGGCGGTGATCGGGTGGTGATCACCTTCGACGGCAAATTCCTGCCCTATGAGTGGAACTCCGCGGGCTGAGCGCCGACCGATGGCCGCCCGATCGCCGAAGACCCAGCCGCTGACCGCAGACCTGGTGCTGTCCGGCGGGGGAGTGCGCTTCATCGGGCTGGTCGGGGCGGTGGTCGCGCTGATGGACGCCGGGTACTCGACGCAGCGCATCTCCGGGGTCTCCGGCGGATCGGTGGTGGCCACCATCCTGGCCGCCGCCGCCCAGGGCGATCAGCTCAGCGCGGCACAGGTCAAGGAGATGGCGCTGTCGGTGCCGCTGCAGACCTGGCGTGATGCCGCGGCACCGGTTCCGCTGCTGGGCGCGGCGTACGGGTTTCTGCGCGACAGCGGCCTGTATCGCGGCGACGTCGCCCACGACTGGATCCGCAGTGAGCTGGCGAACCTGGGGGTGAGCACCTGGGGCGATCTGCGCTACGACGAAGACAACCTGCTGACCGAGCGGCGCTACCGGGCGGTGGTCACCGTCACCGACGTCACCACCGGGCAGCTGGTCCGGCTCCCGTGGGACTACCGGCGGGTCTACGGGCTCGACCCCGACGAGCAGTCCGTCGCCGACGCGGTGCGCGCCTCGATGTCGGTGCCGTTCTTCTACCGGCCGGTGACGCTGACCAGTGCCGCCGGGCGACGATCCACCCTGGTCGACGGCGGGGTGCTGTCGAACTTCCCGATCTACACGTTCGACCGGCTCGACGGCCGCGCACCGCTGTGGCCCACCTTCGGGGTCACGGTGGTACCCGAACTGTCCGGCGGCGATATCGGCGATATGGTCCCCAGCCTGCGCCCGCTACGCGTGTTCGGGCAGTCGAGGCTGCTGGAGAACCTGATCAGCACGCTGCTGATCGGCCACGACCAGACATATCTGAACCAGCCGTGGGTCAGTGTGCGCGCCATCAAGGTCAACCCGACCGATGTCGGCGTGCTGGACTTCGGCATCTCGCGTGCCCGGCTCGAAGCCCTCTACGAGAACGGCTACGTCGCGACGCAGCAGTTCCTGTCTACCTGGGACTGGCCGGCCTATCTGGAGCGGTTCCGGGTGTCGCACTACCCCGGCGGGGTCGCGCCGACGGAACGCGCCTGAAGCGGCTCAGTGCCGGTGCTTGCCCAGCTCGGCGCTGGCGTCACCGAGCCGCACCGTGATGTCGGTGTTGCCGGCATTCTCGAGCTGCTCGCGGCCGCGCAGCCTGTCCTGGATCTCGCGGGCCGCGCCGTTGATGCGCTCGATCTCGGCGCGGAACACGTCCGGCCGGGTCTCCTTGCTGGCGTAGTGGAAGTAGCTGAGCAGGCTGCGCAGCAGCTCCAGCTTCTGCTTCTCCCGCTTGGCCAGGTCGTGGGTCGTCATCAACTCGACGCGGCGCACCGGCGGCAGATCGCCCCAGTCCAGCGTCACCTTGTTCTCGTAGCGGGTCCGCTTACCCCGCCCGAACCAGCCCTTGGGCTCCTCGGGGGTGTCGTAGTAGCTGACCGTCCCGGTGAACCGCGACTCGATGCCCTCTCCGAGTTCGGCCCGGTCGATGGCCGAGTCCCACACCGTGCGCCACTCCTGGTTGGGGGCCAGCACCGTCAGCTCCTCGGGCAGCTGCAGGGCGACCACGTCGGCGTAGCCGTCCGACGCCGTCTCATAGCGGGCCACGGTCGGCGGCTGGGCGAACGAGAACCGGACGTCATAGGCGGCGGTCTTGCCGAAGTTGCGGACCACCAGCTCGATGACGTGCCAGTCCGCGGCGTGCGGCTCCATGAACATCGCCACGTGCGGGCGGGTCTGTTCGGCGGCCGCACGGCGATTGCGCTGCAGTTGCCGGTTCAGATAGAACAGCGCCAGCACGGTGATCCCGATCGCCAGCCACGCGGCGAACGCCAGCCAGGTCTCCGGCCCCGCGTGGGTGATGTCGTACCAGCGGTCCTCGACTGATCCCATCGGCTATCCCCTCATCCGCCCATCAGCATGCGCCACCGGTCCAGGCTTCCGGCGCTGAATACGTAGTTGGATCGCTTGACCTCGGAGAGCGCAGCGCTCGGCTCGGCCGAATACCAGTGGCCGGGGAACACCGTCGGGTCACCCGGTAGGGCGGCCAACTGCTGCAGGCTGCGGTACATCTCGTCGGAGTCGCCACCGGGGAAATCGGTGCGCCCGCAGCCCTCCAGGAACAGCGTGTCGCCGGCGACGAGCCGGCCGTCCAACAGAAAGCATTGACTGCCCGGGGTGTGCCCGGGGGTGTGCAGCAGCTCGATCTCGATATCACCGATGCTGACCTTGTCGCCGTGCTCATGCGAGGTCAGATCCGTCATCGGAATTCCGGTGATCCGCGAAACCCACTGCGCCTCATGAGTATTCACGTGAACGGGAACGGCTACCCGTTCCAGCAGCTCGGCGAGGCCTTTGAGCTCGAATCCCATCATCGACCCGCCCACGTGATCGGGGTGGTGATGAGTGACCAGCACACCGGACAGCCGCATGCCGTCGGCTTCGATGGTGTCGAGCAGATCACCGGCGGCGTAGGCCGGGTCGACCACCACGGCGTCGCCGGTCTGCCGGTCGCCGATCAGGTACGCGAAATTGCGCATCTGGGCAGCCATCGGGTCCCCGACCGCGAAATCGCGTCCGGAGAGCAGCTGGCGGAAATACAGCCGGTCGGATTCGGGCACGCCCTCCACCCTAAAGCAGCGGTGACCGCATCCGCGGCGAAGCCGGGCGCGGCAGGTCGTCGCCGTCGGCACGCGGTTTGGTGACCTCGCGGGCGAGGTTGTAACCTTCTACAGGCTTACGGCGCCGCATGGTCGCCGTGGGTGAGGCCCCCTTAGCTCAGTCGGCAGAGCGTTTCCATGGTAAGGAAAAGGTCAACGGTTCGATTCCGTTAGGGGGCTCGGTGGACGCCGGGCCTGCTGGCAGGTGTATTACCCGCGGCGATGTAGCTCAGTTGGTTAGAGCGAACGACTCATAATCGTTAGGTCGCCGGTTCAAGTCCGGCCATCGCTACTACGAGAACCAGCGCAACAACAGATGAAAGAGGGCAGCTGACGTGGCCTCCAGCACCGATGTGCGGCCGAAGATCACCTTGGCCTGTGAGGTGTGCAAGCACCGCAACTACATCACCAAGAAGAACCGCCGCAACAACCCCGACCGGCTGGAGCTGAAGAAGTTCTGCCCGAACTGCGGCAAGCACCAGTCTCACCGCGAATCACGCTAGGTAGCGCGAACCGTGTCGTTGGCCGAGCGCCTCGCCGGGGCGCACTACCGCTATCCCGACCACTACGAGGTGGAGCGGGAGAAGATCCGTGAATACGCTCGCGCCGTCAAGGCTGTGGACCCGGCCAGTCTCGACCTGCGGGCGGCCGCCCGCCTGGGCTATGACGGCCTGCTGGCACCGCTGACCTACATCTCGGTGTTCGGGCACAAGGCGATTTCGTCGTTCTTCGACCACGTCGGTGTCACCGTCGATGATGCTCAGATCGTCCAGGTCGACCAGAAGCTGGAGTTTCATCAGCCGATCAAGGAGGGCGACCGGTTGTACTGCGACGTCTCGGTCGAATCAGTTCGCCGCGCACACGGAACCGACATCATCATGACCAGGCAGGTGGTCACCAACGATGCCGGTGAGATCGTGCAAGAGACGTACACGACGCTGGCGGGACGTGCCGGCGAGGGAGAAAAGGGTTTCACCGATGGCGTTGCGTGAGTTCAGTTCGGTCAAGGTCGGCGATCAGCTGCCGGAGCGGGTCATTGGCCTGACGCGGCAGGACCTGGTCAATTACGCCGGCGTCTCCGGCGACCTGAACCCGATCCACTGGGACGACGAGATCGCCCAGCAGGTCGGCCTGGACACCGCGATCGCCCACGGCATGCTGACCATGGGGCTCGGCGGCGGCTACATCACCTCCTGGGTGGGCGACCCCGGCGCGGTCACCGAGTACAACGTCCGTTTCACCGCGGTGGTGCCGGTGCCCAACGACGGCAAGGGCGCCGAGATCACCTTCAGCGGCCGGGTCAAGTCCGTGGACCCCGAATCCAAATCGGTGACGATCGCGCTGACCGCCACGACCGGCGGAAAGAAGATCTTCGGACGGGCGGTCGCCTCGGCGAAGCTCGCCTAGGGGAAACGATGGCGATCAAAACCGACATCCGGGGCCTGATCTGGCGCTACCCGGAGCCGTTCGTGGTGGGCCGCGAGAAGATCCGCGAGTTCGCCAAGGCCATCAAGGCCGAGGATCCCGCCTGCTATGACGAGGCGGCGGCGGCCGAACTGGGCTACGACTCGGTGTTGGCCCCGCTGACCTTCGTGGCGATCTTGGCCAAGCTGGTGCAGTCCGACTTCTTCCGCAACGTCGACACCGGCTACACCACCATGCAGATGGTGCAGGTCGATCAGGGGTTCACCTTCCACCGTCCGATCAAGGCCGGCGACACCCTCTATGCCCGCATGGAGATCGCGTCGGTCAACGAGCGGTTCGGCGCCGACATCGTCACCACCCGCAACATCGTGACCAACGAGGACGGCGACATGGTGCTGGAGGCGTTCACCACGATGATGGGTCACGACGGCGATGATTCGGTCAACCTCCGATGGGACGCCGAATCCGGTCAGGTCATCCGAACAGCCTGATTAGTAACTGGCCGCACCGGCGAGGTACACTCGGACCTCGGGGTTTTCCCAGCACTAGCGCGCTTTCCGTGAGGCGAACGGGGAGCGCGCGAATTGTGTGGGCCGGAGACGGTGCACAGGTGAAAGCTCCGAACGCAGGTTGGTCTGCCAACCGCGAAGGGGCGTAGCTCAACTGGCAGAGCAGCGGTCTCCAAAACCGCAGGTTGCAGGTTCAAGTCCTGTCGCCCCTGCTGACGTGCCATGGTGGACAGTGGACACTGGAACTCACCAGGCGCGCTACGGCACGAGGTAAGCGAGAAGAACGAAGGAGCATGCGGTGACCGACGAGTTCGACCGTCCCGACGCCGCAGCCGACGGCGACAGCGAGGCCGACTCCACGGTTCGCCCCGGTCGCACGGCGGTGGCGAGCAGGCAGGTCGGCGAACCGCTGCGGCCTACCGGCAAGCGCTCCCGTCGGCGTTCGGCGGCCGCCGACGTCGACGAGCTGGAATCCACGGCGACGGAGCTCGGTGCGGACGACACCGGTGCCAAGAAGGCCAAGAAGGCCAAGAAGAAGTCGGACGGGCCGTCGCGCAATCCGTTCGTCTTCGTCTTGAACTACCTCAAGCAGGTCGTCGGCGAACTTCGCAAGGTGATCTGGCCGAACCGCAATCAGATGGTCACCTACACCGCGGTGGTGCTGGCGTTCCTGGTCTTCATGGTGGCACTGGTCGCCGGTGCGGACTTCGGGTTCGCCCGGCTGGTGCTGCTGGTGTTCGGCGAGTGAAGTTATAGGAAGGACTGACAACCGTGACTACCTTCGACGGCGATACGCCTGCGGGCGAGCCGGTCGACGTGGCGGAGACCACCGAGGCGCCTGCCGAGGCCTCGGCTGACGAGTCTGACGAGACTGCTGCAGCAGCTGAGAGCCCGGAGGCTGTCGAGGCGGCCGAGGCCGAGCCGGCCGAATCCGACGAGGAGCTCGACCCCGCGGTGGCGCTGAAGGCCGAGCTGCGCACCAAGCCGGGTGATTGGTATGTCATCCACTCCTACGCCGGCTACGAGAACAAGGTGAAGGCCAACCTCGAGACCCGCGTGCAGAACCTGGACGTCGGCGACTACATCTTCCAGGTGGAGGTGCCCACCGAAGAGGTCACCGAGATCAAGAACGGCCAGCGTAAGCAGGTCAACCGCAAGGTGCTGCCGGGCTACATCCTGGTGCGGATGGACCTGACCGACGACTCCTGGTCCGCGGTGCGCAACACCCCGGGCGTCACCGGATTCGTCGGCGCCACCTCGCGCCCGACGTCGCTGCCGCTGGACGACGTGGTCAAGTTCCTGCTGCCGCAGGGCGCGGCCAAGAAGCAGGCGCGCGGTGCGGCGGCCGGCGCGGCCGCCGGCGGCGCCGTTGAAGGCGGGCTGGAGCGGCCGGTCATCGAGGTCGACTACGAGGTCGGCGAGTCGGTCACCGTCATGGACGGACCGTTCGCCACGCTGCCCGCCTCGATCAGCGAGGTCAACGCCGAACAACAGAAGCTCAAGGTGCTGGTGTCCATCTTCGGTCGCGAGACGCCTGTGGAGCTGACCTTTAACCAGGTCTCCAAGATCTAGTACGTAGGAAAGGAACACCCCACTCATGGCCCCGAAGAAGAAGGTCGCCGGGCTGATCAAGCTTCAGATCGAAGCCGGTCAAGCTAACCCCGCGCCGCCGGTCGGACCCGCGCTCGGTCAGCACGGCGTCAACATCATGGAGTTCTGCAAGGCGTACAACGCCGCGACGGAGAACCAGCGCGGCAACGTCGTCCCGGTGGAGATCACCGTCTACGAGGACCGCAGCTTCACCTTCGCGCTGAAGACCCCGCCCGCGGCGCGGCTGCTGCTCAAGGCCGCCGGCATCGCCAAGGGTTCGGCCGAGCCGCACAAGACCAAGGTCGCCAAGGTGACCTGGGACCAGGTCCGCGAGATCGCCGAGACCAAGAAGGCCGACCTCAACGCCAACGACGTCGAGGCCGGAGCCAAGATCATCGCCGGCACCGCCCGGTCGATGGGTATCACCGTCGAGTAGTACCTGTTGATCCTGCGCTGACGGTGTAAAAGTGCGACTAAGCACCACCGTGAACGCAGAGTCAACGCAAGGAAAGCGTGGGAGGGCCAGCTTCGGCCCGCAAACCACAACCAACCACGAGATTGGATAACCGATGAGCAAGAACAGCAAGGCCTACCGCGCCGCCGCCGAGAAGGTGGACCGCGACAACCTCTACACCCCGCTGCAGGCCGCCAAACTGGCCAAGGAGACCTCCTCGACCAAGCAGGACGCCACCGTCGAGGTGGCCATCCGGCTCGGCGTCGACCCGCGCAAGGCCGACCAGATGGTCCGCGGCACCGTGAACCTGCCGCACGGCACCGGTAAGACCGCCCGGGTCGCGGTGTTCGCGGTGGGCGAGAAGGCCGAGCAGGCCACCGCCGCCGGCGCCGACGTGGTCGGCAGCGACGACCTGATCGAGAAGATCCAGGGCGGGTTCCTCGACTTCGACGCCGCGATTGCCACCCCCGACCAGATGGCGAAGGTGGGCCGCATCGCCCGCGTGCTGGGCCCGCGCGGCCTGATGCCTAACCCCAAGACCGGCACCGTGACCCCCGATGTCGCCAAGGCCGTCTCGGACATCAAGGGCGGCAAGATCAACTTCCGGGTCGACAAGCAGGCCAACCTGCACTTCGTGATCGGCAAGGCCTCCTTCGAGGAGACCAAGCTGGCCGAGAACTACGGCGCCGCCCTCGACGAGGTGCTGCGGCTCAAGCCGTCGTCGTCCAAGGGCCGCTACCTGAAGAAGGTCACCATCTCCACGACGACGGGCCCCGGCATTCCGGTGGACCCCACCGTCACCCGCAACTTCGCGGCCGAGTAACACTCAGCGAAAAGCCCCCGCACGCCAAGCGCGTGACGGGGGCTTTTCGCTAAAAGACCGTGGGTCAGGCGGCTTGCTTGACGTAGCTGACCAGGCTGACGTCGAGGCTTTCGTCGGTGAAGTAGTACTCGCAGCCGCGCAGGTACTTCATGTAGCGCTCGTAGACTTCTTCGGACTGGATCGCGACGGCCTCATCGTGGTGCGCCTCGAGGGCGTCGCCCCAGAGCTTGAGCGTCTTGATGTAGTGCGAGCGCAACGAAATCGCTTCGGGCACGGTGAATCCGGCCTTCTCTCCGTGCTCCACCATCATCTCGGTGGTGGGCAGCCGCCCGCCCGGGAAGATCTCGGTGAGGATGAACTTGATGAACCGCGCCGTCTCGAACGTCAGCTTCTTGCCGCGCGCGTTGAGGTCGTAGGGATGGAAGCTGACACTGCTCTGGATGGCCATCCGCCCGTCGGCCGGCATGATCTCGAAACAGTTCTTGAAGAAGTCGTCGTAGTTCTCGAAGCCGAAGTGCTCGAACGCCTCGATCGAGACGATCCGATCCACCGGCTCGTGGAACTCTTCCCAGCCCTTCAGCAGGACCCGACGGGACCGCTCGGTGTCGATCTTGTCGAGGAGGTTCTGGGAGTAGGCGTGCTGGTTCTTCGACAGGGTCAGGCCGATCACGTTGACGTCGTACTTCTCGACGGCGCGCTTCATGGTGGCGCCCCAGCCGCAGCCGACGTCGAGCAGCGTCATCCCGGGCCGCAGGTCCAGCTTGTCCAGGTTCAGGTCGACCTTGGCGACCTGCGCCTCCTCCAACGTCAGGTCCGGCGGCTCGAAGTACGCGCAGCTGTAGGTGCGGCTCGGGTCCTGGAACAGCGCGAAGAAGTCGTCAGACAGGTCGTAGTGGGCCTGAATGTTTTCGAACTTTGGACGCATTCCCGCGGTGCGTGCCGTTTTGTCCGCCATCTGTGACTGGTTGCCTTCCTGCTGTAACCCGCCGTGACCGGACGCGTCGTGTGGAGTGTCGCCCGTGCCGGTCAACTGTTGCAGCTTAGCCGGTAAAGGGTGATTCGTTGCACGTGAATTGCGGCCAAGCCGGAACCCGTGGAGAGCCGAGTCCTGCTACTTCTGCAGCGTGTACTGGTGGACGCTGTTGTACCCCTCGCGGAACAGCTTGATGCAGCCGTTGAGGTACTTGTCGTAGCGGTCGTAGACCTCCTGGCCCTGCAGGGCAAGCGCCTCTTCCTTGTGGGCGGCCAGTGCCGCGGCCCAGTCCCGCAGGGTCGGGGCGTAGTTCGGGCCGATCTCGTCGTCACGGGTGCACCGGAACCCGGCCTCGGCGGCGAACACCCGCGGCATCTCCGCCGACGGCAGCTGCCCGCCCGGGAAGATCTCCTTCATGATGAACAGGGTGAACTTGGCCAGGTCCATGGTCAGCGGAATGCCCTTGCGCTGCGCCTCATCCTGACCGGTGATCGCGGTGATGGTGTGCAGCAGCATCCGGCCGCCCTCGGGCAGCGCGTCATAGGTGATCCGGAAGAACTCCGGGTAGCGCTTGCGGCCGAAGTGCTCGAAGGCGCCGATCGACACGATCCGGTCGACCTTGTCGTTGAACTCCTCCCAGCCCTGCAGCCGGACCTCGAAGTTCCGGTTGCTGTCGGCCTTGGACAGCTTGTTGATCGCGTATTCGCGCTGCCGCTCGCTCAGGGTGAGTCCGATGACGTTGACGTCGAACTTCTCCATCGCGCGCTGCATGCCGCCCCCCCAGCCGCAACCGATGTCGAGCAACGTCATCCCCGGACGCAGGTCGAGTTTGCCCAGCGCCAGGTCGAACTTGGCGTTCTGCGCTTCGTCGCAGGTGCTGTCGTCCCGCTCGTAGTATCCGCAGGTGTAGCCCATCGTGGGCCCCAGGAACAGTTCGAAGAACTCGTTCGAGATGTCGTAGATCGACTGCAGTTCCTCGTACTTCGGTTCCAATTTCGGCATGGCTAGGTTCACTCGCGATCTTCAGGGAATAGGGAGAGGCTCCGACATCCTACAATCCACCGCAGCACGAGGAGACATCGAGCTATCGGGCGGCGGAGAATGTCCTGGTCAGCTCGCTGATCACCGGATCCCAGAGTTCCTCGGGCAGATCGTGGCCCATGCCTTCGAATAGCACCAGCCGCGCGCGGTCGATGGCGTCGGCGATCGCCCGTCCCCCCGACGGGCGCATCAGCTTGTCGGCCAGTCCGTGGATGACCACCGTCGGCGCGGTGATCAGCCGGTCGTAGGCGGCCAGGCTGCCGCTGGCCAGGATGGCACCGAATTGCCGTGCGATGCCCCAGGGGTAGTAGCTGCGGTCGTAGGCCTCGATGATGTTGGCCCGCAGCTGTTCTTCCGGAGTCGGGTACCGGGGGCTGCCGATGATCCGGCTGGCCCGCATCGCGTTGTTGATGATCACCTCACGCGGGGAGTCCGGCGGCGGCCCGCTCAGCAGTGCCAGCAGCGCCCGCGGTGCCGGCGGCGGCAGAAACCGCCGGTTGTTGCTGGAGAAGATCACCGCCAGCGACCGGGTCCGGTGGGCGAACCGGGCCGCGAAGACCTGCGCGATCATCCCGCCCATCGAGGCGCCGACCACGTGCGCCTTGTCGATGTCCAGGTGGTCGAGCAGAGCGGCGGCGTCGTCGGCCATGTCCTCCAGGGTGTAGACGGCCGCACTGGGCTTGCCCAGCCAGAACCGTGCCATCCGCAGCACCAGGGCGCCGCGGGCGTGCTTGCGGCCCAGCTTGGTGGACAAGCCGACATCGCGGTTGTCATAGCGGATCACCCGCAGGCCCTGGGCCACCAGCTTCTCGCAGAACCCGGTGCGCCACAGCAGCAGCTGCGCGCCCAGACCCATCACCAGCAGAACGGCCGGGTCATTGGGGTTTCCCATGTCCTCGTAATAGATGTCCAGGTCTCCGGAGCGGGCGGTACCGCTGCGAACGTCCACGGCTATACCTCCGGTAGCTCTTCTTTGTGTTCCCGGCTGACGTCGACCATGAAGTTGGCGAAGTAGCCGGTCAGCTGCGGGTCCGACATCATCTGCCAGCGCGGTGCCAACAGCTTCATGTAACGCTCCACGTACAGGAACTGCTTGCCGATCAACACCAGCTCGCGGGGCAGCTTGACGTCGTAGGCGTCGGCAAGCGCACCGAGCTGCTTGCCGATCTCGGCGTAGGACATGTCACCCAGCGACTTCATCGTCAACGGGGTGGCGAACGCCTCCAGGTCCCTGGCGGCCTGGCCCTCGGGTTTGACCGTGCCCACCGCGCCCATCAGCACCACGATCTTGCCGGCCGCGGCGTGGTCCTTTTTGACCAGCAGCGCATACACCAGCTCGCGCAGCAGCCAGCGGGTGCGCGGGTCGATGCGGCCCATGATCCCGAAGTCCAGGAACACCACCCGGCCTGCCTCGTCGACCAGCAGGTTGCCGGCGTGCAGGTCGCCGTGGAACAGGCCGTGGCGCAGCCCGCCCTCGAAGGTGGCGAACAGCAGCGCCTTAACCAGCTCCACGCCGTCGAACCCGGCTTTGCGGATGGCGAGGGCGTCGTCGATGCGCACCCCCGACACCCGTTCCATGGTCAGCACCCGTTCGCTGGTGAAGTCCCAGTGCACGTCGGGCACCTTGATGTTCCTGCCCAGCGGTGAGGCGTGCAGGTGTGACACCCAGGTCTGCATGGACTGCGCCTCGATGCGGAAGTCCAGCTCTTCGGCGAGGTTGTCGGAGAAGTCGGCGACGACGTCCTGGGCGGACAGCCGCCGGCCCAGCTTGGCCAGCTCGACGAGCTGCGCGAACCGTTTGAGGATCTGCAGGTCGGCCGCGACCCGGCGGCGGATGCCGGGGCGCTGGATCTTGACGACGACGTCCTCGCCGCTGTGCAGGGTGGCGAAGTGGACCTGGGCGATCGACGCCGAGGCGATCGGGGTCTCGTCGAACTCCGCGAACAGCTGCTGCGGTTCGGCGCCGAGTTCCTCGACGAACAGTGTGTGCACCGCCGCCGGGTCGGCCGGCGGTACGGCGTCGAGCAATCCGCGGAACTCGCGCGAGAGCGGCTCACCGAACGCGCCGGGGCTCGAGGCGATGATCTGGCCGAATTTGACGTACGTGGGTCCCAGGTCGGCGAAGGTCTGCGGCAGCTCCCGGATCACCTTCTGCTGGATCGGTCCCGGTCCGAGCAGCCGGGTGAAGACCCGGGTGGCGGCGCGGGTGAGCTGCCAGCCGGTCACACCGATGCGGGCGGCCTCGACCGGCAACGGCACCCGGTCCAGCTGGACCACCTGGCGGGGCGGGGTCGAACTCATTGCTGCAGTCTGCCAAATCTCGGCGCGGGGCTGGTCGCGAGCGTGCGCAGTTGCACACCATCTGCGGCGTGTCGGTGTGCAAACACGCCCGCTCGTGGGAAAAAGGGCCGGTAGGGGGTCAGGCGGTAGCCGGCTTCGACCAACAGGGCGCAGAACCCGTCGGGCCACGTCGGCAGCTGCGCCGCCAGCCCCGCGATCAGCAGCACGGCCGGGTCGCGCGGGTCTCCCAGGTCCTCGTAGAAGATCTGCACGCCGTCGGCATCGGCGCGCCCGGCCCGGGTCCGCACTAGGCCTTGTTACCAGGTCGCCAGGGACGCAGCCAGGCCGTCGGCTCCCAGCCTTCCAACCCGGCGATCAGCTCGTACATAGTTGCCCCGTCGATGCTCTCCCGGATGATGTCGGCATGCCCGGCGTGCCGGGCGAGCTCATTGATCACGTGGTGGAAGACCCAGCGCACCGTCCAGGCGTCGATGTCGGCGGGAAACCACGGCGCCTCGCGTGGCACCGGCACCGCCGCGTCGAGGTCGGCGGACTCCAACAACCGCAGCGTCGCGGCGTTCTGGGCCGCGAACGCCTCCAGCAGGCCGGCCAGGGTCTCGCCGGGTAGCACCACGTACTGATCTTGGAACTCGCGGGCGATCTCCTCGCGGGGCCGGGGGTCGGGCGGTGGCGCGTCGGGGGCCGAGGCGACGCGGGACATCCAGATCTCCTGCATCCCGGTCGCGTGCTTGATCAGCCCGCCGATGGACAGGGAGCTGGCCGTCGGGGTGGCGCGGGCCTGCTCCTCGGTGAGGCCGTAGGCCACCGCGAAGTAGGCGCTTTGGTGGTAGGCCACAAATCGGCGCAGCGCGTCGCGTTCATCGGTCACCGGTGGGGCGAGTCCGGGCATGTCAGACCTTTCGATCGGAGGGGCCTAGGGTGCCCTGAGCCTCGCACGCAGATCCGACGTTCGCGCCGTCGCCGAAAGGCGCCGTGCGGCGCGCGCACATCCGTAGGTTGGGGACATGCAGGTCATCTCCGCCGAATCGACCGAGAAATTCGTCGGGCCGGCCGATGCGCCCGTGCAACTGGTCCGCGTCGACTACCGTGACGCCGCCACGCCGACGCCGGTGCGGATAGCGGGTGACGGCCTGGCCGGGGACGCCGTCGCGCAACCCGGAAGCGGCGTCGTCGAGGTGCCCGTGACCGTCGAGGACCCGGTGCCGGGCCGGCGACTCGCCGCCCGCGTCGACGGCGCCGAGCCTTTCGGATTCACCTTCACCGTGGCCGAACCCGGCTGGACGATGTTCATGGTCGGGCACTTCCACTACGACCCGGTGTGGTGGAACACCCAGGCCAACTACACCAGTGCCTGGACCGAGCACCCACTCGGCGCATGCCGGCAGACCAACGGCATCGCCCTGGTGCGCGCCCACCTGGACTGGGCGCGGGCCAACCCCGACTACAAGTTCGTCGTCGCCGAGGTCGACTACCTCAAGCCGTACTGGGACACTCACCCGCAAGACCGCGCCGAACTGCGCCGGCTGATCGCCCAAGGCCGGGTCGAGGTGATGGGAGGCACCTACAACGAGCCGTCGACCAACCTCACCGACGCCGAGACGACGATTCGGAATCTGGTGGCGGGCATAGGTTTTCAGCGTGACATCCTGGGCGCATCGCCGGCGACGGCCTGGCAGCTCGACGTGTTCGGGCACGACCCGCAGTTCCCGGGGATGGTGGCCGACGCCGGGCTGAGCTCCAGCGCCTGGGCGCGCGGACCGTTTCACCAGTGGGGGCCGATGGCCGACCGGGGCGATCCGCGCCGCATGCAGTTCGCCTCCGAGTTCGAATGGATCTCGCCGTCCGGGCGCGGCCTGCTGACCCACTACATGCCGGCGCACTACGCGGCGGGCTGGTGGATGGACGCGCAGGAGTCGCTGGCCGGCGCCGAGGACGACGTCTACCGGTTGTTCACCGAGATGAAGAAGGTCGCCGTCACCCGCAATGTGCTGCTGCCGGTGGGCACCGACTTCACCCCGCCGAACCGCTGGATCACCGAGATCCACCGGGACTGGAACACCCGCTACACCTGGCCGAAGTTCATCTGCGCCCTGCCGCGTGAGTTCTTCGCCGCGGTGCGCGCCGAACTGGCGCGGCGCGGCGAGGACCCGTCCCCGCAGACCCGCGACATGAACCCGATCTACACCGGCTGCCACGTCTCCTACATCGACACCAAGCAGGCCAACCGGGCCGCCGAACGGGCGCTGCTGTCCGCCGAGCGTTTCGCGGTCTTCGCCGCCGCGCTGACCGGGGCGCCCTACCCGGAGGCGGCGCTGGCCAAGGCCTGGGCGCAGCTGTGCTACGGCTCCCACCACGACGCCATCACCGGCTCGGAGGCCGACCAGGTCTACCTGGACCTGCTCACCGGCTGGCGCGACGCCTGGCAGCTGGGCACCGACGTCCGCGACAACGCCCTGGCGCTGCTGTCGGGGTTGGTGCGAACCGCCGCCGACGGTCACAGCGCCGTGGTGTGGAACCCGGCGGCGCACGACCGCACCGACGTGGTCACCGTGCACCTGGCGACCCCGCTGTCGGCCGGGGTGCGCGTGATCGACGCCGACGGAACCGAGCTCGCCGGCCACGTCGAACACGACGGCAGCACGGTCAGCTGGTTGGCCCGCGACCTGCCGTCGCTGGGCTGGCGGGCCTACCGCCTGGTCCGCGCCGACAGCCCGCAGCGCTGGCAGCCCATCCCCGGCACACGCATCGGCAACGAGCACCACCGGCTGACCGCCGACCCGGACCGCGGCGGCGGCATCGCGTCGTGGCGGTGCGCCGGCCGGGAGATGATCATCGAGGGCGGGCTGGGCAACCAGCTCGCCGTCTACGACGAGTACCCCAAGCATCCCCAATCCGGCGAGGGCCCTTGGCATCTGGTGCCCAGCGGCAACCTGTTCACCTCCGCGGTCGCCCGCGACGTGACGGTGCAGGCCTACCGCGGACCGCTGGGGGAGCGGCTGGTGGTCTCGGGACGGATCCGCAACGTACTCGCGTACACCCAGACCCTGACGCTCTGGCACGGGGTGAACCGGGTGGACTGCCGCACCACCATCGACGAGTTCACCGGCGCCGACCACCTGCTGCGGCTGCGCTGGCCCTGCCCGGTGCCCGGCGCGCTGCCGGTCGCCGAGGTCGCCGACGCCGTCATCGGCCGCGGCTTCGGCCTGCTGCACGAGCCCAGTGGACGCTCGGTGGACACCGCGCAGTACCCACGGACCCTGGACACCCCCGCCAACAGCTGGTTCGGGCTGTCGGCAACCGCGCGGATCAGCGTCGGCGACGGCAGCCGGGCGGTGTCGGTGGCCGAGGTGATCGGCTCGGCGCCGCGGGAACTGATGGTCGCGCTGGTGCGCGCCGGTGTCACCGCCACCTGTTCGCGCGACGACGGGCCCCGCTACGGCGACCTCGCCGTCGATTCCAACCTGCCGGACGTGCGGATCGCGGTGGGCGGACCCGACGGCAACGCGTTCACCAAGGTGGTGCTGGCCGCTGCCGATCCCGCCTACACCGGCGAGTTGCAGCGGCAGCTGGCCGCGCACGGCCGGGCCCGGGTGTGGGTGCCCGCGGAGAAACCCCTCGCCGAGGTCTGGGTTCCCGGTGCCGACCTGAGCGGCCCGCGCGCCCTGCCGGTGCTGGTGATCGCCGCCCGTGACGACGCGGCTCTGGCGGCCGAGATCGCCCGGGTCAGCGAGGAATTGGCCGACGCGCAGATTACCGTCGATCAGCGGGTCCCGGCGGAGATGGGGCCGTTCGAGTCGTGCACCGTCGCCCTGGTCAACCGCGGCGTGCCCAGCTTCGCCGTCGACACCGCCGGCACGCTGCACACCGCACTGCTGCGGTCCTGCACCGGCTGGCCGTCGGCGGCCTGGACCGACGACCCGCGCCGCACCGCACCCGACGGCAGCGCCTTTGCGCTGCAGCATTGGACACACACCTTCGACTACGCGCTGGTGGCCGGCGACGGTGACTGGCGGCAGGCGAACATCCCGGCGCGGGCTGCGGAGTTCGCCGACCCGCTGCGGGCCGTCGCGGTGTCCGGCGGTGACGGCCCGCTGCCGGCCAGCGGCTCGCTGTTGCGCGTCGAGCCCGCCGACGCGGTGAGCCTGGGGGCGCTCAAGGCGGCCGGCAACCCCACGGCGCGCGGCAGCGCAGCACCGGTCGACCCCAACACCGTCACCCTGCGGCTGGTGGAGACCCGCGGGGCGGACGCCGCCGTCGCGCTGGGCAGCGACCTGGGTGAGGTGCGCGTGCTGGGCCGCGCCGACCTGCTCGAGCAGCCGCGCGAACACCCCGACCCGAATCGGTTGCACGGCTTCGAGATCGCCACGGTCACCGCCCGGCTGGATGTCGAACGCGTGGGGGCCGGCCACCGCCTGGCGCCCGAGGCCGAAGCCGCCCAGCCGCTGTATGCCCGCTACTGGCTGCACAACCGCGGGCCGGCGCCGCTGGGCGGGCTGCCGGTGACCCCGGCGCTGCACCCGCATCGGCTGGACGCGGATCCGGGCGGCCGGGTGAGCCTTCAGCTGAGCGTGGCCAGTGACAGCGTCGATGCGGCCCTGGCCGGCGCGGTGACGCTGGCGTGCCCGGCCGGCTGGACGGCCACGCCCGGGGAGCACCCGGTGCGGCTGGCGGCCGGGCAGCACACCATCACCCCGGTGGCGGTGCGTGTCCCGCCCGAGGCAGCGCCGGGGCTCTATCCGATTCGCGCCCGGCTCGATCTCACCGGGGACGTGCCGCGGTCCTGGCGGCAGCCGGTCGAAGATGTGGCGGTGGTGCGCGTCGGCGACCCGGGACCCGGCCGGCTGCTCTACGTCGACGGCCCGTCCGACGTCGAGGTGAGCGCCGGGCGAACGGCGCGCCTGAGCGTGATCGTCGGCACCGACGCCCACGCCGACCTGGCCGTCGAGGCGCACCTGATCAGCCCGTGGGGCACCTGGGAGTGGTCCGGGCCGGCCGCGGTCGGCGCGCTGGTCCCGGCGCGCGGCTGCGTCGAGATCGCGTTCACGCTGAGCCCGCCGGTGTGGGTGCAGGCCGGAACCTGGTGGGCGCTGGTCCGGGTCGGCGGCGCGGGCGCGCTGGTGTACTCACCGGCGGTACGGGTCACGGTGCCGGCCGCCGAGACGGCCGGGGTCGACTGATGAGCGACACCCCTGCGACCCTCGCGCTCGACATCGGCGGCACCAAGATCGCCGCCGGGCTGGTCGGCGCCGACGGAGCACTGATCTACACCGCCACCCGGCCCACCCGCGCCGACCAGGGCGCCGAGACGGTGTGGACGGTGGTGACCGAGTTGCTCGACGACGTGCTGGCCCGCGCCGGTGGGCGGGTCGGCGCGGTCGGGATCGGCTCGGCCGGGCCGGTCGACGTGAACGCCGGCACGGTCAGCCCGATCAACATCCCGGGCTGGCGCGGCTTCGGCCTGCGTGACCGGGTGGCCGCCGCGGTGCCCGGGGTGCCGGTCGCCTTGGGCGGCGACGGCGTCTGCATGGCCCTGGGCGAACACCGGCACGGGGCCGGACGCTTGACGCGATCGATGCTCGGCATGGTCGTCTCGACCGGGGTGGGTGGTGGGCTGGTACTCGACGGCGCACCCTTCCACGGCCGCACCGGCAACGCCGGGCACGTCGGGCACGTCGTCGTCGACACCGCGGGCGAACCGTGCCGCTGTGGGGGCCGGGGCTGTGTGGAGACCATCTCCGCCGGCCCGGCGATGGTGCGCTGGGCGCTGACCAACGGCTGGACGCCGGAGCAGCGCGGCGCGGGCGTCGTCGACGCCAGGGCGCTGGCCGCGGCCGCCGAAAGTGGTGACCCGGTGGCGCTGGCTGCGTTCCGGCGCGGCACCGACGCGCTGGCCGCGATGATCGCCTCGGTGGCCGCCGTCTGCGATTTGGACCTGGTGGTGATCGGTGGGGGAGTCGCGAAATCCGGTGCGCTGCTGTTCGATCCGCTGCGGGCGGCGTTATCCGAATACGCGCGGCTGGACTTCCTGACCGGGCTGCAGGTGGTGCCCGCCGAACTCGGCGGCGACGCCGGGCTGGTGGGGGCGGCCGTGCTCGCGGGGCTGGCCTAGTCTCAGCCGGCCGCCCCGCGGGTCATGTGCCCGCGGCCCCACTCGCACAGCGCCTCGAGCACCGGCGCCAGCGTCCTCCCGTAGTCGGAGATCGAATAGTGCACGCACGGCGGCACGGTGCCCGCATCGTGGCGGTCGATGATGCCGTCGGCGACCAGCTCGTGCAGATGGCGGATCAGCATCCGCTCGGTGATCCCCGGGATGCTGCGCCGCAACTCGGCGGTGCGCATCGGACCATCGGTGAGCCGCCACAGGATGGTGCCCTTCCAGCGGCCGTCGATCACCGACAGCGCGGCGTCGATCGGGCAGTCGCCGACTTCCTTCTTCGATACCGCCACCAGACCCTCTACCACTGCCAAAATTGTCAGTACCTTGTTTTTTGTCAGCATACCTGTCAGGGTCGACGCCATGACGGAGATTGTCTGGATTCTTGCGATATCGATGGCCGGGACCCTGGTGGGCGCGGAGTTCGCCGTGGCGGCGTTCCTGCACCCGATTCTCGGGCGCCTAGACGGCGACGCGTTCCGGGCCGCCCGCGGTGACGCCGCCCGGCTGCTCGGGCGGGTGATGCCGTTCTGGTACCTGGCCTCGGCTGCGCTGCTGGGGGCCGTCGTCGTTGTCGCCGGCTCGCAGCGCTGGCTGATCGGTACCGGCCTGGGCCTGATGGCCGTCGTCGTGCTGATGACGGTGACCCTGATGGTGCCGATCAACAACCGCATCGGAGCCGGTGAGGTCTCCCGCCCGCTCGTGGTGCGCTGGGACCGGCTGCACGGGTTGCGGGTGGCCATGCTGGCCGCGATGTTCGTCTTGCTGGCGATCGGCGCACTGAACGCCTGAGCGGCGGCCGTCGTTTTGGCTGATCGCCACCAGTCACGCTATGGTGTGTCCCGATCCACCGAAGACCGTCGGTCACCGAGCAATCGGTTGAAGGTCCGGGAACATCCCGGCGGCCCACGCAGGAGGACGAGGCACCGGCCCAGCCGGCACCGCATGTGTGACGCCCCGACCGCTTCCTGCGTCGGGGCGTTCGTCATTTCCCGGGTGGGTCACCGAGACACCTACAGCGACACCGAGGAGGTATGCATGGCGCGGGCTGACAAGGCCACCGCCGTCGCGGACATCGTCGAGCAGTTCAACGACGCGACCGCCACCGTGATCACCGAGTATCGCGGTCTGACGGTGGCGAACCTGGCGGAGTTGCGGCGTTCGCTGGCCGGCTCGGCCACCTACACGGTGGCGAAGAACACGCTGGTCAAGCGGGCCGCGGCCGAGGCCGGGCTCGAGGGCCTCGACGACCTGTTCACCGGCCCGACGGCGATCGCGTTCGTCCAGGGTGAGCCGGTCGACGCCGCCAAGGCCATCAAGAAGTTCGCCAAGGACCACAAGGCGCTGGTCATCAAGGGCGGCTACATGGACGGTCACGCGCTGACCGTCGCAGAGGTGGAGCGCATCGCCGACCTGGAGTCGCGCGAGGTGCTGCTGGCCAAGATGGCCGGTGCCATGAAGGCCAACCTGTCCAAGGCGGCCGGCCTGTTCGCCGCCCCGGCGTCGCAGATGGCCCGCCTGGCCGCGGCGCTGCAGGAGAAGAAGCCCGCCGAGGCCGCCCCGGCCGCCGAGGCCCCGGCTGCCGAGGCTCCCGCGGAGACCGAGGCTCCGGCGGAGACCGAGGCTCCGGCGGAGACCGAGGCTCCGGCGGAGACCGAGGCTCCGGCGGAGACCGCCGAGGCCCCGGCCGACGCTGCCGAATAACCCGTCAACCCCAAACCCCAACTTCCTAACCGGAATCAGAAAGGACCGAAATCATGGCCAAAATTTCCACCGACGAGCTGCTGGACGTCTTCAAGGAGATGACCCTGCTGGAGCTGTCGGACTTCGTGAAGAAGTTCGAGGAGACCTTCGACGTCACCGCTGCGGCTCCGGTCGCCGTTGCCGCCGCCGCCCCGGGCGGTGCCCCGGCCGCCGCTGAGGCCGGCGAGGAGCAGTCCGAGTTCGACGTCATCCTGGAGTCGGCCGGCGACAAGAAGATCGGCGTGATCAAGGTGGTCCGCGAGGTCGTGTCCGGCCTGGGCCTCAAGGAGGCCAAGGACCTGGTCGACAGCGCGCCCAAGCCGCTGCTGGAGAAGGTCGCCAAGGAGGCCGCCGAGGAGGCCAAGGCCAAGCTCGAGGCTGCCGGCGCCACCGTCACCGTCAAGTAGTTCCTACGCCCAAACCCCCGGAAGCCGCCCGGCTCCCGGGGGTTTGCGCTATTCAGGTCCGGTCGCTGACCGCGGCCAGCGACTGCGCCACCCGCTCGGGGCTGTCGCCGAGGGCCACCAACAGGCCGGTCGTCATCGGGCCCAGCACCGGCCCCACCGCCATCGCCGGGTCGTGGGAGTCGCCGAAGAAACCGGCCAGCTCCAACATCACGAAGCCGTGCATCACCGTCCAGAACTGCGCCGCGGTCGCCACTACCTGGGCGTCCGACGCGGCCGAGCCGTTCGGTGCCGCCCTGATCCGGCCCGCCTGCATCGATCGGTGTACGCCGCGGACCACGTGGGCGAAGCTGGGGATGTGGTCGCCGATCTGCGCCAGGCTCAGCGTGAGCATGTTGAGGGCCGGCGCGTTGATGCCGCCCGCACTGGTGCTGCCGAACATCAGCCGGTACAGGTGGGGCCGCGCGATGGCGAAGTCGCGATAGGCCATCCCGGTGGCCAGCAGGTCGGCCACCGGATCATCGGTGAGCGGGACCGTCAGCGCCGCATCGAACTGGCGCAGGCCCTCCTCGGTGACGGCCGCGATCAGCTGAGGCATGCCGCCGAAATGGGTGTAGACCGCCATCGTCGAGGTTCCGGCCGCGGCGGCCACCTTGCGGGCCTGCAGCGCGTCGGGTCCGTGCGCGTCGAGCAGCCCGACGGCCGCGTGCAGCAACTCATCACGGACGGTGCGTTCCGGCTGCGACGTCACGGTTGCCATCGTTTCACAACCGGCGTACGGTAGCCATAACATTGAAATAACGTTGTTATAGGAGATCTGATGGCCATCACCACGAGCCGGACCACGCCGGCGGCGAACCCATACCTGGAAGACGTCATGGGGCCCGTGCCCACCGAGGTGACGGCCACCGACCTGCGGGTGACCGGGCAGATCCCGGACTACCTCGACGGCCGCTACCTGCGCAACGGGCCCAATCCGGTCGCCGAGGTCGACCCGGCCACCTACCACTGGTTCACCGGCGACCCGATGGTGCACGGCGTCGCGCTGTCCGACGGCCGCGCCCGCTGGTACCGCAACCGCTGGGTGCGCACCCCGGCGGTCTGCGCCGCGCTGGGCGAACCGCTACCGGCCCGAATCGACGTCCGGGCCGGGATGCAGTCCGTCGGACCCAACACCAACGTGCTCGGCCACGCCGGCAAGACGCTGGCGCTGGTGGAAGGCGGCGTGGCCAACTACGAACTCACCGAAGACCTCGACACGGTGGGAACCTGCGACTTCGACGGCACCCTGACGGGCGGCTACACCGCACACCCGCACCGCGACCCGGTCACCGGCGAGCTGCACGCCGTGTCGTACTCCTTCGCCAGGGGCAACACCGTGCAGTACTCGGTGATCGACAACGCCGGCCGAGCCCGCCGCACCGTCGACATCGAAGTCACCGGCTCGCCGATGATGCACGACTTCTCCCTGACCGAGAAGTACGTCGTGGTCTATGACCTACCGGTCACCTTCGACTCGGCGCAGGTGTTGCCGGTGAGCATGCCCCGCTGGCTCAAGGCGCCCGCGCGGATGGTGTTGAGCAGCCTGGTCGGCAGGGTTCGGATGCCCAGCCCGATCACCGCGATGGTCAATCGCGACAGCCGGCCGCCGGGCGGGCTGCCGTACTCGTGGAATGCGGACTATCCAGCGCGCATCGGAGTGATGCCGCGCGAGGGCGAAGCCCAGGGATGGGTCCGGGCGGGGGAAGCGCAGGTGCGGTGGTTCGACGTCGAACCGTGCTACGTCTTCCACCCGGTCAACGCCTACTCCGAGGTCACGCCGGCCGGACAGGAAATGCTGGTACTCGACGTGGTGCGCTACGCGAAGGTCTTCGACGCCGACCGGCGCGGGCCGGGCGACGCCCCGCCCAGGCTGGACCGCTGGACGATCAACCTGGACACCGGCGCGGTGAGCACCGAGGCCCGCGACGACCGGCCGCAGGAGTTCCCCCGGATCAACGAGACCCTGCTGGGCGGCAAACACCGCTTCGGCTACACCGTCGGGATCAACGGTGGCTTCATCGGCGGCACCCGGGCGGAGATGTCGACGGCGCTGTACAAGCACGACTACGCCACCGGGACGAGTACGACGGCCGGCCTCGACCCGCAACTGGTGCTGGGTGAGATGTCCTTCGTTCCGCGTCCCGGCGGCACCGACGAAGACGACGGAATCCTGATCGGCATGGGTCACCATCGCGGCGCGGACGAGGGCCAACTGCTGATCCTCGACGCCGCGACCTGTGAGACCGTGGCCACCGTCCACCTGCCGCAACGGGTGCCGATGGGCTTCCACGGAAACTGGACACCGGCTGAGTGAGGCGGACACGCGTTACGGGTCGCACCGGTGCGCTACAGTGGCCCAAGCCACAAAGGGGAGAGTGGCACGACCAAGAGTTGCGGAAGGACCTCACTAATGGGTGTCGCCATCGATGTACAGGGGCTGACGAAGTCCTTCGGTTCTGCCCGGATTTGGGAAGACGTCACGATGACGATTCCCGAGGGGGAGGTCAGCGTCCTGCTGGGCCCGTCGGGTACCGGCAAGTCGGTGTTCTTGAAGTCGCTGATCGGCCTGTTGCGTCCGGAGCGCGGCTCGATCGTCATCGACGGCACCGACATCCTGCAGTGTTCGGCCAAGGAGCTCTACGAGATCCGCACGCTGTTCGGGGTGCTGTTTCAGGACGGTGCCCTGTTCGGGTCGATGAACATCTACGACAACACCGCCTTCCCGCTGCGTGAGCACACCAAGAAGAGTGAGAAAGAGATCCGTGACATCGTCATGGAGAAGCTCGAACTGGTGGGTATGCCCAACGACGGCTATAAGTTCCCGGGTGAGATATCCGGTGGTATGCGCAAGCGTGCCGGGCTGGCCCGTGCGCTGGTGCTCGACCCGCAGATCATCTTGTGCGACGAGCCCGACTCGGGTCTGGACCCGGTTCGTACGGCGTATCTGAGCCAGCTGTTGATCGACATCAACGCCCAGATCGACGCCACCATCTTGATCGTCACGCACAACATCAACATCGCCCGCACCGTGCCGGACAACATGGGCATGTTGTTCCGTAAGCAGCTGGTGATGTTCGGTCCGCGTGAGGTGCTGCTGACGTCCGAGGAGCCGGTGGTGCGGCAGTTCCTCAACGGCCGGCGTATCGGCCCAATCGGTATGTCCGAGGAGAAGGACCAGGCGACCGCCGCGGCTGAGGAGGCCATGATGGCGGCCGGCCAAAGCGATGGCGGTGTCGAGGAGGTCTTCGGGGTTCCGCCGCAGCTCAGCGCGACTCCCGGTATGCCCGAGCGCAAGGCGGTGGCGCGGCGTAAGGCGCGGGTGCGCGAGATCCTGCACACCCTGCCGCCCAACGCCCAGGCCGCCATCCGCGACGAACTCGAAGGCACCCACAAGTACGCGGTGCACGAGTTCCCCGAAGCCGACGAAGCTCCCACCGCGTCGCTCCAGACCCCGCCGGGCTGACTCCTGACTGCCGCCCCGCACCGTGTCAGCTCTTGACGGACGGACGTAAACGGTCCAATCTGGTCACCAGTATTTGTGCGGGGGCTCGGCGGAGGCCAGCCAGCACCGATAGGGCCCCGGGATGCTGCAGTTGAGGATTGCGTGAGCCTGCGCTATTGTTGGACGTTGCGCTGGCTTCCTCCTGCCCACCCTTACCCGCACCCGACCCCGCAGTACCAGCCTGAGTCGCGTTCGTCGGCTCGTTCAAGGCTTGTGACGTCGTGGTTCGGCTGTGCGTGAGACCGGACTAGAGCGTCCGCCAGCCGAACCAACGGTCGATATTCGCAGCGAACGGGGTCTGGTGTCAGCCGGGACCCGCTGGCCGCATTAGGTGCTGGAAGGATGCATCTTGGCAGTCTCCCGCCAGAGCAAGAAGAACGCTTCAGGTACTACCACCCAAAATTCCCCCAACAGTTCCGTGCCCGGGGCTCCCAACCGGATCTCCTTCGCCAAGCTGCGCGAGCCGCTTGAGGTTCCGGGTCTGCTCGATATTCAGACCGACTCGTTCCAGTGGCTGATCGGCGCGCCGGAGTGGCGTGAGAAGGTCACCAAGCTGACCGGCGCGACCCCCAAGGGCGGCCTCGAAGACGTGCTCGAGGAGCTGTCGCCGATCGAGGACTTCTCCGGCTCGATGTCGCTGTCGTTCTCCGACCCGCGCTTTGACGAGGTCAAGGCGCCGGTAGAGGAGTGCCGCGACAAGGACATGACCTACGCCGCGCCGCTGTTCGTCACCGCGGAGTTCATCAACAACAACACCGGTGAGATCAAGAGCCAGACGGTGTTCATGGGTGACTTCCCGATGATGACCGAGAAGGGCACCTTCATCATCAACGGCACCGAGCGTGTCGTCGTCTCCCAGCTGGTGCGCTCGCCGGGCGTGTACTTCGACGCCAGCATCGACAAGTCCACCGAGAAGACGCTGCACTCGGTCAAGGTGATCCCGGGCCGCGGCGCCTGGCTGGAGTTCGACGTCGACAAGCGCGACCTGGTCGGCGTCCGTATCGACCGCAAGCGCCGCCAGCCGGTCACCGTGCTGCTCAAGGCGCTGGGCTGGACCAGCGAGGCCATCCGGGAGCGCTTCGGCTTCTCCGAGATCATGATGTCGACGCTGGAGAAGGACAACGCCGCCAACTCCGACGAGGCGCTGCTGGACATCTACCGCAAGCTGCGTCCGGGCGAGCCCCCCACCAAGGAGTCCGCGCAGACCCTGCTGGAGAACTTGTTCTTCAAGGAGAAGCGCTACGACCTGGCCCGGGTGGGTCGCTACAAGATCAACAAGAAGCTGGGCCTGCCGGCCGCGCCCGCCGACGTGGAGTCGTCGCCGACCACGCTGACCGAAGAGGACATCGTGGCCACCATCGAGTACCTGGTGCGGCTGCACCAGGCCGCTCAGGACGGCCAGCCCGGCACCATGACGGTGCCCGGCGGCGTCGAGGTGCCCGTCGAGGTCGACGACATCGACCACTTCGGCAACCGGCGGCTGCGCACCGTGGGCGAGCTGATCCAGAACCAGATCCGGGTCGGGCTGTCCCGGATGGAGCGCGTGGTCCGCGAGCGGATGACCACCCAGGACGTCGAGGCCATCACGCCGCAGACCCTGATCAACATCCGCCCGGTGGTCGCCGCGATCAAGGAGTTCTTCGGCACCAGCCAGCTCTCCCAGTTCATGGACCAGAACAACCCGCTGTCGGGTCTGACCCACAAGCGCCGCCTGTCGGCGCTGGGGCCGGGCGGTCTGTCGCGTGAGCGGGCCGGGCTGGAAGTTCGTGACGTGCACCCGTCCCACTACGGCCGGATGTGTCCGATCGAGACCCCGGAAGGCCCCAACATCGGTCTGATCGGGTCGCTGGCGACCTATGCGCGGGTCAACCCGTTCGGCTTCATCGAGACGCCCTACCGCAAGGTGGCCGGCGGTGTGGTCACCGATGAGATCCACTACCTGACCGCCGACGAGGAGGACCGCCACGTCGTGGCGCAGGCCAACTCGCCGCTGGAGGGGGACGGCCGCTTCGCCGAGGAGCGGGTTCTGGTGCGCCGCAAGGGCGGCGAGGTCGAGTACGTGTCGTCGGACGAGGTCGACTACATGGACGTCTCGCCGCGCCAGATGGTGTCGGTGGCCACGGCCATGATCCCGTTCCTCGAGCACGACGACGCCAACCGGGCCCTGATGGGCGCCAACATGCAGCGCCAGGCGGTTCCGCTGGTGCGTAGCGAGGCGCCGCTGGTGGGCACCGGCATGGAGCTGCGGGCCGCGATCGACGCCGGCGACGTGATCGTCGCCGACAAGACCGGCGTCATCGAGGAGGTCTCCGCCGACTACATCACGGTGATGGCCGACGACGGCACCCGGCAGACCTACCGGATGCGCAAGTTCAACCGATCCAACCACGGCACCTGCGCCAACCAGCGTCCGATCGTCGACGCCGGCCAGCGTGTCGAGGCCGGCCAGGTGATCGCGGACGGCCCGTGCACCGACAACGGCGAGATGGCCCTGGGCAAGAACCTGCTCGTGGCGATCATGCCGTGGGAAGGCCACAACTACGAGGACGCCATCATCCTGAGCCAGCGGCTCGTGGAGGAGGACGTGCTGACCTCGATCCACATCGAGGAGCACGAGATCGACGCTCGCGACACCAAGCTGGGCGCCGAGGAGATCACCAGGGACATCCCGAACGTCTCCGATGAGGTGCTGGCTGACCTCGACGAGCGCGGCATCGTCCGCATCGGCGCCGAGGTCCGCGACGGCGACATCCTGGTCGGCAAGGTCACGCCCAAGGGTGAGACCGAGCTGACCCCCGAGGAGCGGCTGCTGCGTGCCATCTTCGGTGAGAAGGCCCGCGAAGTCCGCGACACCTCGCTGAAGGTGCCGCACGGTGAGTCGGGCAAGGTCATCGGCATCCGGGTGTTCTCCCGCGAGGACGACGACGAGCTGCCCGCCGGGGTCAACGAGCTGGTGCGCGTCTATGTCGCGCAGAAGCGCAAGATCTCCGACGGTGACAAGCTGGCCGGCCGCCACGGCAACAAGGGCGTCATCGGCAAGATCCTGCCGGTCGAGGACATGCCGTTCCTGCCGGACGGCACGCCGGTCGACATCATCTTGAACACCCACGGTGTGCCGCGACGGATGAACATCGGTCAGATCCTGGAGACTCACCTGGGCTGGATCGCCAAGACCGGTTGGAACATCGATGTGGCGGCCGGCGTGCCGGACTGGGCGGATCAGCTTCCCGAGAAGCTGTACTCCGCTGGTCCCGACACGCGCACCGCGACCCCGGTGTTCGACGGCGCTCAGGAGGCCGAGCTGCAGGGCCTGCTGTCATCGACGCTGCCCAACCGCGACGGCGAGGTCATGGTCAACGGCGACGGCAAGGCGATGCTGTTCGACGGCCGCTCCGGTGAGCCGTTCCCGTACCCGGTGACCGTCGGCTACATGTACATCATGAAGCTGCACCACCTGGTGGACGACAAGATCCACGCGCGCTCCACCGGTCCGTACTCGATGATCACCCAGCAGCCGCTGGGCGGTAAGGCGCAGTTCGGTGGCCAGCGGTTCGGTGAGATGGAGTGCTGGGCCATGCAGGCCTACGGTGCGGCGTACACGCTGCAGGAGCTGTTGACCATCAAGTCCGACGACACCGTCGGCCGGGTCAAGGTCTACGAGGCGATCGTCAAGGGCGAGAACATCCCCGAACCCGGTATTCCGGAGTCGTTCAAGGTGTTGCTCAAAGAGCTGCAGTCGCTGTGCCTCAACGTCGAGGTGCTGGCGAAGGACGGTGCGGCGATCGAATTGCGCGAAGGCGAGGACGAGGACCTGGAGCGGGCAGCCGCCAATCTGGGAATCAACTTGTCCCGCAACGAATCCGCCTCGGTGGAAGACCTCGCTTAATTACCAGCTACTAAACCCGCAAGGGGAAAGGGAGTTACGTGCTCGACGTCAACTTCTTCGATGAGCTCCGCATCGGCCTGGCGACCGCGGAGGACATCCGGCAATGGTCCTACGGTGAGGTCAAGAAGCCGGAAACGATCAACTACCGCACGCTCAAGCCCGAGAAGGACGGCCTGTTCTGCGAGAAGATCTTCGGACCGACTCGCGACTGGGAGTGCTACTGCGGCAAGTACAAGCGCGTGCGCTTCAAGGGCATCATCTGTGAGCGCTGTGGCGTCGAGGTGACTCGCGCCAAGGTGCGTCGTGAGCGGATGGGCCACATCGAACTGGCCGCCCCGGTCACCCACATCTGGTACTTCAAGGGCGTGCCGTCCCGGTTGGGCTACCTGCTGGACCTGGCGCCCAAGGACCTCGAGAAGATCATCTACTTCGCGGCCTACGTGATCACCAGTGTCGACACCGAGATGCGCCACAACGAGCTGTCCACCCTGGAAGCCGAGATGGTCGTCGAGAAGAAGGCCGTCGAGGACCAGCGCGACGCCGACCTGGAGGCCCGCGCCCAGAAGCTCGAGGCCGACCTGGCCGAGCTGGAGGCCGAGGGTGCGAAAGCCGATGTGCGCCGCAAGGTTCGTGACGGCGGTGAGCGCGAGATGCGTCAGCTGCGCGACCGGGCCCAGCGTGAGCTGGATCGGCTGGACAACATCTGGGACACCTTCGTCAAGCTGGCTCCCAAGCAGCTGATCGTCGACGAGACCGTCTACCGCGAGCTGGTCGACCGCTACGGCGAGTACTTCACCGGTGCGATGGGCGCGGAGTCGATCCAGAAGCTGATCGAGAACTTCGACATCGACGCCGAGGCCGAGTCGCTGCGCGACACCATCAAGAACGGCAAGGGGCAGAAGAAGCTTCGCGCCCTCAAGCGGCTCAAGGTGGTCGCGGCGTTCCAGCAGTCGGGCAACTCCCCGATGGGCATGGTGCTCGACGCGGTGCCGGTGATCCCGCCGGAGCTTCGCCCGATGGTGCAGCTCGACGGTGGCCGGTTCGCCACGTCGGACCTCAACGACCTGTACCGCCGGGTCATCAACCGCAACAACCGGTTGAAGCGGCTGATCGACCTCGGCGCTCCCGAGATCATCGTCAACAACGAGAAGCGGATGTTGCAGGAGTCCGTCGACGCGCTGTTCGACAACGGCCGTCGTGGCCGGCCCGTCACCGGGCCGGGCAACCGACCGCTGAAGTCGCTGTCGGATCTGCTCAAGGGCAAGCAGGGCCGGTTCCGGCAGAACCTGCTCGGCAAGCGTGTCGACTACTCGGGCCGTTCGGTCATCGTGGTCGGCCCGCAGCTCAAGCTGCACCAGTGCGGTCTGCCCAAGCTGATGGCGCTGGAGCTGTTCAAGCCGTTCGTGATGAAGCGGCTGGTCGACCTCAACCACGCGCAGAACATCAAGAGCGCCAAGCGGATGGTGGAGCGGCAGCGCCCCCAGGTGTGGGACGTCCTCGAAGAGGTCATCGCCGAGCACCCGGTGCTGCTCAACCGTGCCCCCACGCTGCACCGCCTGGGTATCCAGGCCTTCGAGCCGCAGCTGGTGGAGGGCAAGGCCATTCAGCTGCACCCGTTGGTGTGTGAGGCCTTCAACGCCGACTTCGACGGCGACCAGATGGCGGTGCACCTGCCGTTGAGCGCCGAGGCGCAGGCCGAAGCCCGCATCCTGATGCTGTCGTCCAACAACATCCTGTCGCCGGCCTCGGGTCGTCCGCTGGCCATGCCGCGACTGGACATGGTGACCGGACTGTACTTCCTGACCACCGAGATCGAAGGTGACACAGGCGAATACACCCCGGCAGCCAAGGACCGTCCGGAGAGCGGCGTCTACTCCTCGCCCGCCGAGGCGATCATGGCCGTCGACCGCGGTGCACTCTCGGTGCGGGCCAAGATCAAGGTGCGCCTCGACCAGCTGCGTCCGCCGGCCGCGGTGGAGACCGAGTTGTTCGGCGAGAACGGCTGGCGTCCGGGCGACGCCTGGATGGCCGAGACCACGCTGGGCCGGGTGATGTTCAACGAGCTGCTGCCGACCGGGTATCCGTTCGTGAACAAGCAGATGCACAAGAAGGTTCAGGCCGTCATCATCAACGACCTGGCCGAGCGCTACCCGATGATCGTGGTCGCCCAGACCGTGGACAAGCTCAAGGACGCCGGCTTCTACTGGGCCACCCGTTCGGGGGTCACGGTCTCGATGGCCGACGTGCTGGTGCCGCCGCGCAAGAAGGAGATCCTCGACTCCTACGAAGAGCGCGCCGACAAGGTCGAAAAGCAGTTCCAGCGTGGCGCTCTCAACCACGACGAGCGCAACGAGGCGCTGGTGGAGATCTGGAAGGAAGCCACCGAGGAGGTGGGTCAGGCGCTGCGTGACCACTACCCGGCCGACAACCCGATCATCACCATCGTCGACTCCGGTGCCACGGGTAACTTCACCCAGACCCGGACGCTGGCCGGCATGAAGGGTCTGGTGACCAACCCCAAGGGTGAGTTCATCCCGCGGCCGATCAAGTCCTCCTTCCGTGAGGGCCTGACGGTGCTGGAGTACTTCATCAACACCCACGGGGCCCGAAAGGGCTTGGCGGACACCGCGTTGCGTACCGCCGACTCGGGTTACCTGACCCGTCGTCTGGTGGACGTGTCCCAGGACGTGATCGTGCGCGAGCACGACTGCGGCACCGAGCGCGGCATCATGGTGGAGCTGGCCGAGGTGGCCGCCGACGGATCGCTGATCCGTGACCCCTTCATCGAGACCTCGGCGTACGCCCGCACGTTGGCGGTCGACGCGGTCGATGAGAAGGGCAACGTCATCATCGAGCGCGGCCACGACCTCGGCGACCCGTCGATCGAGGCCCTGCTGGGCGCCGGCATCTCGCAGGTGAAGGTCCGCTCCGTGCTGACCTGTGCCACCGGGACCGGCGTCTGCGCGACCTGCTACGGCCGGTCGATGGCCACCGGCAAGCTGGTCGACATCGGCGAGGCCGTCGGCATCGTCGCGGCCCAGTCCATCGGTGAGCCCGGCACCCAGCTGACTATGCGCACCTTCCACCAGGGTGGTGTCGGTGAGGACATCACCGGCGGTCTGCCCCGTGTGCAGGAACTGTTCGAGGCCCGCATCCCGCGCGGCAAGGCGCCGATCGCCGACGTCGCCGGGCGGGTGCAGCTCGAAGAGGGCGAGAAGTTCTACAAGATCACCATCGTGCCCGATGACGGTGGAGAGGAAGTCGTCTACGACAAGCTGCCCAAGCGCCAGCGGCTGCGGGTGTTCAAGCACGAGGACGGCTCCGAGCGGTTGCTGGCCGACGGCGACCACGTCGAGGTCGGCCAACAGCTCATGGAGGGCTCGGCCGACCCGCACGAGGTGCTGCGCGTGCAGGGCCCCCGCGAGGTGCAGATCCACCTGGTCAAGGAGGTCCAGCAGGTCTACCGGGCCCAGGGTGTGTCGATCCACGACAAGCACATCGAGGTGATCGTCCGGCAGATGCTGCGCCGGGTGACCATCATCGACTCGGGCGCCACCGAGTTCCTGCCCGGTTCGCTGACCGAGCGGGCCGAGTTCGAGACCGAGAACCGTCGGGTGGTGGCCGAGGGCGGCGAGCCCGCGGCCGGGCGTCCGGTGCTGATGGGTATCACCAAGGCGTCGCTGGCCACGGACTCGTGGCTGTCGGCGGCGTCGTTCCAGGAGACCACCCGCGTGCTGACCGATGCAGCGATCAACTGCCGCAGCGACAAGCTGCAGGGTCTGAAGGAGAACGTGATCATCGGCAAGCTGATCCCGGCCGGCACCGGCATCAACCGGTACCGCAACATCGCGGTGCAGCCGACCGAGGAGGCCCGGGCCGCTGCGTACACGATCCCGTCCTACGAGGATCAGTACTACAGCCCGGACTTCGGCGCCGCCACCGGCGCCGCGGTGCCGCTGGACGACTACGGCTACAGCGACTACCGCTAGTTCGACGACGAGGAAAGCCCCGGGTGCGCCCGGGGCTTTTCTCGTTTCTACCGCTGTCGCGTCGCCTCTCGGGTTGCGGCGCCCGGACCCAGCAGGTTGCATCGTCTACATGGGGGACGAGGTCAATCGCACCGATTACAGTCGCACCCAGCGCCAGCTCTACCGGCGCAAGATCCAGCAGTGCCTGGACGTTTTCGAGACGATGCTGGCGCAGTCCAGCTTCGACTGCGACCAGCCGCTGACCGGTATGGAGATCGAGGCCAATCTGGTCGGCGGTGACTACCGGCCGGTGATGGCCAACGCCGACGTGCTCGCCGCGATCGACGATCCGGCCTACCAGCGCGAACTGGGCGCCTACAACATCGAATTCAACGTCCCGCCGCGACCGCTGCCGGGGCGGCTGGGCCTGGAGCTCGAAGCCGAGGTGCGCGCCAGCCTCAATGCCGCCGAGGCCAAGGCCCACGCCGACGGAGCGCGCATCGTGATGATCGGCATCCTGCCGACGCTGATGCCCGAGCACCTGACCGGTGACTGGATGAGCGATTCGGCCCGGTACGCGGCGCTCAACGACTCCATCTTCGCGGCGCGCGGCGAAGACCTCGCCATCGACATCGACGGCCCCGAGCCGCTGACCCTGCACGCGGCGACGATCGCGCCGGAATCGGCGTGCACCAGCATGCAGTTACACCTCCAGGTGTCGCCGGTGCAGTTCGCCGACCACTGGAACGCGGCCCAGGTGCTGGCCGGCCCGCAACTGGCGCTGGGCGCCAATTCGCCCTACCTCTTCGGTCACCGGCTGTGGGCCGAGACCCGGGTCGAGCTGTTCGCCCAATCCACCGACACCCGCCCCGACGAGCTGAAAAACCAGGGCGTACGACCGCGCGTGTGGTTCGGCGAACGGTGGATCACCTCGATCTTCGACCTGTTCGAGGAGAACGTGCGCTATTTCCCGTCGCTGCTGCCGGAGATCTCCGACGAGGATCCGCTCGCCGTACTGGCGCAGGGCCGCACACCGCAGCTGGCCGAACTGCGCCTGCACAACGGGACGGTGTACCGGTGGAACCGGCCGGTATACGACGTCGTCGACGGACGGCCCCACCTGCGGGTGGAGAACCGGGTGCTGCCGTCGGGCCCGACGGTCGCCGACATGCTGGCCAACGCGGTCTTCTACTACGGCCTGCTGCGCCGGATGGCCCGTGAGCGACGGCCGTTGTGGACCCAGATGAGTTTTGCCGCCGCCCACGACAACTTTCGCGCGGCCGCGCGCCACGGCATCGATGCCCGGCTGCACTGGCCGGGGCTGGGCGAGGTCAGCGTGCCGGAGCTCACCCGGCGCGAACTGCTTCCGATGTCCCGGCAGGGTCTCGACGACTGGGGTGTGGCGCCCGAGGTGTCCGACCGGTACCTCGGCATCATCGAGGGCCGGGTCGCCTCGGGCCGCAACGGGGCCTCCTGGCAGGTGGCGACGGTCGGAGCGTTGCAGGCGCAGGGGATGAGCCGTCCGGAAGCCCTGGCGGAGATGCTGCGGCGCTACTGCGCGCACATGCACACCAATGAGCCGGTGCACACCTGGGAACTCGCCGAACTGGCCTAACGGTCCGCCTCGCCCCCTCGCCGCTGCGCGGCTGGGGGTGCCCCCAAGCCGCCTCGTTCCTCGCCGGCATCGTCATCGAACTGGCCTAACGGTCCGCCTCGCCCCCTCGCCGCTGCGCGGCTGGGGGTGCCCCCAAGCCGCCTCGTTCCTCGCCGGCATCGTCATCGAACTGGCCTAACGGTCCGCCTCGCCCCCTCGCCGCTGCGCGGCTGGGGGTGCCCCCAAGCCGCCTCGTTCCTCGCCGGCATCGTCATCGAACTGGCCTAACGGTCCGCCTCGCCCCCTCGCCGCTGCGCGGCTGGGGGTGCCCCCAAGCCGCCTCGTTCCTCGCCGGCATCGTCACCGAACTGGCCTAACGGTCCGCCTCCTCAGCCGCCTCGTTCCTCGCCGGCATCGTCACCGAACTAAGCTGACCGCCGTGTTGATCGGTTCCCACGTGCGCCCGGCTGACCCGTTGGCCGCCGCGGAGGCGGACGGCGCCGATGTGGTGCAGATCTTCCTCGGCAACCCGCAGAGCTGGAAGCCGCCCAAACCGCGCGAGGACGCCGAGCGGCTGCGCCAGGCGGACCTGCCGATCTATGTTCACGCGCCCTATCTGATCAACGTGGCCTCGCCGAACAACCGGGTGCGCATACCCTCGCGCAACGTCCTGCAGCAGACCTGCGACGCCGCCGCCGACATCGGCGCTGCCGCGGTGATCGTGCACGGCGGACACGTCACCGCCGACGACGACGATGAGCAGGCCGGGTTCGTGCGCTGGCGCAAGGCGCTGGACCGGCTGGAGACCACCGTCCCGGTGTATCTGGAGAACACCGCTGGCGGTGAGCACGCGATGGCCCGGCGCTTCGACACCATCGCGAGGCTGTGGGACCACATCGGTGACACCGGGGTCGGGTTCTGCCTGGACACCTGCCACACCTGGGCGGCCGGCGAGGAGCTGGCCGACGCGGTGGAGCGGATCAAGGCCATCACCGGACGCATCGACCTGGTGCACTGCAATGATTCCAAGGATGCCGCGGGCTCCGGCCGGGACCGCCACGCCAACTTCGGCACCGGCCAGATCGATCCCGAGCTGTTGGTCGCCGTGGTCAAGGCCGCCGGCGCCCCGGTCATCTGCGAGACCGCCGACGAGGGCCGCAAGGCCGATATCGCCTTCCTGCGGGAAAACCTGAGCTGATTCCGGCGGCCCGGTTAAGACGTGCCGGCGCTGGTGTTTTCGGAAATCTCAGCGGCTCTGCGCTGTCGCCCGGTCCTTTCGTCACCACCGCCCGCAGGCCACCAGCCAAGACCGAACACTGTGGATTAGTGCCCAAATCATCCGTATGACTTGCTTTCCCTTGAAACAAATGACAACTGGTTGGTAGTGTGCTATTAATTTGCTATGGCCTCGCCAGTAGGGGCGGCATCCACGTTCAATGCGGCGGGAGGATCCCCGATGACCGAGTGCCACCGTTGCGGTGTGGCGTTAATGAGCAGCCCCTAGCGCGGCGCCCCCTAGACGCGGCGGTCACGGCCTGGAACCTCCCGACCTCGGGCCGTGACCGCCGTTTTGTTTGCCGGACATAACTACGGTTACATCCGTTGTGCGTGCGTGAAAAAACTGTAATACTGCGTTATGGCCGACACGCACATCGTCACCAATCAGGTCCTGCCACTCGAGGGCTACAACCCGGCGTCGTCACCGGTGCTCATCGAGGCGCTCATCCGCGAGGGCGGTCAATGGGGCGTCGACGACGTCACCGAGCTCGGTGCGATCTCCGGCTCGAGGCAGACTCAGCGCTGGGGCGAGCTCGCCGATCGCAACCGGCCGATCCTGCACACCCACGACGTCGTCGGCAACCGCATCGACGAAGTGGAATACGACCCCGCCTACCACGAGCTGATGCGCACCGCGATCGCCCACGGCCTGCACGCCGCGCCGTGGGCCGACCCGCGGCCGGGCGCCCACGTGGTGCGTGCCGCCCTAACCGGGGTGTGGACCGCCGAGCCCGGCCACATGTGTCCGATCTCGATGACCTACGCGATCATCCCGGCGCTGCGCTACAACCAGGAATTGTCCAAGACCTACGAGCCGCTGTTGACCAGCCGGGTCTATGACCCGGTGCTCAAGGTGCCCGCCACCAAAGCCGGTCTCACCGCGGGAATGTCGATGACCGAGAAACAGGGCGGCTCGGATGTGCGCGCGGGCACGACACAGGCGGTGCCCAACGATGACGGCAGCTACACCCTGACCGGGCACAAATGGTTCACCTCGGCGCCCATGTGCGACGTGTTCCTGGTGCTGGCCCAGGCGCCCGGCGGTCTGAGTTGCTTCTTCCTGCCGCGGGTGCTGCCCGACGGCACCCGTAACCGGATGCGGCTGCAGCGGCTCAAGGACAAGCTCGGCAACCACGCCAACGCCTCCAGTGAGATCGAGTACGACGGCGCCACCGCGTGGCTGGTCGGCGAGGAGGGCCGCGGTGTCTCGGTGATCATCGAGATGGTCAACCTGACCCGGCTGGACTGCGCGCTGGGCAGCGCCACCAGCATGCGGATGGGACTGGCTCGCGCCATCTACCACACGCAGCACCGAAAAGCATTCGGCGCCTACCTGATCGACCAGCCGCTGATGCGTAACGTGCTGGCCGACCTGGCGGTGGAGGCCGAAGCGGCCACCATGGTGACCATGCGGATGGCCGGCGCCACCGACAAGGCGGTCCAGGGCGACGACCGGGAGGGGCTGCTGCGCCGGATCGGCCTGGCGGCCACCAAGTACTGGGTCTGCAAGCGTGCCACCCCGCACGCCGCCGAGGCGATGGAATGCCTGGGCGGCAACGGCTACATCGAGGACTCGTTGATGCCGCGGCTGTACCGGGAGGCGCCGTTGATGGGCATCTGGGAGGGTTCGGGCAACGTCAGCGCCCTGGACACCCTGCGCGCGCTGGCCACCCAACCCGACTCGGTGGCCGTGCTCTTTGACGAACTGGCCGAGAGCGCCGGGCAGGATCGCCGGCTCGACGCCCACGTCGAGGCGTTGAAGACCCAACTGACGGGCCTGGGCAGCGACGTGGCCACCGCCCAGTACCAGGCGCGCAAGATCGCCGAGGACATCTGCCTGGCGCTGCAGGGCGGTTTGCTGGTGCGCCACGGTCACCCGGCCGTCGCCGAGGCGTTCCTGGCGACCCGATTCGGCGGCCAATGGGGCGGGGCGTTCGGTACGCTTCCGGCGGGCCTGGACCTCGCGCCGATCCTGGAGCGTGCCATCGTAAAAGGGTCGTAGGGCGGCATCGACCGGGTCGACAACGGTCGAGAGAGGCGATACATGCGGCACCACATTGCCCCGGTCGAGTTCGACAACCTGCGGACGATGACCTACGAGGTCACCGACCGCATCGCCCGGATCACCTTCAACCGCCCGGAGAAGGGCAACGCGATCACCGCCGACACCCCCCTGGAACTGTCGGCCCTGGTGGAGCGGGCCGACCTGGACCCCAACGTGCATGTGATCCTGGTGTCCGGTCGCGGCGAGGGATTCTGCGCGGGCTTCGACCTGGGCGCCTACGCCGAAGGATCGTCGTCGGCCGGCGGCGAGAACTATCGGGGCAGCGTGCTCGACGGCAAGGTTCAGGCGGTCAACCATCGCGCGGACCAGCCCTGGGATCCGATGATCGACTACCAGATGATGAGCCGCTTCGTTCGGGGTTTCGCCTCGCTGATGCACGCGGACAAGCCGACCGTGGTCAAGATTCACGGCTACTGCGTGGCCGGTGGCACCGACATCGCATTGCACGCCGACCAGGTGATCGCGGCCTCCGACGCCAAGATCGGCTATCCGCCGATGCGGGTGTGGGGTGTGCCGGCGGCCGGGTTGTGGGCGCACCGGCTCGGTGACCAGCGCGCGAAACGCCTTCTGCTGACCGGAGATTGCATCACCGGTGCCCAAGCCGCCGAATGGGGGCTGGCCATCGAGGCCCCCGACCCGGCCGATCTCGACGAGCGCACCGAACGCCTGGTCGGCCGCATCGCCGCGATGCCGGTCAACCAGTTGATCATGGCCAAGCTCGCGCTCAACACCGCGCTGCTGCAACAGGGCGTGGCCACCAGTCGCATGGTCAGCACCGTCTTCGACGGGGTGGCACGGCACACCCCGGAGGGGCATGCGTTCGTCGCCGATGCGGTGGCACACGGTTTCCGCGACGCGGTGCGGCACCGCGATGAGCCGTTCGGGGACTACGGCCGACGGGCATCCGGGGTCTAGGCGTGCGAGATGCCCAACCCACCAGTTCGCATGACGGCCAGGTCGGTGGTGTTGTCGGTGCTGCTGGGCGCCCATCCCGCCTCCGCCAGCTCAGCTGAATTACTCAGGCTCACAGCAGATTTCGGTATCAAAGAAACCGCTATGCGGGTGGCGCTGACGCGGCTGGTCGCCGCCGGGGACCTGGTCCGCTCCGCAGAGGGCTACGGGCTCTCCGAACGGCTGCTGGAACGTCAGCGCCGGCAGGACGAGGCGCTGAATCCACGCATCCGACCCTGGGGTGGCGACTGGTACGCCGTGGTGATCACCAGCATCGGCTGCGAGCCGCGAACCCGGGCCACCCTGCGCGCTGGGCTCACCGAGCGGCGATTCGCCGAACTGCGCGAAGGGATTTGGATGCGCCCGGACAACATCGACATCGACCTCGGTGACTTGGTCCCCTACACCAGGATGCTCACCGCCCGCGACGAACACCCGGTCGAGCTCGCCGGCAAGCTGTGGGACCTGACCGGCTGGGCGGTCACCGGCGATGAGCTGCTCGCCGAGATGGCGCACGCCACCGAGGCGGCGGACCGCTTCACCATTGCCGCGGCCATGGTCCGGCACCTGCGCCGCGACCCGGTGTTGCCGGCCGAACTGCTGCCGCCCGGCTGGCCCGGTGAGCGGATCCGCGGACGCTACGCGGAATTCGTCGAGGAAGTGGCGGCACGGCGCGATGCGGAACAGACGGCGGAGGTGCCACGATGACGGACTCGGTGCGGGTGGAGCGCAGCGGCGCGGTCACGACGGTGGTCCTGAACCGGCCGCAGGCGCGCAACGCCGTCGACGGCCCGACCGCGGCCGCGCTGTATGAGGCCTTCGCCGAATTCGACCGCGACGACACCGCGTCGGTCGCCGTGTTGTGGGGGGATCACGGAACCTTTTGTGCGGGCGCCGATCTCAAAGCGTTCGGCACCGAGAGGGCCAATCAGACCCACCGCACCGGCCCGGGGCCGATGGGTCCGACCCGGATGATGCTGTCCAAGCCGGTGATCGCAGCGGTGAGCGGCTACGCGGTGGCCGGCGGCCTGGAGTTGGCGCTCTGGTGTGACATGCGGGTCGCCGAGGCCGACGCCGTGTTCGGGGTGTTCTGCCGGCGCTGGGGGGTGCCGCTCATCGACGGCGGCACGGTGCGCTTGCCGCGGCTGATCGGCCACAGCCGCGCCATGGACATGATCCTCACCGGCCGCGCGGTCGACGCCGACGAGGCGCACGCGATCGGCCTGGCCAACCGGGTGGTGCCGAAAGGGCAGGCCCGCAGCGCAGCCGAGCAATTGGCCGGCGAACTCGCCGAACTGCCCCAGGGCTGTCTGCGCTCGGACCGGCTCTCGGCGCTGCGGCAGTGGGGGATGACCGAGCCCCACGCGATGGACCAGGAATTCGCCAGCCTGTCGCGGGTGGCCGACGAGGCGCTGCACGGAGCGGGCCGGTTCGCCGGCGGCGCCGGCCGGCACGGCGCCAAGGCCTGAAGGCGGCGGCCGCCCGGGCCGCCCGAGCGGATCAGCGCTTGTCGGCGATGACGTTGCCCGAACCGCGATCGTCGACCGTCGGCTCGCCGCCGCGGTAGGTGACGGAGTTGTTGAGCCCGGTGACCGTCAGCGACTTCTCGACCCGCTCGACGGTGATCCGGTTGTCGGCGCCGGCGACGTTCACCGCCTCGCAGCGGCCCCGGACGGTCAAGCTGTTGTTCGATCCGGCCACGTTGAGCGACTTGCCGTCGGCGCAGTCCACCGCCGACGTCGTTCCGAACGATCGGTAGGTGATCGTGTCGGAGAATTGCGCGTCGGCATAACCTTTGGCGATCCGCGCGGATTTGGGCGGCGGCTCCGAATCGCAGCCGGCCACGCCGGCGCCGACCGCCAGCAGCGCGGCACCGGCCACCAGAATCGGGCGGAGGTTTCGGCGGTGATCGCGGGTCACGCCGGTACGCGGGCGAGCCGGTTGGTCATGCCCAGCTCACGTCCGCGGTCGAACAGGAAAGGGTCGCCATTCTTGTAGTAGACGGTCTGGTCATAGCCGTAGACGGTGACGTCGTTGATGATGGTCTCGGCGATGACGGTGTTCTGCGAGCCCTGCATGGTCACCGCCCAGCAGTCCCCGAAGGCATGCACGGTGATGTTGACCCCGTTGATGAACAAGGTGCCGCCGTTGCAGTCCAGCGTGCGGGTCTCGTGCACGCCGTAGATATGGATGTCGCCGGGCACCGCACGCGCGCTCGGGGTGCCGCCCAGCAGACCGGCCCCGAAGCACAGCAGCGCAGCACCCAGCGCGGTCCATTTCATCTGTCGTGCCCCTCTCGCCGGACGCGATTTCGGCAAAGCTTACGTCGCGCCGGCTCGGCCGTACGCCGGTTCCCCCACTTATCGGTGGATTAGAGTTCTTAGCTGATCTCCCCACTCCGGCCTGCACAATACGAAGGGCGAACGCCATGCCAGCTCGACCAGACCCGCCGTCGGTGGGCGGTCGCTCGCGAACCAACGGCAAGTCGGGGGCGCGACCGGTCAAGCTGAGCCGGGAGGTCATCGTCAACGCGGCACTGAACTTCCTGGACCGCGAGGGCTGGGACGCGCTGACCATCAATGCGCTGGCAACCCAGCTGGGCACCAAGGGCCCGTCGCTGTACAACCACGTGCACAGCCTGGGTGACCTGCGCCGGGCGATGCGGATGCGGGTTATCGACGACATCCTCGAGATGCTGACCCAGGTCGGTCAGGGCCGCGCCCGCGACGACGCGGTGCTGGTGATGGCCGGGGCCTACCGCAGCTACGCCCACCATCACCCGGGCCGCTATTCGGCGTTCACCCGGATGCCGCTGGGTGGTGAGGACCCGGAGTACACCGCCGCGGCCACCCGCGCCGCGGCCCCGGTGATCGAGGTGCTGGCGTCCTACGGACTCGAGGGTGAGCGGGCGTTTCACGCGGCGCTGGAGTTCTGGGCGGCGATGCACGGTTTCGTGCTGCTGGAGATGACCGGGGTGATGGATGACGTCGACACCGACGCGATCTTCTCGGATATGGTGCGCCGGCTGGCTTCGGCGATGGAGAGCCGTACCGGGTAGCCGCGGCGGGGGCCGAAGGGGCCCGGGCGACGCGCTTTGACCTGCCGGAGTCCAGGCGGGTATTGTGGTAGCTCGTGCCTGGCCACGAGGCGCGTATTGGTGACATGACGCGCGCGCCTGGCCCAATTCGCATGTCCATTATGCAGCGGAGCAATCCGCAGCCGGCCCATGCGACACGCCCGACCGCGGGTAGCGGTAGGGCACAGGACTGACAAGTTTTGCAGAGTTCGAACAGCGATACAGGAAGCCGGTAGATGCCAACCATTCAGCAGCTGGTCCGCAAGGGCCGCCGCGACAAGATCGGCAAGGTCAAGACCGCGGCCCTCAAGGGCAGCCCGCAGCGTCGTGGCGTGTGCACTCGCGTGTACACCACCACCCCGAAGAAGCCGAACTCGGCGCTTCGCAAGGTGGCCCGCGTCAAGCTGACCAGCCAGGTCGAGGTGACCGCCTACATCCCGGGCGAGGGTCACAACCTGCAGGAGCACTCGATGGTGCTGGTGCGTGGCGGCCGGGTGAAGGACCTTCCGGGTGTGCGCTACAAGATCATCCGCGGCTCGCTGGACACCCAGGGGGTCAAGAACCGCAAGCAGGCCCGCAGCCGCTACGGCGCCAAGAAGGAGAAGAGCTGATGCCGCGCAAGGGTCCCGCTCCCAAGCGTCCGCTGGTTTCCGACCCGGTCTACGGGTCGCAGCTGGTCACCCAGCTGGTCAACAAGGTGCTGCTGGCCGGTAAGAAGTCGCTGGCCGAGCGCATCGTCTACGGGGCGCTGGAGCAGGCACGTGACAAGACCGGCACCGACCCGGTCGTGACGCTCAAGCGCGCGCTGGACAACGTCAAGCCGGCCCTCGAGGTGCGCAGCCGTCGTGTCGGTGGTGCCACCTACCAGGTGCCGGTCGAGGTGCGGGCCGAGCGCTCCACCACGCTGGCGCTGCGCTGGCTGGTGAGCTTCTCCCGGCAGCGTCGGGAGAAGACCATGATCGAGCGGCTGGCCAACGAGATCCTCGATGCCAGCAACGGACTGGGTGCCTCGGTGAAGCGCCGGGAGGACACCCACAAGATGGCCGAGGCGAACCGGGCCTTCGCGCACTACCGCTGGTGACCACGTCGGTGGCCTGACCGCCGAAGCACTTGCGACAACAAGCAATTGAAGTAACCGAAAGAGTGGGAAGACTGCTGTGGCACAGGATGTGCTGACCGACCTGAACAAGGTCCGCAATATCGGCATCATGGCGCACATCGATGCCGGTAAGACGACGACGACCGAGCGGATCCTGTACTACACCGGCGTCAACTACAAGATCGGTGAGACGCACGATGGCGCCTCGACCACCGACTGGATGGAACAGGAGCAGGAGCGCGGCATCACCATCACGTCGGCCGCGGTGACCTGCTTCTGGAACAAGAACCAGATCAACATCATCGACACCCCGGGTCACGTCGACTTCACCGTCGAGGTGGAGCGCTCCCTGCGGGTCCTCGATGGCGCCGTTGCGGTCTTCGACGGCAAAGAGGGTGTCGAGCCGCAGTCCGAGCAGGTGTGGCGGCAGGCCGACAAGTACGACGTGCCCCGGATCTGCTTCGTCAACAAGATGGACAAGCTGGGCGCGGACTTCTACTTCACCGTGCGCACCATCAGGGAAAGGCTGGGTGCGACTCCCCTCGTCATCCAGCTGCCGATCGGCGCGGAGAACGACTTCGAGGGCATCGTCGACCTGGTCGAGATGAACGCCAAGGTGTGGCGGGGCGAGACCAAGCTCGGTGAGACCTACGAGACCGTCGAGATCCCGGCCGATCTGGCCGACAAGGCCGACGAGTACCGGACCGCCCTGCTGGAGGCCGTCGCCGAGACCGACGAGGCGCTGCTGGAGAAGTACCTCGGCGGCGAGGAGCTCACGGTCGAGGAGATCAAGAGCGGCATCCGCAAGCTGACGGTCTCCTCGGAGCTGTACCCGGTGCTGTGCGGCAGCGCGTTCAAGAACAAGGGCGTCCAGCCGATGCTGGACGCGGTGGTCGACTACCTGCCGTCGCCGCTGGACGTCGAGTCGGTGCAGGGCCACGTGCCCGGCAAGGAAGACGAGATCATCAGCCGCAAGCCCAGCATCGACGAGCCGTTCTCGGCGCTGGCCTTCAAGATCGCGGTGCACCCGTTCTTCGGCAAGCTGACCTACGTGCGGGTGTACTCCGGCAAGGTGGAGTCCGGCGCCCAGGTGGTCAACTCGACCAAGGGCAAGAAGGAGCGGCTGGGCAAGCTGTTCCAGATGCACTCCAACAAGGAGAACCCGGTCGACTCGGTCTCCGCCGGCCACATCTACGCGGTGATCGGCCTCAAGGACACCACCACCGGCGACACGCTGTGCGACCCGAACAACCAGATCGTGCTGGAGTCGATGACCTTCCCGGCGCCGGTCATCGAGGTCGCCATCGAGCCGAAGACCAAGAGCGACCAGGAGAAGCTGAGCCTGGCGATCCAGAAGCTGGCCGAAGAGGACCCGACCTTCAAGGTCCACCTCGACTCCGAGACCGGCCAGACCGTGATCGGCGGCATGGGCGAGCTGCACCTGGACATCCTGGTGGACCGGATGCGCCGCGAATTCAAGGTCGAGGCCAACGTCGGCAAGCCGCAGGTGGCCTACAAGGAGACCATCCGCCGCAAGGTGGAGAAGGTCGAGTACACCCACAAGAAGCAGACGGGTGGCTCGGGCCAGTTCGCCAAGGTCATCATCGACCTCGAGCCGTTCACCGGCGAGGACGGCGCGACCTACGAGTTCGAGAACAAGGTCACCGGTGGCCGCATCCCCCGCGAGTACATCCCCGCGGTGGACGCCGGTGCCCAGGACGCCATGCAGTACGGCGTGCTGGCTGGCTACCCGCTGGTCAACCTCAAGGTCACCCTGCTCGACGGTCAGTACCACGACGTCGACTCCTCCGAAATGGCCTTCAAGGTGGCCGGCTCGCAGGCGCTGAAGAAGGCTGCCGCAGCGGCGCAGCCGGTGATCCTGGAACCGATCATGGCCGTCGAGGTCACCACACCCGAGGACTACATGGGTGATGTGATCGGCGACCTGAACTCCCGCCGTGGCCAGATCCAGGCCATGGAGGAGCGCAGCGGTGCGCGTGTCGTCAAGGCGCAGGTTCCGCTGTCGGAGATGTTCGGCTACGTCGGCGACCTCCGGTCGAAGACCCAGGGTCGGGCGAACTACTCCATGGTGTTCGACTCCTACGCCGAAGTGCCGGCGCAGGTGGCGAAGGAGATTATCGCCAAGGCGACGGGCGAATAAGCACCACCCGCCCGTGCCGCTACGGTGGCACAAACAAAAAAGATCAACCCCTGCTGTAACTCAGCACCAACAAGTCCAGGAGGACAAGAAGTGGCGAAGGCGAAGTTCGAGCGGACGAAGCCGCACGTCAACATCGGGACCATCGGTCACGTTGACCACGGCAAGACCACGCTGACCGCGGCTATCACCAAGGTTCTGCACGACAAGTACCCGGACCTGAACGAGTCGCGTGCGTTCGACCAGATCGACAACGCACCCGAAGAGCGTCAGCGCGGCATCACGATCAACATCTCCCACGTGGAGTACCAGACCGAGAAGCGGCACTACGCCCACGTCGACGCGCCGGGCCACGCCGACTACATCAAGAACATGATCACCGGTGCCGCCCAGATGGACGGCGCGATCCTGGTGGTCGCGGCCACCGACGGCCCGATGCCGCAGACCCGCGAGCACGTGCTGCTGGCCCGCCAGGTCGGTGTGCCCTACATCCTGGTGGCGCTGAACAAGTCCGACATGGTCGACGACGAAGAGCTGCTCGAGCTCGTCGAGATGGAGGTCCGGGAGCTGCTGGGCGCCCAGGAGTTCGACGAGGAGGCCCCGGTGGTCCGGGTGTCGGCTCTGAAGGCTCTCGAGGGTGACGAGAAGTGGGTCAAGTCGGTCGAGGAGCTCATGGAGGCCGTCGACGAGTCGATCCCGGACCCGGTCCGCGACACCGACAAGCCGTTCCTGATGCCGGTCGAGGACGTCTTCACCATCACCGGTCGTGGCACCGTGGTCACCGGCCGTGTCGAGCGTGGCGTGATCAACGTCAACGAAGAGGTCGAGATCGTCGGCATCCGCCCGGAGGTCACCAAGACCACCGTCACCGGTGTCGAGATGTTCCGCAAGCTGCTGGACCAGGGCCAGGCCGGTGACAACGTCGGTCTGCTGATCCGCGGTATCAAGCGTGAGGACGTCGAGCGCGGCCAGGTCGTGGTCAAGCCCGGCACCACCACCCCGCACACCGAGTTCGAGGGTCAGGCCTACATCCTGAGCAAGGACGAGGGCGGCCGGCACACGCCGTTCTTCACCAACTACCGTCCGCAGTTCTACTTCCGCACCACCGACGTGACCGGTGTGGTGACGCTGCCGGAGGGCACCGAGATGGTGATGCCCGGTGACAACACCGAGATGAGCGTGAAGCTGATCCAGCCCGTCGCCATGGACGAGGGTCTGCGGTTCGCCATCCGTGAGGGTGGCCGCACTGTCGGCGCCGGCCGGGTCACCAAGATCATCAAGTAGTACCTGCACCACCAGCCGCCCGCGCGAGCGGGAGGCGCCCAAGCAAGGGCCCCCTTTCCACGGTGTGGAAAGGGGGTTTTTGCGTCTGCTCGCGGAGTGACCCGCGCTAGTGTTTCGCACATGCTGTGGCGCTATGTGAAAGCCCAGGTCATGGTGCTGGGATTCGGTGGTCTGGTCGGGCCGATCTTCCTCATCGTGTATTTCGCGACGAGCCAGCAGGCCGACCTGAAATGGATGTTCTACACCGGGCTGCTGGTGACGTTCGGCGATGTCCTGATCGCCTTGTTGCTGACCGACTACGGCGCAAAATCGGCGGCCAAGAACCAATTCCTGGAACAGAACGGTGTGCTGGCCCTGGCGCAGGTGACCGGCATCCACGAGACCGGCACCCGGATCAACGACCAACCGCTGGTCAAGCTCGACCTGCATATCGAGGGCGCGGGTCTGGCGCCCTTCGACACCCAGGACCGGGTGATCGCCTCGGTGACCCGGTTGCCGCTGATCTCGGGGCGGAAGCTGGCCGTGCTTGTCGACCCCGCCACCAACCGCTATCAGATCGACTGGCAGCGCAGTGCTCTGCTGAGCGGCACGGCCCCCGCCCGGTTCACCCTCGCCGAGGACAACCGCACCTATGACCTGTCCGGCCAGGCCGGGCCGCTGATGGAGATCTTCCAGATCCTGCGGGCCAACGGCATACCGGTGCAGGGCACGATCGACATCCGGTCCAACCCGGTGGTGCGCCAACAGGTGGCCGCCGTGATCAGGCGGGCTACCGGGCCGGGTGCCGGGGGGCCGTCCCACGAGGTCCCCGAGTCGCGGTCGGCCGGGGAGCGCCTCCAGGAATTGGATGCGTTGCGCAAACAGGGTGTGGTGACCGACGAGGAATACGCGCAGAAACGCCAGCAGATCATCGCCGATCTCTGAAGGTTCCCCCGCGGTAGAACACGTTCCATTTTCAGCTGCTAGCCTCGTCGCGTGAGCGAGAACGAGAAGCACGGCCTGCAGGGCAAGGTGGCATTGGTCACCGGTGCGGCGCGCGGCCAGGGGCGGGCGCACGCAATCCGGCTGGCGGCCGCGGGCGCCGACATCATCGCCTGCGACATCTGCGCACCGGCATCGGAGTGCATTACCTATCCGGCGGCCACGCCCGACGATCTGGCCGAGACGGTCGCCGGGGTCGAGGCCCACGGCCGCAAGGTGCTGGCCCGGGCTGTCGATGTCCGGGACGACGCCGCGCTGCGCGCCCTGGTCTCCGACGGCGTCGAGCAGTTCGGCCGGCTCGACGTCGTGGTGGCCAACGCCGGGGTGCTGGGCTGGGGCCGGCTCTGGGAGCTCACCGACGAGCAGTGGAGCACCGTCATCGACGTCAACCTGACCGGCACCTGGCGCACCATCCGGGCGTCGGTGCCGGCGATGATCGAGGCGGGCAACGGTGGCTCGATCGTGATCGTCAGCTCCTCGGCCGGGGTGAAGGCCACCCCCGGCAACGGCCACTACGCGGCCTCCAAGTACGGCCTGGTGGCCTTGACCAACACCCTGGCGCTGGAGGTCGGTGAGCACGGGATCCGGGTCAACTCCATTCACCCCTACTCGGTGGACACCCCGATGATCGAGCCGCAGGTGATGGCCAAGATCTTCGGTGACCACCCCGACTACCTGCACGCCTTCCCCCCGATGCCGTTGCGCCCCAACGGTTTCATCACGTCCGACGAGGTCGCCGAGGTGGTCGTCTGGCTCGCCGGCGAGGGCTCTGGCGTGTTGACGGGTGTGCAGATCCCGGTCGACAAGGGCGCTTTGAAATACTGAGCGCTTCTGCTGGGACCACAACGGGGAGATCGACGTGCCCGAACACGGGATCGTGATCGTCGGCGGCGGACTCGCGGCCGTGCGCACCGCCGAGGAGCTGCGGCGCGAGGAGTACACCGGGCCGATCACCATCGTCTCCGACGAGACCCGCCCGCCGTATGACCGGCCGCCCCTGACCAAAGACGTGCTGCGCGGCGAGCGCGACGACACCACCCTCGAGCCGCCGGAGTTCTACGCCACGCGCGACATCGACCTGCGGCTGGGCTGCGGCGCACGCGGCGTCGACACCGCGGCGCAGACGGTGACGCTGGCGGACGGCTCCGTGCTGGGCTATGACCAGCTCGTCATCGCGACCGGGCTGGTGCCGCGGCGCATCCCCAGCCTCGGCGACGTCAACGGCATCCGGGTGGTCCGCTCGTTCGAAGACAGCCTGGTGCTGCGCGGCGACGCGGCCGCCGCCCGCCGTGCGGTGGTGATCGGCGCCGGTTTCATCGGCTGCGAAGCGGCGGCCAGCCTGCGCAAGCTGGGTGTGGACGTCGTCCTGGTCGAGCCGCAACCGACCCCGCTGGCCGCGGTGCTCGGTGAGCAGATCGGCGAACTGGTGGCGCGGCTGCACCGGGCCAACGGTGTGGACGTCCGCAGCGGTATCGGGGTGGCCGAGGTCCGCGGCGCCGGCCGTGTCGAGACCGTCGTGCTGGCCGACGGCGCCGAGCTGCCCGCCGACCTGGTGGTGCTCGGCGTGGGCTCCCGGCCGGCCACCGAGTGGCTGGACGGTTGCGGCGTCGAGCTCGGCAACGGGGTGCTCTGCGACCTGACCGGGCGTACCAGCGCACCCAACGTGTGGGCCGTCGGCGACGTGGCGTTCTGGCGCGGCCGCGGCGGGCATGAGACCCGGGTCGAGCACTGGAGCAACGTCGTCACCCAGGTGCGGGTGATGGTGCCGGCGATGCTGGGCCGGGAGTCGCTGCACGACGTGGCGGTGCCCCCGTACTTCTGGAGCGATCAGTACGACGTCAAGATCCAGTGCCTGGGCGAGCCGCAGGCCACCGACACCGTGCACCTGGTCGAAGACGACGGCCACAAGTTCCTGGCGTACTACGAACGCGACGGCGTGGTGGTCGGTGTCGTCGGTGCCGGCCGGCCGGGCAAGGTGATGGGGGCGCGGGGCAAGATCGCCACCGGCGCGCCGATCGCCGAGGTCCTACAGCCCTAGATCCGCCCAGCACGGCGGCCGTCACCTCCGCGGTGAGCAAAACCCCTCCCTTCTCGGCGGAGAACAGTATTCTCCGTACAGAGACTGGAAGGTGCAGGCGATGGGCGGCAGTACGCAGGATTCCCGGCTCGACGCGGCGGCGCTGGGGCGCTGGCTCGACGCCAACGCCGCACCCGGTTCGCGCGGCCACGGCGAGCTGCCGGTACTGGAACCGCTGACCGGTGGCTCGCAGAACACCCTCTACCGGGTCCGCCGCGGCGAGGCCACCATGGTGCTGCGGATGCCGGGCGCCCGCGCCGACGCCGCCCGGATCGACGGACTGCGCCGCGAGATCCGACTGGTGCGGGCGCTGGCCGGAACCGATGTCCCGCACGCGGAGCTGATCGCCGCCGACGACAACGGCGACCTGATCGGCACGCCGTTCTACGTGATGGCCGAGGTAAACGGCTGGAACTCGACCGGCAACGCCTGGTCGGCCCCGTTCGACACCGACCTGAGCGCCCGCCGCGGCCTGGCCTTCGAATTGGTGGAGGGCGCCGCCCGACTCGGCCGGGTGGACTGGCGCGCCCGCGGACTCGAGGGGTTCGGGCGCCCGGACGGATTCCACGAGCGCCAGGTCGACCGCTGGCTGGCGTTTCTGGACAGCTACCGGGTGCGCGACCTGCCCGGTCTGGATGACGCGGCGGACTGGCTGCGACGCAACCGACCCGAGCGCTACACCCCCGGCATCATGCACGGCGACTACCAGTTCGCCAACGTGATGTACGCGCACGGCGCCCCGGCGAAACTGGTCGCGATCATCGACTGGGAGATGACCACCATCGGCGATCCGCTGCTGGACCTGGCCTGGGCGCTGCTCGGCTACGACGGCGAAAATCCGCGCACCCAAGGCTATTACGCCGACTTGGCCGGCATGCCGACCCGCACCGAGCTGCTGGAGCGCTACGAGCAGGTCAGTGGGCTCTCGACGCACAACATCGACTACTACCTGGTGCTGGCGAACTGGAAACTCGGGATCGTGCTGGAGAAGACCTACGCCGCGTCGGTGACCAGCGATAAGGTCGATCCGGCGATCGCCGCGGCGATGGGCCCGATGATCCCGCAGTTGATCGCCCACGCCGCCGAACTGGCCCGCTCCCTGCGGTCGGTGCGCTGACATGGGGTACGCGGACGGACTGTTCGACCTGACCGACCGGGTGGTGCTGGTCACCGGCGGCAGCCGCGGCCTGGGCCGGGAGATGGCCATGGCGGCCGCGCGCTGCGGCGCCGACGTGGTGATCGCCAGCCGCAAACTCGACGCCTGCCAGGCCACCGCCTCGGCGATCGAGGCCGAAACCGGGCGCACCGCAATGCCCTACGCCGTACATGTCGGGCGCTGGGATCAGCTCGAGGGCCTGGCCGACGCGGCCTATCAGCGATTCGGCAAGGTCGACGTGCTGGTGAACAACGCCGGCATGTCCCCGGTCTACGACAAGCAGACCGACGTCACCGAGAAGATGTTCGACGCGGTGGTGAACCTCAACCTCAAGGGGCCGTTCCGGCTTTCGGCGCTGATCGGTGAGCGCATGGTGGCCGCCGGCCGGGGATCGATCATCAACGTCAGCACCCACGGCTCGCTGCGCCCACACCCGTCGTTCATCCCCTACGCGGCGTCGAAGGCCGGCCTCAACGCCATGACCGAGGCGCTGGCCCAGGCCTTCGGCCCGACGGTGCGGGTCAACACCTTGATGCCCGGGCCGTTTTTGACCGATATCTCCAAGGCGTGGAACTTCGACATAGCGGATGCGTTCGGGAACCTTGCGCTGCGACGCGCCGGGGAGCCGCGCGAGATCGTTGGCGCGGCTTTGTTTTTGATGTCGGACGCCTCCAGCTACACCACCGGCTCGATCGTGCGGGCCGATGGCGGCATTCCGTAGGCGATCGCAAGCGCGGCGGAGCCGGGCGCAGCGGGTCGCCGCTAATGAAGCTGACAGACAGGGAGTAGACATGGCCTGGGATTTCTCCACCGAACCGGAGTTCGAGGCGAAACTGGACTGGATCCGGGCGTTCGTGCGCGACGAGGTCGAACCGCTCGAGGTGCTGTTCCCCGGCTGCGAATACCTGCCGCTGGACGATCAGCGCCGCCGGATCGTCGATCCCCTCAAGGAGCGGGTGCGCGAGCAGGGGCTGTGGGCCCCGCACCTGGGCCCCGAGCTCGGCGGGCAGGGCTTCGGTGCGGTCAAGCTGGCCCTGATCAACGAGATCCTGGGCCGGTCCAGCTGGGCGCCGATCGTGTTCGGCACCCAGGCGCCCGACACCGGCAACGCCGAGATCCTGGCCCGCTTCGGCACCGCCGACCAGAAGGACAAGTATCTGGCCGGGTTGCTGTCCGGGGAGATCTTCTCCTGCTTCTCGATGACCGAACCGCAGGGCGGCGCCGACCCGCGGGTGTTCACCACCCGAGCCGTCAAACACAATGATGAATGGGTGATCACCGGGCGAAAGTACTTCTCCTCCAACGCTTCGGTGGCATCGTTCTTCATCGTGGTGGCCATCACCGACCCCGACGTTCCGGTGCACCGAGGCGCGTCGACCTTCCTGATCCCGGCCGGCACCCCGGGCCTGGTCATCGAAGCCACCCACCACCTGGTGGGCTCGCATCCGCACGAGGCCGGGCACTCGCTGGTGCGCTACGACGATGTGCGGGTACCGGCGGATGCCATCCTCGGGGAACCGGGACAGGGCTTCCTGATCCTGCAGAATCGGCTGGCCGGCGGGCGACTGCACCACGCCATGCGCTCGATCGGGGTGGCGCAGCGCGCCATCGACATGATGGCCCGGCGCGCGAAAAGCCGTTTCACCCAGGGCAGTTCACTGGCCGACAAGCAGCTGGTGCAGGCGTTCATCGCCGACTCGTATGCCGAGCTGATCCCGTTCCGGCTGACGGTGCTGCACGCCGCCTGGCTGATCGACACCGCCGGCGAGCACGCGGCACGCGCCGAGATCGGGGTGTGCAAGATCCTGGCATCGCAGGTACTCAAGTCGATCGGGTTGCGCGCCATCCAGGTTCACGGCGCGATGGGCCTGACCGAGCAGTTGCCGCTGACGAACGTACTGCTGGGCGGGGTGGCGCTCGGGCTGGCCGACGGGCCCACCGAGGCGCACAAGGTGAACCTGGCCCGGCTGCTGCTCAAAGACTATGAGGCCGAGGACCCGGAGTGGCCCAGTGAATTCCTGGACAACCGCATCGAGGCCGCCCGCGCCAAGTACGGCGATCTGGTCGACCGGATTCCCGCGGTGCCATGACCACACGTGTCGATGCCGCGGTGCATCGCGCGCTCGACGACCGTCAGCAGCAGGCCACCGCGGAGGTGGAGCGCATGCTGGCGGCCGCCGTGACGGTGTTGGAGCGGGTGGCGCCCGACGAACCGCGGGTGTCCGACATCGTCGCCGAGGCCGGGTCGTCGAAGAAGGCGTTCTACCGCTACTTCACCGGCAAGGACGAACTCTTCCAGGCGGTGATGGAGCGCGGCGTGGCCATCGTCGTCTCCTATCTGCAGCACCAGCTGGCCAAGGAGAGCACCCCCGCCGGTCGGGTGGAGCGGTGGATACGAGGTACCGTCGCGCAGGTGTCCGACCCGCACCTGTTGAGCATGAGCCGCGCGGCCAGCACCCAACTGGCGGCCGCCGAGGTCTCCGATGACGAGATCCTCCGCCCGCTGCGCGATCTGCTCACCGAACCGGTGGCGGCGCTGGGAGGCACGCGCCGCGACGCGGACACCGTATTCACCTGCACGCTGGCCACCATGCGCCGCTACCTGGGTGGCACCGCCCAGCCCAAGCGGGCCGATGTCGACCATCTGGTGGCGTTCTGCCTACGAGGACTGGGAGCCTGATGCGCGCGATCGTGTGCCAAACCTACGGACCGCCGGAAAGCCTGGTGCTCCAAGAGCTTCCCGATCCCACACCCGGGCCCGGCACGATCGTGGTGCGGGTGCGGGCCGCGGCGGTCAACTTCCCCGACGTGCTGATGATCGGCGGGAAATATCAGCTGAAGATCCCGACCCCGTTCACGCCCGGCAGCGAGCTGGCCGGTGACGTGATCGCCGTCGGTGACGGGGTGGCGTTCGCGCCCGGTGACCGGGTGGTCGGCACCTCGTTCGTGGGCGGATTCGCCGAGCAGGCGCTGCTGCCCGCCGCGGCGGTCAGCGCGATCCCCGACGGCGTCGACTACGCCGCGGCGGCCGGCTTCGGAGTCACCTATCGCACCGCCTATCACGCGCTGCGCTCGGTCGCCCAAGTGGCCGAGGGGGATTGGGTGGTGGTGCTCGGCGCCGCCGGTGGGGTCGGGCTGGCCGCGGTCGATCTGGGCGTGGCGCTCGGTGCAAGAGTGCTGGCCGCGGCGTCGAGCCCGGAGAAGCTCGCCGTGTGCACGCAGCGCGGTGCCGAAGCCGTGGTCGACTACGACCGGGAGGACCTCAAGGAGCGGATTCGCGCGATCACCGGCGACGGCGCCCGGGCGGTGCTGGACCCGGTCGGCGGACCGTATGCCGAACCGGCGTTGCGCAGTCTGGGCCGCGGCGGGCGTTTCGTCACACTGGGCTATGCCGCCGGGTCGATCCCGGCCATCCCGCTGAACCTGGTGATGCTCAAGGGCATCACGGTGCAGGGCATGGAGATCCGGACTTTCGCCGACGACCACCCACAGCAGAACGAGCGTGATCTCGCCGAGCTCGCGCAGCTGTTCGCCGAGGGCCGGGTCAGCCCCTACATCGGCGCCCGCTTCGCGCTCACCGACACCGCGGCCGCGCTGCGTTACGTGGCCGACCGTAAGGCGGTCGGCAAGGTCATCATCGACGTCTGAGCCAGACCAGCGTGTTGTGGCTGGTCACCCCGTCGTTGGTGGTGGTGGCCGACAAAGTCAGCCGGTCACCGTCCACGCCGGCCTGCCGCAGCTGTGGCTGGGCCAGCAGCTCCGGCAGCGTCGAGATGCTCACCAGGTGGTGCACCGTCGCGGTGTCCTCGTCGACTCGGAAGCGGCCGCCGTAAGCGATGTGCTGGTGCGCCGCCGCATCAGCGCCAGAAGTGAGCTGCGCGGACATATAGCCGTCGCCGGTGTAGAGGATCAGGCCGCGCGGTGCGGTGCCCATCGGGTGCGACACCGTGCCGGTGTCGACGTCGCGGGATTCCATCGACGACAATTCCCAGCCGCCCAGGATCGCGTCGCGCAAGGTGCCCATCAGGGCATGATGACGGTTCGGGTCACCGGCTCGGCGACCGCCTGCCGGCTGCCCAGACCCCGTCGCAGGGCGCTCAGCAGCGCGTCGCGGGTTTCGCGCGGGTCGATCAGCTCGTCGAAGCCGAGCTGTTTGGCGGAGTGATAGGACGCCTGCAGCTCGGTGTCGCGTAGCTTGGCCGCCAGATCCTCGCCGGCGTGCGAGGCGGCACTGAGCGCGGCCGCACTCATCGCCCCCATCGTGGCACCCGGATAGGCGAACGTCGCCACCTGGGAGTCGAAGCCGAGCAACGACATCACCATGGAACCGAAGCCGTAGGCCTTGCGCAGCGTCAGATGCAGTTTGACGGTGGTGGCCGCGGTCTGGGCAGCGAACATCCGGGCGCCGGCCCGCAGCACCCCGCTGCGCTCCGAACGGCTGCCCGGCAGCATCCCCGGATTGTCCGCCAAGAACACGATCGGCAGGTGGAACGAGTCGGCCACCATGATGAAGTGGGCGGCCTTGTCGGCGGCGTCGGCGTCGATCGAGCCGGCCAGCACCTGCGGCTGGTTGGCCACCACCGCCACCGGATGACCGCCCAGATGGGCCAGCGCGCAGATGATCGCGGGGCCGAACCGCGGCTGCACCTCGAACCAGTCGGGCCGGTCGAAGATGACGTCGAGCACCGCGCGCATGTCATAGATGCGACGGTTGTCGCGCGAGACGATGTCGAGCAGCTCCGGCGTCAGGCGCGGCTCGGCGGCCGGGTCGGCGGGCAACGCCGGCGGGTAGGACCAGGCGCTCGGTGGGAAATAGGACAGATACCGGCGGATGTCGTCGAGCACCGCCGCGTCGTCGGCGGCGAGGTTGTGGATCACCCCGCTTCTCAGGGCGACCTCGGGTCCACCGAGGTCCTCCTTCGAGATGTCTTCGCCCGTCGACTCTTTGACCACCGGAGGCCCGGCGGTGAAGATCGCGCCGTGCGGGCTCATGATCCGGAAGTCGCAGACCGGGCCGACCAGGGCGCCGTGCCCGGCCGACGGGCCCAGCACCGCGGCGACGGTCGGCACCTTGCCCGAGCACTGCGCCTGGGCCAGCAGGTCGGTCGGGGTGCGCCCGTAATGCTCCCCGGTGGGACGGAATCCGGCGCCTTCGAGCAGCATCACCAACGGGATCTTGTCGCGCAGTGCCAGTTCGGCGATGCGGTAGCGCTTGGCGTTGCCGCCGGGGCCGATGCTGCCGGCCAGGGTGGTGAAATCCTCCGCGCCCACCATCACCGCCGAGCCGTTGATCAGACCCGAGCCGACCACGATCCCGTCGGCGGCGATCTCCCCGCCGACCATGGTGCCCAACTCGCGGAACGTTCCACGGTCGAGCAGGTGCTCGATACGGGCGCGTGCGTCGAGCTTGCCCTTCGCGCGATGCTTGGCCACCCGCTCGGTGCCACCCATCGCCTGAGTGTGCCGGCGCCGCCGGTCCAGATCGTCCAGCGTCTCCTGCCAGTCTTGGGCATTCGTCATCGGCGGGTCCTCATTCGTTGACCATACTGAAATTCTTACTGTAGCGTCACCCGGCATGGCAGGGAGTGGCTGCCCGGAGGGGCTCTGGCTATGAGTTCTGTTGCGCCGGAGGACCGATGACCGCGACCTCGATACCGCGAAATCCCCAGCAGGTGACCAGCCGGTGGCTCTCCGGTGTGCTGAGCGCCCGGGGCGAACCGGTCGAGGTGGCCTCGGTCGATGTCGTGCCGGTCGGCACCGGTCAGACCGGAGCCACCTACCGGGTGTCGGCCACCTACGCCGGCGACCGGGCCGGCCTGCCCGGCACCTTCGTGATCAAACTCCCGGCGGGCGACGACGCGGTCCGCGATCGTGTCGTACTGGGCTATCGCAGCGAGTGCGCCTTCTACGCCGACGTCGCCGATCGCGTCCGGATACCGACACCGGAGTGCTTCCACTGCGAAATCAACTCCGACGCAACCGAATACGCGTTACTGCTCGCCGACCGCGCGCCCGCTACCCAGGGCGATCAGATCGCCGGGTGCGACGAGCGGCAGGCGCGGCTGGCGGTGACCGCGCTGGCCGGGCTGCACGCGCCCACCTGGTGCGACCAGCAGTGGCTGACGTTCCCCGGCCTGGCCATGACCCAACTGGACGAGGCCGGAGCCAAAGGCATGGGCGACATCGCCCGAATGTGCGCGGACGCCACCGTCGAGCGCCTCGGTGCGCAACTGGGCGCGGCCGACTGTGAGACGTTGACGGCCGCACTGTCTCTGATCACTCCGTGGGTGTCGGCGCAGCTCGGCCGGTTCGCGCTGATCCACGGCGATTACCGGCTGGACAACATGCTGTTCAGCCCCGACGGCGATCAGGTCTGGATCGTCGACTGGCAGACCCTCGGTGTCGGCCTGCCGGCTCGCGACCTGGCGTATTTCACCGCCACCAGCTTGGCGCCCGAGCTGCGCTCGGCGATCGAGGCGGATCTGGTCACGGCGTATCACAGCGCCCTGCTGGGTCACGGTGTGAGCGATTACGACCGGGAAACCTGTTGGCGGGACTACCGGTTCGGCATGCTGCAGGCCCCGCTGATCTGCGCGCTCGGGCTGGTCTTCGCGACCGGCACCGACCGTGGCGACGACATGTTCGTCACCATGCTGCGGCGCGCTTGTGCGGCGATCCGTGGTCTGGGCACGCTGGAGCTGGTCGGAGAGGTCTGTGCACATGAATGCTGAATCGCCTCGGCCGCCCGAGGGCGACTGGCTCGGAACCCCCTTCCTCGAGTTCCGGCGGGAGGGGCCGATCGCGGTGTGCACTCTGAACCGCCCCGAAGCCCGCAACGCGATGACCCCCGCGATGTACTTCGGCATCCGCTACGCGGTGGGCCGGGTCAATGAGGACCCCGACCTGGCCGGGCTGCTGATCACGGGCACCGGCGACGTGTTCGCCCCCGGCGGCGACATGGGCGGCGGCGGAGCGGACAACTGGATCACCTTCGGGTCCGCGCTGGGCATGGACGTCACCCCGTTCGACGCGTTGCGCAGCTCGGCGAAGCCGGTCGTCTCGGCGGTCAACGGAGTGTGCCAGGGCGGCGGCCTGCAGATCGCGTTGTGCAGCGACATCGCCGTGGTCAGCGACCGGGCGACCTTCCGGGTGCCCGAGCTGTTCCGCGGCATCGCCGACACGTACTACAGCCAGATGCTGGCCCGGGTGGTCGGGCCGGTCCGCACCCGTGACCTGATGTTCACCGGCCGCACGTTCGGGGCGCAGGAAGCGCTCGATTGGGGCATGGTGGCACGTGTGGTCCCGCACAACGAACTGCCCGACGCCGCCCGCGATGTGCTGGCCCAGTGCTGCCGCACCGCGCCGGCCGCACGTGCGGTGGTCAAGTCGAGCCTGGACGCCTATCTCGGGCTGTTCGACCGCATCGGGATGAGCAGCAGCCTGGGTGCGCCGGAGGCCGTCGAAGGCTTCCGGGCGTTCAAAGAGCGCAGGTCACCGGCGTGGGTGCACCCGGACTTGCGGGTCGACGGACGACTATAGATGAGACATTTGCTCTAAATGAGAATGAGTGTGCACCAAAATCAGAACCAGCTATCGCACTAACCGCCAATCGGCTACGATCCACTCGGGTCGTATCGCGAGTGTTCTGAGGAGCCTGCCGCTATGGGGATGAAAGACCTGATGCCGTGGTCCCCGCAGCTGGCGATCGGGCGCCTGTCGGAGCCCATGCAGGCGGTCGGCGGGCTCTTCGCGATGTCGGTGGACGCGGTCAGATTCCTCTTCCGGCGGCCGTTTCAGGCCCGCGAATTCCTCGAACAGTCCTGGTTCGTCGCCCGGGTCTCGCTGGCGCCCACGCTGCTGGTGGCGATTCCCTTCACGGTGCTGGTCAGCTTCATCCTCAACATCTTGCTGCGCGAGCTCGGCGCGGCGGACCTGTCCGGAGCCGGCGCGGCGTTCGGCGCGGTCACCCAGGTCGGGCCGATGGTGACGGTGTTGATCGTGGCCGGCGCCGGGGCGACGGCGATGTGCGCCGATCTGGGATCGCGCACCATCCGCGAAGAGATCGACGCCATGGAGGTGTTGGGCATCAACCCGGTGCAGCGGCTGGTGACGCCGCGCATGTTGGCGGCCGGGCTGGTGGCGCTGCTGCTGAACAGCCTGGTGGTGATCATCGGGATCCTCGGCGGCTACGTGTTCTCGGTCTTCGTCCAAGACGTCAACCCCGGCGCGTTCGCGGCGGGCATCACCCTGTTGACCGGGGTGCCCGAGCTGATCATCTCCTGTATCAAGGCGGCGCTGTTCGGCCTGATCGCCGGTATGGTCGCCTGCTACCGCGGCCTGACCATCTCCGGCGGTGGCGCCAAGGCCGTCGGCAACGCGGTGAACGAGACGGTGGTGTACGCGTTCATGTCGTTGTTCGTCGTCAACGTGGTCGTCACCGCGATCGGCATCAAGATGACGGCGCGCTGAGCCATGGCGCTGCGGGCACTGGCGGCGGTCTATCCGGGCGTGACCCGGCAGGTCCGGCGACCCGTCGCGGCGCTCGGCCGGCTCGGCGACCACACGCTGTTCTACGGCAGGGCGATCGCCACCGCGCCGTTTGCGTTCACCCATTACCGCCGGGAGGTCGTGCGGCTGATCGCCGAGATCAGCATGGGCACCGGGACCCTGGCGATGATCGGCGGCACCGTGGTGATCGTCGGGTTCTTGACGCTGGCCGCCGGCGGCACCCTGGCGGTGCAGGGCTACAGCTCGCTGGGCAACATCGGCATCGAGGCGCTGACCGGCTTCCTGGCGGCGTTCATCAACGTGCGCATCTCGGCCCCGGTGGTCGCCGGTATCGGGTTGGCGGCCACCTTCGGCGCCGGGGTGACGGCGCAGCTGGGGGCGATGCGCATCAACGAGGAGATCGACGCGCTGGAGTCGATGGCGATCCGCCCGATCGCCTATCTGGTCAGCACCCGCATCGTCGCCGGCTTGGTCGCCATCACCCCGCTGTACTCCATCGCGGTGATTCTGTCGTTCCTGGCCAGCCGATTCACCACGGTGTTCCTGTTCGGGCAGTCGGCCGGCCTCTACGACCACTATTTCCGGACCTTCCTGAACCCCATCGATCTGTTGTGGTCGTTCCTGCAGGCGTTCCTGATGGCGGTCACCATCTTGTTGATCCACACTTATTTCGGCTATTTCGCGGCGGGCGGCCCCGCCGGGGTCGGTGTCGCCGTGGGTAACGCGGTGCGCACCTCGCTGGTGGTCGTGGTCTCGGTGACGCTGCTGGTCTCGCTGTCGGTCTACGGGGCCAGCGGCAACTTCAACCTGGCCGGGTAGCCGCTGCCGGCCCAGCAGCCGCCCGAGCGGCCGGTGTGAGCAATAGTGGTATTGGCATTCTCCTTTTTTGGAAGTACCGTATCCATCGATGAACGACCCAGTGCAGACCTCCTCGGGAATACCGCTGAAACCGGTGTACGGGCCGGAAGACCGACGCGCCGAACCCGCGCCGCCGGGGACCTACCCGTTCACCCGGGGCAACTTCGCCTCCGGCTATCGCGGGCGGCTTTGGACCTTCCGGCAGTACTCCGGCTTCGGCACCGCCGAGGAGTCCAACCGGCGCTACCGCTACCTGCTGGAGCAGGGCGGCACCGGGCTGTCGGTCGCGCTGGACCTGCCCACCCAGTGCGGCTACGACTCCGACGATCCCGAGGTCGGGGAGGAGGTCGGCCGCGTCGGGGTGGCGGTGGACACCCTCGCCGACGCCGAGATCCTGTTCGACTCCATCCCGTTGGACAAGATCAGCACCAGCTTCACCATCAACGGCACCGCGGCGATCCTGCTGGCGTTCTACGTCGCCGCCGCCGAGCGTTCCGGGGTGCCGCGGGCCAAACTCACCGGGACCATCCAGAACGACATCCTCAAGGAGTACGCCTCCCGCGGTACCTGGATCTGGCCGCCGGAGCCGTCGCTGCGGCTGATCGCCGACACCATCGAGTTCTGCGCCGCCGAGGTACCGCGATTCAACGCGATCTCGGTGGCCGGGGCGCACTTCCGCGACGCCGGCGCCAACGCCGTGCAGGAGATGGCGTTCACCCTCGCCGACGGTGTCACCTACTGCGACACCGTCGTGGAGCGCGGGCGGATGACCATCGATCAGTTCGCCCCGCAGGTCTCGTTCTTCTTCTACACCCACGGCGACTTCTTCGAGGAGGTCGCCAAGTACCGGGCCGGGCGGCGCCGCTGGGCCACCATCGTGCGCGAGCGCTACGGCGCCGAGGCCGACAAGGCGTCGATGTTCCGGTTCGGCTGCGTGGCCGGCGGGGCATCGCTGTTCGCCCCGCAGGCCCAGAACAACCTGGTGCGGGTGGCGTATGAGTCGATGGCGGCGGTGCTGGGCGGAGTCCAGTCGATGTTCACCGCGGCCTGGGACGAGCCGTTCGCGCTGCCCAGCGAGGAGTCCGCGACGCTGGCCCTGCGGACCCAGCAGATCCTGGCCTACGAGACCGGGGTGACCCGGGTCGCCGACCCGCTGGGCGGTTCCTACTTCGTCGAGGCGCTCACCGACGCCACCGAGGAACGCATCATCGAGATCATGGACGACCTGGAGCGCCACGGCGGCATGGTCCGCGCCATCGAGGACGGTTACCTGCAGGGCCTGATCGCCGATGAGGCCTTCAAGATCCATCACGAGATCGAATCCGGGGAACGGCCGGTCGTCGGCGTCAACAAGTTCACGTCCGACGAGCCGCCGCCGGAGATCGCCACCTACGAGCTCGACGCCGAGGGCCGCGACGTCCAGCTCAAACGGCTGGCCCGGGTCAAGGCCGAGCGAAACGCCGGCGACGTCGCCGCCAAGCTGGCCGCGCTGGCCCGTGCCGCCGAAGGCGAGGACAACCTGATGCATTCCCTGATCGACTGCGCCAACGCCTACTGCACGGTGGGCGAGATGGTCTCGGCGCTCAAGTCGGTCTGGGGCGAATTCCAGCAACCGGTGGTGTATTGATGACTTCTCCGCTCGCTTCTTCTGCGCCGCTGCCGGCCCGGGTCCTGGTCGCCAAGCCCGGCCTCGACGGCCACGACCGCGGCGCCAAGATCGTCGCGCGGACCCTGCGTGACGCCGGCTTCGAGGTCATCTACACCGGCATCCGCCAACGGGTCGAGGACATCGTCGCCACCGCCTTGCAGGAGGACGTCGCGGTGGTCGGGCTGAGCATTCTGTCCGGCGCCCACGTCGCGCTGACCGCCCGCATCGTCGAGGCGCTGCGCGCCGCGGACGGCGGTGACATCGCGGTGGTGGTCGGCGGAACCATCCCGCAGTCCGACGTGGCCAAGTTGTTGTCGCTGGGCGCCGCCGCGGTCTTTCCCACCGGAACCTCGTTGGACGACCTGGTGACCGGGGTCCGGCGGGTCATCGGCCAGGCGGAGGCGAACTGATCATGCGATTGGGAGTGATGATCGGGGCCGAGCGCGGCGACATGGCGCGCAAGGTCGCCAAGCTGATCGCCGACATCGAGTGGGCCGATGAGGCCGGGCTGGACACCGCGTGGATGCCCCAGGTGCCCGACGACTTCGACCTGCTGACCATGGTGGCGCTGATGGCCTCGCACAGCACCCGGATCGAGCTGGGCACCGCCGTGGTGCCGCTGCAGGCGCAGCATCCGATCGCGCTTGCCCGCCAAGCGCTTTCGGTGAACGCCATTTCGGGTGGCCGGCTGGCGCTGGGCGTCGGGCCGTCGCACCACTGGATCATTCGGGACATGCTCGGACTGCCGTACGACAAGCCGGCCGCCTACACCCGCGACTACCTGGAGGTGCTCAACGCGGCACTGTCGGGGCCCGGTCCTGTCGACGTGGAGAACGACACTTTCACCGTGCACAACCCGACCGCGCTCGGGGCCGAGCCGAAGATGCCGGTGCTGGTGGCGGCGCTGGGCCCGGTGATGCTGCGGATCGCCGGCGAGCACGCCGACGGCACCTCGCTGTGGATGGCCGACGAGAAGGCGATCGCCGAACACATCGCGCCGCGGATCAACAAGGCCGCCGCGGATGCGGGCAAACCCGCGCCGCGCATCGTCGCCGGGATCCCGGTCACCTTGTGCGCCAACTCCGAGATCGAGGCCGCGAAGGAGCGCGCCAACCGGATCCTGGCCGAGGCCGAGACCTCGCCCAACTACCAGCGGCTGCTCGACCGCGGTTCGGCCCGTGATGTCGGCGACCTGTGTGCGGCCGGTGACGAGGAGTCAATCCTGAAGCGGTTCAAGCAGTTCGCCGATGCCGGGGTGACCGACCTGTCGGTGCGCCTGTTGCCGATCGGTGCCAACCGCGACGAGCTGATCGCCTCCAAGCGCCGCACCCGCGAGGTGATCGCCGCGCTTGCCGAGGAAGTTCGGTGACCGGACCGCTGTCGGGGATCCGCATCCTCGAAGTGGGAGTGATGCTCGCCGGTCCCTACGCGACGATGCTGCTGGCCGACCTCGGCGCCGAGGTCATCAAGATCGAACCACCGGGCGGGGAGATCTCCCGTGAGGTCGGCCCGAGTTACTTCGCCAGTCTCAACCGCAACAAGCGCAGCGTTGAATTGGACCTTCGGTCGGCGGAGGGGCAGGCGCGGCTGGGCGAGCTGGTCGCGCAATCCCATGCGCTGCTGGTGAATATGAAGCCGTCGGTGATCCGCCGGCTCGGGCTCACTTATTCGGCACTGTCGCGCTTCAATTCGCGCATCGTCTGCGTCGCGCTGACCGGGTTCGGGCTGGACGGCGGTGACGAACCGGCCTTCGACTACGTGATCCAGGCCGCCACCGGGATTGCCGCGATGACCGGCGACCCGGACGGCCCGCCGACGCTGCCGGGCTACTCGTCGGCCGACAACTCCACCGGGATGGCGGCCGCCCTGGGTCTGCTGGCCCAGATCGTCAGCGGACGCGGCGGCCAAGTCGAAGTGTCGCTGCTGGATGTGATGCTGTCCCAACTGAACTACCGGGCGTCGGCCTACCTCAACGACGGCATCGAACCGCAACGGTTTCTGCACGGAGCGCACTCGTACTACGTTCCGGCCCAGTTGTTTCCGACAGCTGAGGGCTATCTGGCGCTGTTCGTCACCCATGACGGGTTCTGGAAGGCCTTCGCGACCGAAGCCGGCATCGACGGCTTCACGACCATGGCCGAGCGCGTGTCCCGTCGCCAGGAGGTGCTCGCCGTCGTCACCGCCGCGCTGGCCGGCGACACCGCGGCCGGCTGGGAGCGGCGGTTGCGGCCACTGGGCATCCCGGCCGCCGCGGTTCGCACGCTGCCCGAGGCGCTGAAGGAATACACCCACGCGATCGTCACGGCCGGCGATTTCCGGTTGGTGGCCAGCCCGATTCGCGTCGACGGGTATGAGCCGACGTATCGGCCGCCGCCTGCGCTGGGGAAGTGACGCGCCGGCTCAGACCGTGACGATCGTGGCCGACGCCGTGCCCGGTGCCCCGTAGACCTGGGCGAACCCCACCTTGGGCTCGCCCGGCACCTGGCGCTCACCGGCCTGGCCGCGCAGCTGCAGCACCAGCTCGTGCAGCTGGCGCAGGCCCGAGGCCCCGATCGGCTCACCGTTGGCGATCAGCCCGCCGTCGGTGTTGACCGGCAGCGATCCGGAGATCTCGGTCGCGCCGTCGGCCAGCAGCTTCTCCTGGTCCCCGTCGGCGCAGAAGCCGCACTCGGCCATGTGGATGACCTCGGCGCCGGCGTCGGTGTCCTGCAGCTGGACCACGTCGACGTCGTCGGGTGCCACACCGGCGATTTCGAACGCGGCGCGCGCTGCATACACCGTCGGCGCGACGTCTTCTTCGATCGGGGCCGACGTCCCGTGCACCTCATAGGCGCCGTAGGTGCGGGTGCGGATCTCGGTGGCCTTCAGATACACCGGCTTGTCGGTGTAGCGGTGGGCGATGTCGCCGCGGCACATGACCACCGCCGCGGCGCCCTCATCCGGGGCGCAGAACATGTACTGGGTCAGCGGGTAGTTGAGCACCGTCGAATTGAGGAGGTTCAACGCTCCGTTGCGGAAGTTCTTGGCGGCAACCTTGGCCAGCGTCGCCTGCGAGATGCCGTGGTCGTGCAGGTAGCGGTTGGCCTTCATGCCGAAGAACTTGGTGGTGACGAACTGCCCGTTCTCGGCGTACCAGGCGGGCAGCGCCAGCTTGGCCGGATCGTCGGTGAACGCGCCGCGGGGGTGTTTGTCCATGCCGATCGCGATGCCGATGTCGTACTTGCCGGAGCGGATGTTGTCGGCGCAGACCTGGGTGGCGGTAGCCGCCGTCGCGCAGGCGTTGAACACGTTGGTGAAGGGCAGACCGGTGAGCCCGACCAGCCGCGTCACCGCGTCGGGGTTGGAGATCTCGTAGCTACCGCCGACGCCGAACTGGATATCGCGCCACTCGACGCCGGCGTCGGCCAGCGCGGCGTGGATCGCCTCGGCTCCCATCTGCATCGCCGACTTGTCGAACCGGCCGAACGGGTGCAGGCCGACGCCGATGATCGCCACATCGTTGTTCGCTACCGTCATCTTTCGCTGGCTCCTTAGACGGGCTGGAAAGCCCAGGTGAGGATCTCGGCTCCGTCGTCGTCGACATAGAACGGGACCATGGTCAATTCAACGTCCATGCCGAACTTCAGTTTGGCGGGATCGGATTCGGTGAGGCGGGCCTCGACCTTGATCACGTCGCCGAGCCGCACCAGTCCGACCCCGAACGGCGTGAAGCCCTCGGCGGATTCGCCGCCGGCGTAGGGCAGTTTCGGCACGAAGCCCTGGGTCGTCCACGCCTCCAGCGTTCCGCGCCGGGGCAGCAGCAGATCCTGCATGCGGGGGCCGCTGCAGCGCGGGCAGTGGTCCTGGCGGGGCCACACCGTCGCCTCGCAGTCGTCGCATCGACTGCCGATCAGGGCCGGGTTCTCGTCGGGCCAGTTTGTGACGTCGGGAGCCAGGGCTTTACGCATTGGCGGGGCCCACCGCAGAGGAGCGCATACACAACGTGGAAATCACATTCTCGATTAGAGCATATGTGTCTACGCCATGGGAAGCCGCGGGGAGGGGCGGGGGAGAGCGGGTCAGTCGGCGATGCCGTGGGCGCAGAAGTCCCACACCTCGTCGGCGGTGAGGGGATGGGCCGCCGGATCGTCGGAGTCGGCGCTGGACTGGGCCACGAACATGACGGTCTGCATGGTCATCGCCGCCATGCGCCGGGCGTTCACTCCGGGCCGCAGCTCGCCGGCCTCGTCGGCGGCCTCCATCAGCTCGGTGAGCAGACCCAGCAAGGGGGTGAAGGCGACTCTGACCTCGGTGGGGTGCGAAACCAGCAGCCGCGGCGCGAAGTCGGTGAACAGCGGGCGCTTGGCCGACGGGTCCGGCCGGGAGAGCTCGAAGAGCAGCGCGACGGCCACTTTGAGCCGTTCCAGCGGTGTGGTCTTGGCTTCGGTGGCGGCCCGGATCTGGTCGGCGGTTCGGCTCAGGGCGTCCTCGAACAGCGCCAGCAGCAGCTCGTGTTTGCCGTTGAACTGCAGGTAGAAGCTGCGCAGCGATTGCCGTGAGCGCTCGACGACCTCTTGGACGGTGAAGTCGGTGCTGCCCTTTTCGATGATGATGGCCTGGGCGGCGTCCAGGAATCGCTGAACGCGCTGGGCGGCCCGCAGGCGCGCGGTCTTGATCGACCGCTCGACCGCCCGCTGCTTCCAGACGGGCTCCTCTTCGGGGTTACTCACCAGCGGCTCCGGTAATTGCCATTTTGGGAGAACACGAATGCACCCTACCGGAGAATGAGGCCGTGGCGACGGCGCCGTTCTGGGCGCTGCCGTCCCGACTTCGAAGATGGTAACTTTCCTCTTAAGAGAAGCAGCTTCTCGCATTGGGTCGCCCGGTACCGATGCCGCAACGCAGTAAGGACGTCCATGTACATCGATTACGAGGTCGCCGACCGGATCGCGACGATCACCCTCAACCGCCCGGAGGCGGCCAACGCCCAGAACCCCGAGCTGCTCGACGAACTCGACGCGGCCTGGACCCGCGCCGCCGACGATGACGACGTCGCGGTCATCGTGCTGCGCGCCAACGGCAAACACTTCTCGGCCGGCCACGATCTCAAGGGCGGGGGCCCGGTGCCCGACAAGGTCACCCTGGAGTTCATCTACAAGCACGAGTGCAAGCGCTATCTGGAGTACACGCTGCGGTGGCGCAACGTGCCCAAGCCGTCGATCGCCGCGGTGCAGGGCCGGTGCATCTCCGGCGGGCTGATGCTGTGCTGGCCGTGCGACCTGATCATCGCCGCCGACGACGCCCAATTCTCCGACCCGGTGGTGTTGATGGGGATCGGCGGTGTCGAATACCACGGCCACACCTGGGAATTGGGTCCGCGCAAGGCCAAGGAGATCCTGTTCACCGGGCGCGCGATGACCGCACAGGAAGTCGAGCAGACCGGGATGGTCAACAAGGTCGTTCCGCGCGATGAGCTGGACGCCGAGACCCGCCGGCTCGCCGAGCACATCGCCACCATGCCGTCGTTCGCGCTGCGGCAGGCCAAACGCGCGGTCAATCAGACCCTGGATGTGCAGGGTTTCCATTCGGCGATCCAGTCGGCGTTCGACATCCACGAAACCGGACACGGCAACGCGCTGTCGGTGTGCGGGTGGCCGGTGCTGGTCAACCTCGACCAGATGAAGGCGAAGGTCGAGTAAGCCGGGGCTTCATTCCGCCGCGAGATTGCAACCACGCACGTCTTTCGCGGGCAGATTCATACGGTCAATGCAACGTCGCTGATTAGGAGGTTGCAATGCCGACTGGGTTCCCGACTCCGTGGCCGATGCGAAGGCAGTTCTTCGATTTGGTGTGTGCTGGCACCTCGGTGATGCAGGCCGAACGCCAGCTAGGCGTGTCACGCAATGTCGGCCGACAGTGGTGGAGCAAAGCTGGCGGTATGAAACTGATGACCGGCAAAGGCGATCTCGGGCTGGCCGAACCCGGCGATCTGACTGGCACTGGCGGGCGTGGTCACCGGCTCAGCTATGACGAACGCCTTCGCATCATGCGCGGGCTCGATCAAGGGCTCATACAGGCCGACATTGCCCGCCAACTCGACCGCGATGCCAGCGTTATCTCCCGGGAGATCAAACGGAATAGCACTCCTGGCGGGGACTACCACGCAGGGCTGGCACATGCTCGGGCCGCTCACAACGCCAAGCGGCCCAAGGAGTTCAAACTCAACGACAGCACATTGTGCGCCGCCATCGAAGGATGGATGGACGACGGGTGGAGCCCGAAGCTCATCGCCGAGATGTTGGCCCGGGACCACCCCGATGACAGGCTGGCACGGGTGAGCCACGAAACCATCTACAAGTGCCTCTACGTGCAAGGCCGCGGTCAACTGCGCGCCGAGCTGCACAAGTGCTTGTCGACCAAACGCGCAGGCCGCAAGTCCCGCGGCCATACCGAGCGCCGCGGAAAATTTAGTGACGTCATCACCATCAGCCAGCGCCCCGCCGAGGTTGACGATCGTGCGGTGCCCGGTCACTGGGAAGGCGACCTGATCCTGGGTGCTGGATGCGCCAGCGCGATCGGCACCCTGGTCGAACGCAGCACCCGATTCACCATCTTGTTGCACCTGCCCCACGACCACACCGCTGATTCGGTGGCCACCGCGATGATCGAGGCGATGAACGAGCTGCCAGCTCATCTGCGCCGCACCATCACCTGGGACCGCGGCAGTGAGATGGCCGGCTGGCACGACATCAGCCTGCAACTACAGGCCCCGGTCTATTTCTGCGACCCCCATTCCCCCTGGCAGCGGGGCAGCAACGAGAACACCAACCGACTGCTGCGCTTCTGGTTCGAAAAAGGCACCGACCTCAGCGGCTACACCAAAGCCGACCTCAAACGAATCCAAGACAAGCTCAACACCCGGCCCCGACCCACCCTGGATCTCGACACCCCAGCCCAACGCCTAGCCGCCCTGATCAAGCAAGCAGCATGAGGAAATGCACTAACCGCTTGACTTTGAGCGTCTTTTGCCTGCGTGAGTGCAATCTCGCGGCCCGGATTCAGCCCAGCCGGGCGCGCAGCTGGCGTTTGAGCACCTTGCCGTAGCTGTTCTTGGGCAACGCGTCGACGAACTCATAGCGTTTCGGGCGCTTGAACCGGGCGATGCGTTCCAACAGGTGTGCGTCCAGCTCGGCGGCCGACACGTCGCCCACGATGAAGGCGACCACGATCTCGCCCCACTCGGCGTCCGGCGCACCCACCACGCCGGCCTCGGCGACACCGGGGTGCTCCAGCAGCACCTCCTCGACCTCCCGGGGATAGATGTTGGAGCCGCCGCTGATCACCACGTCCTTCGAGCGGTCCCGCAAGGCGAGGTAGCCGCGTTCGTCGAAGAAGCCCTTGTCGCCGGTGAACAGCCAGCCGTCTCGGAGGGTTTCGCCGGTGGCATCGGGGTTGTTCCAGTAACCGGCCATCACCACGTCACCGCGGCACACGATCTCACCGATCTCCCCGGCCGGGGCCGGCGTCCCGTCGTCGCGCAACACCGCGACCTGCACGCCGGTGCGCGGCCGGCCCACCGAAGCCAGGATCGCGTCGTCACCGCAGTGGTCGGCGCAGCTCAGGCCGGTGATCGTCATGGGCGCCTCGCCCTGCCCGTAGAGCTGGGCGAACACCGGCCCGAACGCCGCCAGCGCGCGCTTGAGCTGGCCCAGGTACATCGGGCCGCCGCCATAGATGATCTTGCGCAGGTTCGCCGGCTTGGCCCGGCCGGTGTCGACCAGCCGGCTCAGCATGGTCGGCGCCAGAAACGCGGTGGCGCCAGGATGGTGCCCGCACAGATCGAGAAACTCCTCGGCGTCGAACGCACCCGACGCCGGCACCACCTGCCGGGCCCCGCGCAGCACATACGGCGCGATGTACAGCCCGGACCCGTGCGACATCGGTGCGCCGTGGACCAGGCTGCAGTCGGCGTCGGGGTCGTCGAGATCGGCGAGATGCGCGGTCGTCATCGCCATCAGGTTGCGGTGGGTCAGCATCGCGCCCTTCGAGCGTCCGGTGGTGCCGCTGGTGTAGAACAGCCACGCCAGCCGATCCGGATCCGGGTCCGGTGCTGCGCACGGCTCGTTGTGGAATCGCTCCAGATACGCCGCGTCGCCGAGGGTTTCGACCGGGGTGCCGACGACCGCAGCCAGGCCGGGCGCCAGCTTCGGGGAGGCGAAGACCCGGCTCGCCCCGGCGTCCTCGATGATCTGGGCCATCTCCCGCGGGTGCAGCTTGTAGTTGAGCGGAACCACGACGCAGTCGGCCGCCCAGGTGGCGAACATCAGCTCGATGATCTCGGGCCGGTTCTCGCTGGCGATGGCGATCCGCGCACCGGGTGCCACCTCCCCGCGCAGCGATGCCGCCAACCGCAGGGCGCGATCGGCCAGCTCGCCCCAGGTATGCAGTTGGCGCTCACCGGAATACACCGCCCCCCGCCGGCCGAATCGGGCCGCGGCCTGATCCAGGCACGTGAACAGGTTCACGGCCGGACCCACTGGGAGTCCAGCCCGAACTCCGAGAGATACTTCGTCGAGCTCCAGCCGCCGTCGACGACGATGGTCTGGCCGTTGATGAAGGCGCCGCCCTCCGAGCACAAGAACGCGATGGTATTGGCGATGTCGGCGACCCGGCCCAGCCGCGGGTAGGGCGTCATCTCGGTGTTGATCTTGCGGAATCGCGGGTCGTCGAGGCGCTTTTCGACCATCGGCGTGACGGTGACCCCGGGCGCCACCGCATTGCACCGGATGCCCTGCGCGCCGTACTGGCAGGCGATGTGGGTGGTCAGCGCGGTCAGGCCGCCCTTGGCCGCGGAGTACGCCCCGCCACGCAGGCCGCCGACCACCGCGAAGGTGGAGGTGACGTTGATGATTGCCGATCCGGGACGCAGGTGCGGCAGCACCTCGCGCGCCAGCCGGAATGGCGCCCGCAGCATCACATTCAGGAATTGGTCCAGGGTTGCGTCGTCGGTCTCGTGCAGCGGTTTGGGGCTGCCGAGGCCGGCATTGTTGATCAGGTAGTCCACCCGGCCCCAACGGGCCAGCGCGGCGTCGACGATCTGCCCGGGCGCGTCGTCTCGGGTCAGGTCGACGGCCAGGGTGGCGATGCGATCCGGGTCGGCGACCGCGGCGGCCAGACCCGCCAATCGCTCTTCGTCGCGGCCGGTGGCCAGCACCGCCACACCGTCCTCGGCAAACTTTGTGGCGCAGCCGAATCCGATTCCGCTGCTGGCGCCGGTCACGATCGCCACCTGCATCGCTCAATCACCTACCTTAGTGCGGGCCAGCACGGCCCGGATGTGCTGCTTGACCACCTTGCCGGCATCGTTCTTCGGCAGTTCGTCCCAGATCTCCACCTGTTCGGGAGCCTTGAACACCGCGACACCGTGCGCGGTCAGCATGGCGCGCAACTCCGCGACATCGGGACGGGTATCGCCGACCGGAACGATCACGGCACAGGAGCGTTCGCCGGTGCGCGAATCAGGCACGCCGACCACCGCGATCTCCGCGATTCCGGGATGGCCGGCCAGGATGTCCTCCACCTCGCGCGCGGAGATGTTCTCGCCGTTGCGGATGATGACGTCTTTCAGCCGGCCGGTGACGACCAGATAGTCGTCGTCGACCCAACGGCCCAGATCCCCGGTGGCGAAGTAGCCCTCGGCGTCGAAGCAGTCGCGCTCGTCTTCGGGGTGCAGATAGCCCACCAGCATCTGCGGTCCGCGGACGTAGATCTCACCCTCGCCCGGCGGGGCGCCGTCGTGGCCGACCAACTTGATGTCGGCGATCCCGGCCCGGCCGTCGGTCTCCGCGGCGTAGGACAGCTCGCCGGCGCCCACCGCACCCACGGTGCTGACCGGAACCTCGCTGGACCCGTACACCCGGGTGACGGCGGCGGAGTCGAAGTAGCCGGCCGCTTCCCGGATCAAGGAGGCCGGGACCGACGCGCCGCCGCAGACGAAGAGTTTCAGGTCGGGCAGGCGGGTGCCGGCACGACGGGCCGCGGCGAGCAGCTGGACGAGAAACGGTGTCGCCCCGGCCACGTGGGTGCAGTGTTCGGCGAGCATCAGCTGCACGGCCGCATCGGCATCCCAGGTGTCCATCAGCACGGCGGTGGCGTCCAGCAGCAGCGGGGCCTCGAACGCGTAGATCGACCCGCCGATGTGGGCGATCGGGGACGGCACCAGGAAGGTGGCGCCGGTCGTCGCCGGCCAGTATCGGCCCAGCTGCCGGATCAAGGAGTTGATCGAATTGTGACTGTGCAGAACGCCTTTGGCGCGCCCGGTGGTGCCCGAGGTGTACAGCAGCAGCCGGACGGCGTCGGGATCGACCTGCGGCAGGCCGACCGGCTCGACCGTGGCGTCGATCAGCGCGCGGTAGTCGGTGTGGGCGGCCGGTTCGGCGGCGCGCACCAGCACCACCTCCGGCGGCTCGGTGATCGCGCCGGTTACCCGGGTCAGCATCGCGGCATAGTCGTGGCCACGAAACGTCACCGGCGCGAACAGCATTCGACTGTCCGAGTCGGTGAGAATGAACTTCAGTTCGGCGTCTCGCAGTGACGGCAGGATCGGATTGACCACCATCCCGGCCAGGGTCGCGGCCAGGTAGACGACCGCGGCCTCGTGCCAGTTCGGCAGCATGAACGACACCACGCTGCCGCCGGGCATGCGCGCCAGCATCGCCTGCGCCAGGACCGCGGCCCGGGTGTGCAGCTCCCGGCAGGTCATCCGGACATCACCGTCGATCAGCAGCACCCGCTGCGGGGTCTGCGCGGCGGCCTGCGCCAGGGTGTCGCCCAGCGTCGTCACGGACCGCTCGGTCCCGTCACCCGGTGCAGCGTCATCGAATACCGGTAGTCGTCGCCGGGGTGGGTGTTCACGGTGACCTGGGCGATCTCGCCCTCGGAGGTGGTGTAGGTGCGCTGCATCTGCAACGCGGCGGCGCCGGGATCGACCACCAGCTTTTCGGCGAGTTCTTCGGTGATGATCACCGCCCGGATGTGCTGGCGCACTTCGACGACGCTGACCCCGAACATGTCCTCGATCAACGGGAAGATCGGGCCGGAATGCCGTTGCAGCAGGCGGCCGACGCCGGCGAAGGCCCGGTTGATGTAGTACTCGGTGCGGCAGATCGGCGCAGCCTGGCTCTCGGTGCGTCGATTGCCGCGCACCGTCAGCCAGCCGCTACCCGTCGGCAGGCCGGTGCGCGCGGCGGTGTCGTCGTCGATGGTGATCATGGTGTTGGCGTCGATCTCGAAGGTGGAGCCGGCCGCGAAGGCGACCAGATCGTCGATCGACACCACGTCGTGGGCGTAGCAGTTGGTCGCGGTGCGCGGGATCACCACGGTGCCGGCGCGGGGCCGGGAGACGACGAGGTTGTCCTCTCGCAGCCGCCGCAGCGCCTCGCGGACCGTGTAGCGGCTGACGGTGAACCGTTCGCACAGTTCGTGTTCGGTGGGCAGCTGCGAGCCGATCGGATACACCCCGTCGGCGATTTCCTTGCGCAGCACCCGGGCGACCTTCAGGTAGCGGTGGTCGGTCACGGCCCGACCGGGTGTAGTGCCAGCACGCTGCCGTCCCCGTCGGCGGCGACGAACAGGGTGCCGTCGGCCCCGCGTGCGATGCCGGCGAAGGGGCCCTGCGGACCGGAGAACGGCGGCATGCCCTTCAGCGGCTTGGGCGCCACGCCCGGCGGCGGACCGATCGGCAGCCCATCGGCGATGTCGTGCCGTGCCCCGGTGTCGAGGTCGACGGCGAGTACCCGGCGGGCACCGGCGTCGACGACGTAGAGGCGGCGGTCGGCCACCAGAATGCCCTGCGGGCACGACAATTCGTCGACCACCGTCTCGACGCCGGAGGCGCTGACCCGCACCACCCGCCCGGCGCCGGATTCGGCCACCAGGTAGGCGGCGTCACCGGCGGGCACGATTCCGACTGGCCCGGCCAGGCCGTGCGCGAGCACGTCGACCGCGCCGGTGCGAACGCCCAGCACCCGGCCGGTGCCGAACTCGGTGACGGTCACCCCGGCGGCTCCCGCGGTCACCCCGTAGAGCTGGTCGAAGCCGTCGGCGAGTACCTCGTTGCGCGATTCGGCCGGGACGTAGCGGCTGACCTGTCCGCCGGAGGTGGTGACGACGAAGTCGCCGGGACCGACTGCGGCGACCCCGCGGATGAAGCCGGGATAGCCGGGCGTGAACAGCATTCCGAGCGTGTGCAGCCGCCCGTCCGGACCGACCGCGTAGAAGTAGGTGCCGTCGGCGACATAGAGGGTGCCGTTCTCGTCGACGGTCAGATCCAGCGGCCAGTTCAGCCCGCCCGGCAGCGCCGTGGTCACCTCGCCGCCGGCGGCGATCCGGCTGATCTCGCCGCTGAAGTTGGACACCAACAGCGCGCCGTCGACGAAGGTGCAGTTGTCCAGCCCGGGCGCCAGCTGCGCCAGCACGGTGCGCTCGCCGGTGCGCGGGTCGATGCGCAACACCGCACCGCTGGCCGCCTGGGTGGACACGATGCGCCCGTGGTCGTCGAATTTCACCGAGTCGGGCACGCCCAGATCGGCGGCGACCCGTTGCGGTGCGGCGCCCTCGGCGTAGGGGTCGATCCGCCAGATCTCGTTGGCGGTCATCACCGGGAAGTACAGCAGCCCGTCGGGCCCGACCTCCATGGCGTTGGGCGACGGCAGGTTCTCGGCCAGGATGCGCTGCGCGCCGGTGGCCCGGTCGAGCTCCATCAGGCGCCCGCCGTCGCGGCATTCCCCGACGAACAGCCGGTCATGATGCACGGTGATGCCGTTCGCGCAGGGCAGGTCGTCGCGCAGCACCCGGCTGCGTCCCGAGGCGTCGAGCACGCTGACGCGGGCGTCCATCACCTCGGTGGCATACAGGTGTCCGGCGCTGTCGAAGGCCACGTCGTCGGGCGCGACGACGTCCCCGCCGCGGGGACTGACCGCGACCAGTTCGCCGGTGGCCACGTCCAGCGCACTGATCTGGCTGCCGGTCACCTGCGCGACATAGACGCGGCCGTCCGGGCCGGTCCGCAGGCCGTTGGCGCCGAACAGCCGGCTCGGTTCGGTGATCCGCTGCAGCCGCCAGCCCGCTGCGATCGCCGGACTGGTCAGGCCGTCACGGGAGAGCGGCTCGGTCATGACTCCGGACGCTATCAAGCGCAGTTAGTCCAGACAATAGCCGTCGCTAGTCGGTGCCTCGGCCTTGACGTGCAAATAACCCCTGCGGAATAGTGTTCTGCAATACGCAGAACGGAGTATTTTGTCCGAACAATTGACCGTCGAGGGTGCCGGGGCCGCGGGGGACGCCCCGGCGGGCGGGCCGCTGCGCGGGGTGCGGGTGGTCGATCTGACGACGATGGTGATGGGCCCCTACTGCACGCAGATCATGGCCGACATGGGTGCCGACGTCATCAAGGTCGAGCCGCCCGAGGGCGATGCCACCCGCTACATCTCGGCGGGTCCCGCGCCGGACATGAGCGGGGTGTTCGTCAACGTCAACCGCGGCAAACGCGGCATCGTGCTGGACCTGCGCGCCGACGAGGGCCGCACGGCGATGACCGCGCTGATCGCCGGCGCCGACGTGTTCATCCACTCGATGCGCGCCAAGGCGGTGGCGAAACTGGGCCTGGACTACGACGCGGTGGCCGCCATCAACCCGGGGATCGTCTACACCAACTGTTACGGCTACGGCCGCCGCGGCCCGGACGCCGACCGGCCGGCCTACGACGACACCATCCAGGCCGAATGCGGGCTGCCCGCCGTGCAGCAGCAACTCACCGGACGGGCCGACTACGTGGGCACCATCATGGCCGACAAGATCGCCGGGCTGACCGCCCTGTACGCCACGATGATGGCGCTGTTCCACCGCGAGCGCACCGGGCAGGGCCAGGAGGTCGAGGTCGCCATGTTCGAGACCATGGCCTCGTTCATGCTCGTCGAACACGCCAACGGCGCGATGTTCGACCCGCCGTTGGGCCCGGCCGTCTACCCGCGCACGGTGGCGCCCAACCGGCGGCCCTATGACACCAGCGACGGGCAGATCGCCGCACTGATCTACAACGACAAGCACTGGAACGCCTTCATCGACGCGGTGCAACCGTCCTGGGCTTCGCCGCAGTACGCCACCCTGGCGCAGCGGGCGCAACGAATCGACACCGTCTACGGGCTGGTGGCCGAGACGATGAAGGAGCGCACCACCGCCGAGTGGTTGAAGCTGTTGCGCGAGCTGGAGATACCGGCCGCCCCGCTGAACACCCCCGGGGCGCTCTTCGACGACCCGCACCTCAACGCGGTGGGCCTGTTCGAGACCGTGGACACCCCCAACGGCCCGGTGCGTTTCCCCGGCGTGCCCACCTGGCTGTCACGCACCCCCGGCCGGGTCGCCGGCCCGGCGCCGGAGCTGGGCGCTCACACCGCGGCGGTGCTCGCCGAACTGGGAATCGAGCAGGGCAGCGCATGACACCGCCGGCGACGATGCAGAACGGAGCTTGCGGAGCGATGCTGAGGAGTGGCGCATGACACTCGACTTCGACATGGGGACCCGCACCGATGCGCTGCGCGGACAGCTGCGGGAACTGATCAGCCAGGAACTGCCGGAACAGTTTCCGGGCGCGTTCACCGACGATCCCGCCGATCTTGCTGCCGCGCAACGGTTCTGCCGAGTGCTCGCCGAGCGTGACCTGCTGTGCCTGTCCTGGCCGAAGGAATTCGGCGGGGCGGACGCCTCGGTGTGGGAACAGACCGTGGTGCGCGAGGAGATGTGGGCGCATCACGAACCGCGCGGGGCGCAGTACATGGGGGTGAACTGGGTCGGGCCCATCATCATGCGCCACGGCACGCCCGAACAGCAGCGCCGGCACCTGCCGCCGATCGCGGCCGGCGAGGTGATCTGGTGTCAGGGGTTCTCCGAGCCCGAGGCCGGCTCGGACCTGGCGTCGCTGCGCACCCACGCCCGCCGCGACGGGGACGGCTGGCTGATCAACGGCCAGAAGATCTGGACCTCCTACGCCACCATGGCGCAATGGTGTTTCCTGCTGGCCCGCACCACCCGGATCGGGGAAGGGCAGGTCACCAAGAAACAGCAGGGCCTGACGGTGTTCCTGGTCCCGATGGACGACCCGGCGATCCAGGTCCGGCCGATCCGCACCATGATGGGCCCGCACCATCTCAACGAAGTGTTCTTCGACGACCTGCGCGTCACCGACACCGACGTGCTCGGCGAAGTCGATGCGGGCTGGTCGATCGTGGCCGACGTGATGGCGTTCGAGCGGGTGGGCATCGCCCGGTATGCCCGCTGCGAGCGGCTGCTGGCCGCGGCCCCGGACGCGCTCGGCGAACGCTGGGAGACCCTGCCCGTCGAGCTGGCGGCCCGCTGGGTGCGGATGCTCACCCACTGCCGGCGCGCCCGGCTGATGGCCTACCGGGTGGTGTCCCGGCAGGCCAGTGGGCGCGTCGCACCCGGAGACGCCGCCGCCTACCGGATCGCGGTCACCCGCCTGGATCAGGAGAGCGCGGAGGTACTGATGGAGATCGCCGCCGAAGCGCCGGACACAACTCAGGCGCGGTGGTTCCGCACCGAGGTCGAAGACCACTGGCGCTACTCGCAGGCCGCCACCGTCTCCTCGGGAAGCATCGAGATGCAGCGCATCCTGCTCTCCCGTGCCCTGCTGGCGGGTTCGCGATGATTCTCGAACTCGGCGACGACGCCGAAGAATTCGGCCGGGCGGCGCTGCGCGCGTTCGAAGCGGCCGGCGGCGACGACCTGGTGGTGCGCGCCGACGCCGACCCCGCCGGGCGCGAGCAACTGGTGGCGCCGATCTTGAACGGGCTGGGTGCCTTCGACCTCAAACCCCGTACCGACGCCGACGAACTCGAGGCGGCCGCCGCACTGTGCCGGGCCGCCGGCTATTGGGCCGTTCCCTACCCGCTGGCCGAATGCCTCGCGGCGCCGGATGATCTCGACGTCGACGGGCTGATCGTGGTCGACGAGCACGCCCCCGCCGCTGCGGTGGCCGGACTGCCGAAGCGCTGGGCCGCGGTGACCCTGGCCGGTGCGCGCAGCACCGTGGCGGCAGTGTCGGCTCCCGGGCCGGCCCTGGTGGCCGAGCTGACGCTGACCGCGGTCGACGACGACGGTGCCGACGAGGTGGCGCTGGGGCTGGTGCTGGGAAGCTGGACGCTGCTGGGGATGGCCGACCGGGCGCTGGATCTCACGAAAGCCCATGTGCGGCTGCGCCAGCAGTTCGGCCAGCCGCTGTCGGCATTCCAGGGCGTGCAATTCCAGCTGACCGACGCCGAGGTGGAACGCGCCGGGCTGGAGATGCTGGCCAAACACGCGCTGTGGAGCATCGCGGCCGGGCGCCCCGAAGCGGCCGATGACGCGCTGGCGCTGCGGTCGGCGGCGCTGGAAGCCGCCGAGGTGGTGTTCCGGATCTGCCATCAGCTCCACGGGGCCGTCGGATTCTGCGACGAGACGGTGCTGTCCTGGCTGTCGCGCTACAGTCAGCCGCTGCGCCGGCTGCCCTGGGGACTCTCGGCCACCCGCGAGCGGCTGCTCCGCCGCGTGGGCCGCGCCGGATTGGTGGGACTCTACGCATGAAATACGATCTGCCGCAGGCGATCACGGTGACCGGCGACGGGCCGGTCCGTACCGTGACGATCAACCGGCCAGACGAGCTCAACAGCATCAACGCCGACCTGCACTGGGGCCTGGCCAACGTGTGGCGGCAGCTGGCCGCCGACAAGACGATCCGCGTCGTGGTGCTGACCGGCGCGGGGCGGGCGTTCTCCGCCGGCGGTGACCTGAACTGGATCACCACCTTCCTCGACGACGAATCCGCCCGCGACGAGAGCATCCGCGAAGGCGCGGCGATCGTCGAGGAGATGCTGCGGTTCCCGCTGCCGATCATCGCGGCCGTCAACGGTCCCGCCGTCGGGTTGGGCTGCAGCGTGGCGGTGCTCTGCGACATCGTGCTGATCAGCCAGACCGCCTATCTCGCCGACCCGCACGTCGCGGTCGGCCTGGTGGCGGGTGACGGCGGCGCCGCGTTGTGGCCGTTGCTCACCCCGATCCTGCGGTCCCGCGAGTACCTCTACACCGGTGACCGGATCGACGCCACCACCGCCGTCGAACTCGGGCTGGCCAGCCGCGCGGTGGCACCCGAAGAGCTTCTGCCCCAAGCTCATCGGCTGGCCGAACGGCTCGCCGCCCAGCCGCCCGAGGCGCTGCAGGGCACCAAGCGGGTGGTCAACATGTACCTGTCGCAGGTGCTGGGCGGGCCGTTGCAGGCCGGGTTCGCCGCCGAGGTGGCCACCATGAAGACAGCCGAACACCGGGAGCGCCTGCTGGACTTCCAGAAGCGGGCGAACCGGCGATGACTCCCACATCCGACTTCCGTGCGCAGGTGCGCCAGTGGTGCCGCGAGAACGTCCCGGCGGACTGGCGCCGTACCCAGACCGGGGTCGGGGAGCGAGAATTCGTCGACTTCCAACGCCGGTGGTTCGCCACCCTGCACAGCGCCGGCTTCGCGGTGCCGCACTGGCCGCGCGAGTGGGGCGGCGGCATGTCGGTCGCCGATCAGGCCGTGCTGTATCAGGAGTTGGCCGCCCACGACGCGCCGCGGCTGGTGCTGGCGTTCGTCGGCATCCACCACGCCGCGGCGACCCTGCTGGCCGCCGGCACCGACGAACAGCGCCGCCGGCATCTGCCGGCGATCCTCGACGGCGAGATCTGGGTCCAGGGCTTCTCCGAACCCGAAGCCGGCTCGGACCTGGCGTCGCTGCGCACCACCGCGCGGCGGGTAGGCGATGACTATGTGGTCAACGGCCAGAAGCTGTGGGCCAGCGGCGCGAGCTACGCGCAGTGGTGCCTGCTGCTGGCCCGCACCGACCCGGACGCACCCAAGCGCAAGGGCATCTCCTACTTCCTGCTGGACATGGCCACCCCCGGAGTCCAGGTCCGGCCGATCCGCAACGCCGTCGGCGACCAGCACTTCTGCGAGATCTTCCTCGACGACGTGGTGATCCCGGCGGCCAACCTGATCGGAGCCGAGAACGCCGGATGGCAGGTGGCGCAGGCGACGCTGGGCGCCGAACGCGGCATGACCATGCTCGAGCTGGCCGAGCGGCTGGGTTGCGCGGGTTTCCGCTGGCTGGTGCAGGCCGCCCCCACCGATGACCCGGTGGTGGCCGACCGGCTGGCGCAGCTCGAGACCGAGATCACCGGCCTGCGTGCGATGTGCCGTCGGTTGGTGCGCGACGTCGAGGCGGGCACCGCCGGTCCGGCCGACGCCTCGATCGTGAAACTGTTCTACAGCGAACTGCTGCAACGCCTCGCCGATTTCGGCACCGAGATCGGCGGACTGGCCGCCCACACGGCACTGGCCAAACCACTGTCCAGCGGGTGGGAATCCGGTTCCTGGGTGCTGGACTTCATCGGCTCCTGGGAATGGACCATCCCCGGCGGCTCCAGTGAGATCCAGCGCACCATCATCGGAGAACGCGGCTTGGGGCTGCCGCGGGAACCGAGTGCACCGTGACGACGACAGATTTCGCGGACCTGCATGACGACCTGCGGGCGGTCGCCGGCGACATGCTGGCCCGCGGCCGGCTGGTCGACTGGCCCGCGATGATCGGCGCCGGTTGGGTGGGGCTGGAGGTCGCCGACGCGCTGGGCGGGGCCGGTGCGACGTTCGCCGAGGTCGCGGTCGTCTGCGAAGAACTGGGCCGGGCCGCCGCGGCAACCCACTACCTGGGCAGCGCCGTGCTGGCCGTGGGCCTGCTCAATACGCTGCAGGACAGCGTCGTTGGCAACGAACTGCTGTCCGGCGTCACCGCCGGGCCGACCAGGGCGGCGGCGGTGCTCGGGGACCGCGGGTGCTTCACCCTGTCCGCCGACCGACGGCTGACCGGCCGCGCCGAGTTCGTGCCGGACGCCGACGGCGCCGACCGGCTGCTGGTGCTGGCCACCGATCACACCGGCACCGAAGTCGCCGTGGTCGCCGACGATCTCACCGTCACACCTCAACCGGTGCTCGACGAGACGCGCGCGGTGGCCGCCGTGGCCGCCGACGGTATCGAGGTTGCCGAGCCGCTGCGGTTCGCCGACTTGCGCGGGGCCCAGACGGTGCGCGACCGGGCGGCGCTCGCGGTGGCCTGCGACAGCCTCGGCCTGGCCGAGGCGATGCTCGCCGCGACCGTGTCGTATGCGCAGACGCGACAACAGTTCGGCCGTGCCATCGGGTCTTTTCAGGCCGTCAAGCACGCCTGCGCCGACATGCAGGTGAAGGTGTCGGTGGCCCGCGCCCTGGTGCGCGAGGCCGTTGCGGCGGTGGTCGCGGTGGTGGCCGGCGGCCCCGAGGACGCCGATGCAGCGGTCGCCATGGCGAAGTCCTACACCTGCGGTGCCGCCGTCGACGTGGTCGGCAAGGCCATGCAGCTGCACGGCGGCATCGGCTACACGTGGGAGAGCGGCATCCACGTCTATCTGAAACGCGCCGTCTTCAACCGGTCGCTGTTCGGGTCACCGGCAGCGCACCGGCAACATCTCGCTCAACGGTATTAGCAAGCAGAACAAGGAGTTTCGAGAAGTGGGTGTACCCGTTTACCGCCGGATACTGGAATTGTTCGAAGCCGAGGGCGTCAACACGCTGTTCGGCATCCCCGACCCGAATTTCGTGCACATGTTCGTCGAGGCCGAACAGCGCGGCTGGTCGGTGGTGGCCCCGCACCACGAGGAGAGCGCCGGATTCATGGCGGAGGCGGCGTCGCGGATGACCGGCCGGCCCGGGCTGTGCATCGGCACGCTGGGGCCCGGGGTGGCCAATATCGCCGGGGCGATGATGTGCGCGAAGGTGGAGAACTCCCCGGTGGTGTTTTTGGGCGGACAACGGGCCCGCATCACCGAACGGAGGGTGCGACGCGGGCGGATCCAATTCGTCCGGCAGGAAGAGCTTTTCACGCCGTCGGTGAAGTACAGCGCATCGATCGAGTACGCCGGCCAGACCGATGAGATCGTGCACGAGGCTATCCGGCGCGCGCTGTCCGGCACGCCCGGACCGTCCTACATCGAATACCCGTCGCACGTGATCCTCGAAGAGCTCGACGTCGCCGGTCCACCGGAGCCGCACCGCTACCGGCTGGTGAATCAACGGGCCGGTGCGCCCGAGGTCGCCGAAGCCGCCGAGATCATCCGCAACGCGGCCAGCCCGATCCTGCTGGTCGGCCACGGGGTGCACACCTCGCGCAGCGCGGCGGCGGTCGCGGAGCTCGCCGAGCTGATGGCGTGTCCGGTGATCCAGACCTCCGGCGGTACCGCGTTCATCCCCGGGCTGGAAGACCGCACCTTCCCCTACGGGTTCTCCGCATCGGCGGTCGAGGCGGTGGCGGCCTCCGACGTCTGCGTGGCGCTGGGCACCGAACTCGGCGAGCCGGTGCACTACGGCACCACCCGGCACTGGGCGGAGCGCAACGCCGAGCGCAAATGGGTCTACGTCGAACAGGACCCGCTGGCGATCGGGGTGAACCGACCCGTCGACGTGCCGCTGGTGGGCGACCTGCGCGGTGTCGTCCCGCAGCTCGTGGAGGCACTTAAAGACCGTCCCCGCTCCCCGTCACCCGACCTGGACCGCTGGATCAAACAGGACGCCGACCAGCTCGCCGAGCTGGCCGAGACCGCTCCGGCCGGACGTTCTCCGGTGCACCCGGCGCGCTTCGTGGTCGAGGCGACCAAAGCATTCCCCGCCGACGGCATCATGGTCCGCGACGGCGGCGCCACCGTCATCTTCCAGTGGACCTATTCCCAGGCCAAACCCCACGACGTGATGTGGAACCAGAACTTCGGTCACCTGGGCACCGGGCTGCCGTACGCGGTGGGCGCCTCGGTCGCCGAGGGCGGCAAGCGGCCGGTGATGCTGCTGACCAGTGACTCGGCGTTCCTGTTCCACATCGCCGAGCTGGAAACCGCGGCCCGGCTGGGGCTCCCGCTGGTCTGCGTGGTCGGGGTGGATCACCAGTGGGGCCTGGAGGTCGGGGTGTACAAGCGCACGTTCGAGCAGCCCTCGCCGCAGCCCGGGGTGCACTGGAGCAAGGACGTCCGGTTCGACAAGATCGCCGAGGGGATGGGCTGCCACGGCGAGTATGTGCAGGACGAGGCCGAGATCGGGCCGGCGATCAAACGCGCCTACGCCGCCGGCGGGACGGCGGTGATCCACGTGTGCATCGACCCGAAGGCCAACTCGGAAGAGATGCCCAACTACGCCGAGTTCCGCACCTGGTACGCCGAAGGAACCCAGTGACGAGAATGATATTCTCGTTTGCGACTAATGAACGTCCACGCGCTGTGCTGATGGACTGGAGGAGACCATGTCCGGCGGAATGAGCTTCGAGCTGACCGAGGACCAGCAGCTGATCCGGCAATCGGTCGCCGAACTCGCGGCGAAGTTCGACGACCACTACTGGATGACCAAGGACTTGGCGCACGAATTCCCGCGCGAGTTCTACGACGCCATCGCCGGTGGCGGCTGGCTGGGCATGACCATCCCCGAAGAGTTCGGCGGCCACGGGCTGGGCATCACCGAGGCCACCATCCTGGCTGAAGAAGTGGCGCGTTCGGGCGGCGGCATGAACGCCGCCAGCTCGATCCACATGTCGATCTTCGGTATGCAGCCGGTCGTGGTCTTCGGCTCGGAGGAGATGAAGGCCGAAACCCTGCCCCGCATCGCCCATGGCGACCTGCACGTGTGCTTCGGCGTCACCGAACCGACCGCGGGCCTCGACACGACACGGATCACCACGTTCGCCAAGCGCGACGGCAGCGATTACCTCGTCAACGGTCGCAAGGTCTGGATCTCCAAAGCCGTCGAGTCCGAAAAGATCCTGCTGCTGACCCGCACCGAGTCCCGCGAGGACGTGCAGGAGCGCGGAGGCAAACCCACCGACGGTCTCACCCTCTTCCTCACCGACATCGACCGCGACCACGTCGACATCCGGCCGATCACCAAAATGGGCCGCAACGCCGTCGGCTCCAACGAGGTGTTCATCGACGACCTGCGCATCCCGGTCGAACACCGGATCGGTGAAGAGGGCAAAGGTTTTTCCTACATCCTGCACGGGCTGAACCCGGAGCGCATGCTGATCGCCGCCGAGGCGCTGGGCATCGGCCGGGTCGCGCTGGACCGCGCGGTCAAGTACGCCAACGAGCGGGTGGTGTTCGACCGGCCGATCGGCATGAACCAGGGCATTCAGTTCCCGCTCGCGGACTCGCTGGCCCGCCTGGATGCCGCCGAGTTGATCCTGCGCAAGGCCACCTGGCTCTACGACAACGGCAAGCCGTGCGGCCGCGAGGCCAACATGGCCAAATACCTCTGTGCCGATGCCGGTTTCGCGGCTGCTGACCGGGCGCTGCAGGCCCACGGCGGCATGGGCTACTCCGAGGAGTACGCGGTGTCGCGGTACTTCCGCGAGTCGCGGCTGATGAAGATCGTGCCGATCAGTCAGGAGATGATCCTGAACTTCCTGGGTTCGCACGTGCTCGGACTACCCAGGAGTTACTGATGGGCCGGTGGATGGTGGCATGGTGATGTGATGCCCCCACAGTCAGCCGCACCACTGGCCGGCGTCACCGTGGTGACCCTGGAACAGGCGGTGTCGGCGCCGATGTGCACCCGCGCCCTGGCCGACTTCGGCGCGCGGGTCATCAAGGTGGAAAACCCCGACGGCGGTGACTTCGCCCGCTACTACGACGACGTGGTGCACGGCCAGGCCGCGCACTTCGTCTGGGTCAACCGGGGCAAGGAGTCGGTGACCCTGGACCTGAAAAGCGAAGCGGGACGCGATGTCCTGCATCGTCTGTTGGACCGCGCCGACGTGCTGGTGTCCAACCTCGCGCCGGGCGCCACCGCACGTCTGGGCCTTTCCCCCGAGCAGATGGCGCACCGGCACCCGAACGTGATCGCCGTGGAGATCGACGGCTACGGCACCGGCGGACCGCTGTCGCACAAAAGGGCCTACGACCTGTTGGTGCAGGCCGAATCGGGCGTGTGCTCGGTGACCGGCAATCCGGGCGCCCCGGCCAAACCGGGCCCGCCGGTAGCGGACGTGACCAGCGGCCTGTACTCGGCGCTGTCGATCGTGGCGCTGCTGGCCGGGCGCAAAGGGGCGGACCAGGATTCCCCGGCGCCGTCGATCACCGTGAGCCTGTTCGACACCATGGCCGAGATGATGGGCTACCACCTGACCTACGCGCGGCACTCCGGGATCGACCAGCAGCCGCTGGGGATGAGCTCACCGGCGGTGGCGCCCTACGGCGCCTACCCGACCGCCGACGGGCACACCGTGGTGCTGGGCACCACCAACGACCGGGAGTGGCAGCGGCTGGCCCGCGAACTGCTGGGCCGCGACGATCTGGCCGACGACCCGCGCTTCGCCGGAAACGCCGGCCGGGTCGCGCACCGGGCGATCCTGGATGAGGCGATAGGCGACTGGTGCGCGCGCCACGACCTGGCCAAGATCCAGGACGCCGCCGATGCCGCGGGAATCGGCAACGCCCGCTACAACACGCCCAGCGACGTGTTGGCCCATCCGCAGCTCGCCGAGCGGCAGCGATGGCGCTCGATCGACACACCCACCGGACCGATCCCGTCCTTGCTGCCCCCGCCGGTGATCGCCGGCTACGACCCGCCGATGCGGGCGGTGCCGGGCCTGGGCGAACACACCGACGCGGTGCTGGGCGAGCTGGGTTTCACCGACACCGACATCGCCGCGCTCCGCGGCCAGGGAGCGATCGGGCAGGCTGGGAACTGATGGCACACCACACCGGGGCCGGTGAACCGGTCCTGTTGAGCAGCGATCGCGACGGCGTGCGCACGCTCACCCTGAACCGGCCCGCACGCAAGAACGCGATCAACCCGCAGTTGTGGCGGGAGCTGCGGGAGGCGCTGCGCGACGCCGCCGACGACCGCGACCTGCGCGCTCTGGTCATCACCGGCGCCGGCGGTGCGTTCTGCTCGGGCGCGGACATCGGCACCCCCGATGAGGTCCACCCCGCCGAGAAGCTGCGCCGGCTGTCCGACGTCGCGCTGGCCCTGCACGAGCTGGCGGTGCCGACCGTCGCCAAGGTGAACGGCGTCGCGGTCGGTGCGGGCTGGAACCTGGCCCTGGGCTGCGATCTGGTGGTCGCGACGCCGGAATCGACGTTCTGTCAGATCTTCTCGAAGCGGGGGCTCTCGATCGACCTGGGCGGATCATGGTTGCTGCCCAAGATCGTCGGCCTGCAGCAGGCCAAGCGGCTGGCGCTTTTGGCCGAGACCATCGACGCCGCCGAAGCCCAAGCCCTGAACCTGGTGACCTGGGTGGTCGGGTCCGGTGAGATCGACGCGTTCGTCGAGGACCTCGCCGACCGGCTGGCGGCCGGCCCGCCGCGGGCCTTGGCGCAGACCAAGGCGCTGCTCAACCAGGGAGCCGACGCCACCCTGGCCGCCGCCCTGGCCAATGAATCACGAGCCCAGATAGTCAATTTCGCCGGAACCGACGCCGCCGAAGCGTATGCGGCGTTCGCAGAGAAACGCACGCCGCGCTTCACCGGCGGGTGGCCGGCGAAGCCAACGAGATCGGAGTAGTTCAGATGCGACCAACAGTGATCGTCGGGGCGGTGCGCACCCCGGTCGGCAAGCGCAACGGCGGCTTGGCCGGGGTGCACGCCGCGGACCTGTCCGCGCTCGTGTTGAACGAGCTGATGCAGCGCACCGGTGTCGATCCCGGCGCCGTCGACGATGTGGTGTGGGGCTGCGTGTCGCAGGTCGGCGACCAGTCCAGCAATATCGGGCGCTACGCCGTGCTGGCCGCGGGCTGGCCCGAGCACGTCCCGGCGACCACGGTCAACCGGGCCTGCGGCTCCAGCCAGCAGGCGCTCGACTTCGCGGTGCACGCGGTGATGTCGGGGCAGCAGGATGTCGTGGTCGCCGGCGGTGTCGAGGTGATGAGCAGGGTCCCGCTCGGCGCCGCCAGGGCCACCGGAGAACCGTTCGGCCCGCAAGCACTGGCGCGTTATGACGGATTCCAGTTCAACCAGGGCATCGGCGCCGAGATGATCTGCGAGAGGTGGGGTTTCGATCGCGCTCAGGTCGACGAATATTCGGTGCGCTCACATGAGCTGGCCGCCGCCGCGCAGGACGCCGGGGCGTTTCGCGATCAGATCGTGCCGGTCGCCACGGACGGCGGCGTGGTGGACGCCGACGAGGGCATCCGACGGGGCACCACCGCCGAGAAGCTGGCCGGCCTCAAGCCGGCCTTCCGCGAGGACGGCGTGATCCACGCCGGCAACTCCTCGCAGATCTCCGACGGTGCCGCAGCACTATTGGTGATGAGCGAAGACGAGGCCGCCCGGCGCGGGCTGACCCCGCTGGTGCGCTACCGCGCGGGCGCGGTGACCGGGGCCGACCCGGTGCTCATGCTGACCGGGCCCATCCCGGCCACCGAGAAGGTGCTCAAGCGGGCCGGGCTGGGCATCGACGAGATCGGCGTGTTCGAGGTCAACGAGGCCTTCGCGCCGGTGCCGCTGGCGTGGCTGGCCGACACCGGCGCCGACGCCAACCGACTCAACCCGCTCGGCGGGGCCATCGCACTGGGCCATCCGCTCGGCGCCTCCGGTGCGGTGCTGATGATCCGGATGATTCACCACATGCGCGACAACGGGATTCGCTACGGCCTGCAGACCATGTGCGAAGGCGGCGGAACCGCCAACGCCACGATCGTCGAGCTGGTCGGTTAGGGGACAGTACATGCAGCGTGTTCTGTTCACCGAAGACCACGAGGCGTTTCGGGCCCTGGCCCGCGACTTCGTCGAGAAGCACGTGGTGCCCGAATATCTCAACTGGGAGAAGGCCGGCCGGATGCCCCGCGAGGTGTTCGAGCAGCTGGGTTCGTTGGGGATGCTGGGCATGGCCATCCCCGAGGAGTACGGCGGTGCGGGCATCGAGGACTACCGCTACAACGTGGTGCTGCAGGAGGAGGCGGCGCGTGCCCTGGTGACGCTGTCCACGGTGCGCACCCAACTCGAGGTGATCCTGCCGTACTTCCTGCACTACGCCAACGACGAACAGCGGGCACGCTGGTTCCCCGGCCTGGCGGCCGGCACGCTGCTGACCGCGATCGCGATGACCGAGCCCGGCACCGGATCGGACTTGGCCGGGATGCGCACCACCGCCGTACGAGACGGTGACGACTACATCCTCAACGGGGCCAAGACGTTCATCACCGGCGGCATCCAGGCCGATCTGGTGATCGTGGTGGCCCGCACCTCGACCGACCCCGACAACCGCCGCCGCGGCCTGACCCTGCTGGTGGTCGAGGACGGCATGGCGGGCTTCGCCCGGGGCCGGGAACTGGACAAGATGGGCTGCAAGGTCCAAGACACCGCCGAGCTGTCCTTCACCGACGTCCGGGTTCCGGTGGCCAACCGGCTGGGGGAGGAGGGGGAGGCGTTCAGCTACCTCGGCCACAACCTGGCCCAGGAGCGGCTCACCGTCGCCGTCGGATCGGTCGCTCAGTCCCGCTCGGCGCTGGCCGCCACCATCGACTACGTCCGTAACCGCAATGTGTTCGGTTCACCGGTCGCGTCGTTCCAGAACACCAAATTCGAGCTGGCCGCGGTCTCCACCGAGATCGAGGCCGCCCAGTGCATGCTCGACCGGGCGGTCGCCGAACACGTCGAGGGTGCGCTGTCGGCGGCCGACGCGGCGCGGGTGAAGCTCTTCTGCACCGAGATGCAGGCCCGGGTGATCGACCGCTGCCTGCAGCTGTTCGGCGGCTACGGCTACATGATGGAGTACCCGATCGCTCGGCTCTACACCGATGCGCGGGTGGCCCGGATCTATGCCGGGACCAGCGAGGTGATGAAGATGATCATCGCCAAGTCGCTGGGCCTCTAACACGACTGTGTGACCTCGGCGAAAAAGAATCTTCGATGAGACCCTTGTCACAACTACCCTAACCAACCTACTGTGTGTTCACTTGGTTGGTTGATCGAAGGAGCCCGGTGACCTCACCACGGCCGTACGCCACATTGCTCGCCAAGGGCGAGGACCGCCGGCAGCGGATCCTGCTCGCAGCAGAACACCTGCTGGCGCGCAACGGCTGGCGCAACACCTCACTGGCGCAGATCGCCCGCAATGCCGGCGTCAGTGCGGCCGGCCTGCTGCACCACTTCGCGTCCAAGGAACAGCTGCTGCACGCCGTTCTCGACGCCCGCGACGCCGACGACGACTCCCACGCCAACCGCAGCGGCGACCTCATCGAGGAGATCCAGCGGGTGGCCGAGCGGTTCGCCCGGGCACCCGAACTGGTCGGAACGTTCACCGTGCTGCTCGCGGAGAACGTGCTGCCCGAGGCGCCACTGCACGATCGGATGCTCAAGCGGTACCGCGCCGCGGTGGAGATCGTCGCCGACCTGATCCGGCGCGGCCAGGACGCCGGCCGCTACCGCACAGACTTCGACGCGGACATCAAGGCCGCCGAGATTCTCGCCTTTATCAACGGAATGGAGATGTCATGGCTTCTGGACCCTTCGCTACCCCTGAACGAGGTGTTCACGGCGTATACGGAAACACTGGCCCGCGACTTCGCTCCGCCGGCAAAGGACGGGCACCGATGATCGGCGACCCGCAGAATCGCTATCGGTTCGACGTCGTCGGCCGCAGCGTCCTCGATGTCGTCACCGCCGCGGGGGGCTGGCTCTATGACCGCGCGACGGCAGGGTGGGATGTCACCGTGATGATCCTCGACGCCGCGGAGGACACCGACACGCGCCCCCTGCAGATCCTCGGGGCCCGGGTGCTGGACCTGGCGTCGGTGCTCAAGCATTGGGAGCAGTGGCCGCACCCCCACACGATCGCCGTCTGCGCCGAGATGTTCGACGGCCACGCACAAGTGCGCCAAGGCGTGCTCGACGCGCTGGCGCACAGCAGCACCGAGGTGACACTGTGGGGAGCCGTGCCCGCCGAACTGCATGACGACGTCGACGCCCGCCAGCACCGGCTCAGCGCGGCGGCCCGCGCGTTCAAAGCGCAGGCGTTGCGGGCGGCCGGCGTCGATCCGGCGGCCACCCGCTCGGGATCAGCCCACATCGAGAAGTTTCGCTGCGGGCCGGCGGCGTGTACATCGGTCGCGGCGGACCTGAGCCCGGCAAGCTGAGGGGCGCCGTCGCGCCTGAAGGAGAGACCGTGCCCGAGCTGTCGCGCTCCCTGGTGCTGGTGACGGACTATCGGGTTCCCGATCCGGCTCGGATCTGGCCGCTGCTGCAGCGCCACCGCGACAGCCTGGCGCACCTGGGCGCCCGTCAGGTCCTCGTCTACACCTCGTCGGCGGATCCCGGCCGGGTGCTGGCGGTGATGTCGGTCTGCGCCGCTGAGCCGGTGACCGACCTGCTCCGCGATGACGCCTTCATGCACTGGTTCGACGCCGTCGGCGTCAACGACATCCCGGCCGTCTTCGCCGGTTCGCTCGCGCAGCGCATCGAACTGGCCGATTCGCAGTCCTCGCCGCCGGCAGTGGTGGTGGCCGCGGTGGCCGAAGTCGTCGACGCCGAGGCGCTGATCGCACACGTGCGTGCCACCGCCAAGGAGTTCACCGCCGCGGGCATCCGGAACGTCTGGATCTACCGGGCGTTCGACAATCCCCGGGAGGTGTTTATGCTGCAGGAAGCCACCGAGGAAGCCGAAGTCGTTGCCGCGCAGTGGATCAGCCAACCCGAATTCGCCGCCGACTGGATCACCCGGGCCGGCGTCGGCGTCTATCCGCCGGTCTTCGTCGGTCGGCTCCAGCACGTGATCCGCGTTGCGGATCAGCAAGATGACCCGCAAGACCAAGCAGAAGGAGAACCCATTCGATGACCGCTTACGGTGTGGGACTGTTGATCGTGCGGCTGTGCCTCGGTCTGACCATGGCCGCGCACGGCTACAACAAGATCTTCTCCGGGGGCCGGATCCCCGGTACGGCGCGATGGTTCGACAGCATCGGCATGCGGCCCGGCGCCTTCCACGCCCGGGTGGCCGCCGGAACCGAGATCGCCGCCGGACTGGGCCTGGCCGCCGGTCTGCTCACACCGATTCCCGCGGCGGGCTTCGTCGCCCTGATGCTGGTGGCGGCCTGGACCGTGCACCGCGCCAACGGTTTCTTCATCGTCAACAGCGGGTGGGAATACAACCTGGTGCTGGCCGCCGTCGCGGTCGGGATCGCCATGGTGGGCGCGGGGCCGCTCAGCCTGGATCACCTACTGTTCGGCCAGAACTGGTGCGACGGGTGGACCGGCCTGGCGATCGCGGTCGGGCTCGGCTTGGCCGGCGGGATCGGGCAGCTGGTGGTGTTCTTCCGGCCGGTGCCGAAGCAGGCCTGAGGAGGTCTGCCCCGCCGGTCAGTCGCTGGCCGGAAGCGGCTTGGCTTCCTTGATGGCCATCGGCACGGTGCCGATGCTCAGCGTCCCGGCGCCGGCCTTGGTGACCAGGACCTCGGCGCCGGCTTCGTCGACGTAGCGCTTGCCCATCACGGCGCCGTCGGCGAAGTCCGGGTCCAAGGTCGCGCCGCCGGAGGCGTCGCCGTCCAGCGGCACCATGGGGGCGCCGCCGGCGCGCAGATCATCGAGGCTGTCGGCGGTCTTCACCACGATGACCTGGGTGTCGCACACCTGACTCTTCAGACGGGTACCGGACTTGATCATTGTGCCCCTTCGGCATTCACTGTTTGCAGTTCGTCCACGAGTTCCCGGCGCAGCACTTTGCCGGTCGGGGTGGTCGGCAACTCCGGCCGGAAGACGATCCGATCCGGCGTGCGGGAACCGCGTAGCTGCTCCCGAACATACTCGCGCAGCGCCTCGGGTTCCGGCGACGCACCCGGCGCCGCTACCACGCAGGCGACGATGATCTGGCCCCACTCCGGGTCCGGGGCGCCGACCACCGCGACCTCACGCACTTCGGGGTGCTCAACCAGCACGTCCTCGATCTCGGCGGGGGCGATGTTCTCGCCGCCGCGGATGATGGTGTCGTCGGAGCGGCCGACGATGAACAGGTAGCCCTCGCTGTCCAGCACGGCGAGGTCGCGGGTCGGGAACCAACCGTCGTCGTCGAGCACCGACCCGATGCCGGTGTAGGTGCCCGAAACCTGCTCGCCTCGAACGAACAACTCTCCCGGCACTCCGGCGGCGACCGGCCGGCCCTCGTCGTCGCGGATGACGGCCTCGATGCCGGGAACCGGGCGCCCGACCGAACCCAAACGCTTGCGCACGGCCTCGTCGGGGGACGCATAAGCCGTGCGGTGGTCTTCGGGGGTGAGCACCGCAACCGTCGAACTGGTCTCGGTCAGGCCGTAGGCGTTGACGAAACCGACCTCGGGGAGCAGGTCCAGCGCCCGGCGCACCAGCGGCAGGGCCACCTTGGACCCGCCGTAGGCCAGGTTGCGCAGGGTGGGTAGCGGGACCGGGCGGGCTTCCAGTTCCGAGACGATGCGCTCGAGCATCGTCGGGACCACGGTCGCGGTGGTCACCGCCTCGGTCCTGACCAGCCGGACCCACTCGGCGGCGCTGAAGCGGCGCAGATAGACCGACTTGCGTCCGGCATACAGGTTGCTCAGCGCCGCGCCGACCCCGGCGATGTGATACGGCGGAACACAGATCAGCGCGGCGTCGTCGGGATCGGCCGAGCCGAACTCCACCGTCCCGGTCACGTAGCTGGTCAGGTTGTTGTGGGTCAACTCAACGGCTTTCGGCGCCGAGGTGGTGCCCGAGGTGAACAACACGACCGCCACGTCGTCGGGGTCCGGCCACTGCACCGCGGGTGTGGTGGTGCGAGCCCGGGCGCAGAAGGTGGCCGAATCGATCTGGCCGACGCCGATCGCGCCGGCCTCGCCGATCAGGTCCAGGTATTCCTTGTCGACGACGACCAGTGGTTGCGGCAGCCGGCCGATCAGCTCGCGCAGCGCCTGCCCGCTGAGCCGGTAGTTCAGCGGCGCGAAGGGCTGCCCGGCCCGCGCCGCGGAGAACAGCAGCAGGGGCAGCATGTCGCCGCCCATCCCGACGTAGGCCACACTGCGCGCACCGGTCTCGTTGATCACGCCGGCCCCGGCGTCGGCGAGGGCGTTGAGCTCCGCGGTGGTGTAGCGGGTCGTTTCCGAGACGACGGCGACCCGATCCGGGTCGGCGGACACCGCCATTTCCAGCAACAACGAAATGCTCACCGCTCGGCTCCCCGTCATGCGTCGTGAATGAGAACGACATTATCATTTTACGGTAGTTTCGCTACCGTCGGACGCCGGTTCGGGCGGCCGCCCTCGGTACGCTGACGTGCGTCATGATCAGCGTGGTCGATCTCGAGACGGCACCCGACGCCCAACCCGGCGACGGGCTCATCATCGCGACCGGTGCCCGATTCGACGGCGCGCACGCCGAGCACTGGCTGGAGCGAGCCAGCTTCACCCTCTCGGAGACCGAGGTGGCCGACCGCCGGGTGATCACCGTCGGATCGGTCAGCCAGGCGCTGACCGACATCGCCCAGCGGTGCCGGCGCCGCCCGCACGCGGCGGCGATCTGCGACGACGTGCTGCGGGCGATCGACCCGGCGGCGCCGGCGTTCGCCGGAGTGATCACCGAATCCCTGGCCTACTCGGTGCTGCAGGCCGGCCCGGAATTCGCCGACTGGCTGGCCGAGCGGGGACCGGCCACGGCACCGGAGGTGAGCGACCCGGTGCTGATCGACCGCGACGGCGACACCCTGCGGCTGCGGTTGAACCGACCACAACGGCACAACGCGTTCAGCAACGCGATGCGCGCCGGCCTGCTCGACGGGCTGGCCGTCGCCGAGGCCGACACCTCGATCGAGGAGGTGGTGCTGTCCGGGGCCGGGCGATCGTTCTGCAGCGGCGGCGACCTCGCCGAGTTCGGCGGCTTCACCGATGTGCCCAGCGCCCACCTCGCCCGCACCCGCTACAGCCCCGCGCTGGCGCTGGATGCGCTGACCGCCCGCCTCGGCGCCCGCTGCCGCGCCGACATCCACGGCCAGGTGCTCGGCAGCGGACTGGAGATGGCCGCCTTCTGCGGTAGCGTGCGCGCCCACCCGGACGCGGTGCTGGGCCTGCCGGAGCTGAACCTCGGATTGATACCGGGCGCCGGTGGCACCGTCAGCATCCCGCGCCGCATCGGACGGTGGCGCACCGCCTATCTGATCCTGTCCGGACGCACCATCGACGCGACGACCGCCCTGCGGTGGGGGCTGGTCGACGAGGTCTCGGCCGAGGCCCGGCCGTGCCCGTAGCGGATCCGGCGATCGGCTGGGGCGCATCCGGGCTGGCCTGGCTGACCGGTGCGCCCGACGGTCCGCCGGATTTCTCCCGCGCCGCGGTGCTGCAGCGCGCGGCCGACGCCGTCGACCGGCTGGGCCTGGGCGTCGACGCCGCGACCCTACTGGCCGGCCGCGCCGCACTGCGGGGCTGGACGCGAGCCGGCCGCGTCTCGGCCGGGGGAGCCTCCCGGCTGCTGACCGCCGCCGACGGCTGGTGGGCGCTCACCCTGTCGCGCCCCGACGACATCGACGCCGTGCCCGCCCTGATCGAAGCCGAGTGCCCCGGCGAGCCGTGGGGGGCCCTCGCCGCATGGGCGGCCGACAAGCCGGTGGCCGGCGTGGTGGCGCGGGCGCGACTGCTCGATCTCCCCGCCGCCGCGCTGGGCGAGGCCGCTGCCGCGCCGCCTCTGATCCGCCGGGCCGGGCCTTCGGGGCCCGGCCGCGGACCGCGCGGCACGCTGGTCGTCGACCTGACCTCGCTGTGGGCCGGGCCGCTGTGCGGGCAACTGCTGGTGCAGGCCGGCGCCACGGTGATCAAGGTGGAAAGCCCGTCCCGCCCGGACGGCACCCGGGCCGGGGACCCCGCGTTCTTCGACTGGATGAACGCCGGGAAGCTTTCCTGCGCACTCGATTTCGATCGCGACGCCGCCTTTCTGGCGCAGTTGCTGGCCGCCGCCGACGTGGTGCTAGAAGGCTCGCGTCCCGCGGCGCTTACCCGCCGGGGGCTGGGGCCGTTCGACGTGGCGGGCCGGCCCGGGCGGGTGTGGCTGCAGATCACCGGCCACGACGGCTTCCCCGGGTTCGGTGACGACGCCGCGGTGGCCGGCGGGCTGGTGGGCTTCGATGCGGCAGGCGACCCGGTGTTTTGCGGCGACGCCATCGCCGATCCGCTGACCGGCATCGAAGCGGCCGGAGCGGTGCTTGAGGCGCTGGCCCGCGGCGGCGGCGAGGTCATCACCTTCGCGCTGGCCGCCGTCGCAGCCGGCTACGCCGCGCTGCCGCGGCATGGCGGCGGTCAGTACCCGGTGTCGCCGCCCCCGCGCCCGCGCATCCACGGCCCTGGCCCGCGGCTGGGGGCGGACAATGCGCGGGTCGGCGAGATGGTGTCACGGTGCTGATCCAGCGCGCGGTGCTGCTGGACGGATCCGTGGTCGATGTCCGGCTGGCCGAGACCATCGTCGAAGTCGCGCCCCGGCTGGACGCGCGCCGCGGCGAAGACGTGTTCGACGCTGCCCACGCCACGCTGATTCCGGGACTGCACGATCACCACCTGCATCTGCGGTCGGCGGCCGCAGCACAGGATTCGGTGCGCCTGGGTCCGCCGCAGGTGCGCACCGTCGACGAGCTGGCCGCCGCCTTGCGCGCGGCGACCCCCGATCACGACGGCTGGGTGCGCGGGTACGGCTACCACGAGTCGGTTGCCGGCGAGCTCGATGCCGCGCTGCTGGACCGGTTCTGCCCCGAGACCCCGGTGCGGGTGGCGCACCGCAGCGGCGCGCTGTGGGTGCTCAACTCCGCCGGCCTGGCCCGGATCGGGATGGGGGAGCATCCCGACGGGCGGCTGCTGCGGGCGCAGGGCGATCCGGCGCCCGGGCTGCCGCAGCGAGAGCCGTCGCTGCGGCGGCTGAGCCGTCAGCTGGCCGCCCGCGGGGTCACCGGGATCACCGAGGCCACCCCGGACCACGGCGACACCGATGTCGCCGTATTCGCCGCGGCGCGGGGTCGCGGCGAGCTGCTGCAGCGCCTGCACTGCCTGGCGCCCGCCGGAACCGCCCCGGCGCCCGGCGTCACCCTCGGGCCGGCCAAGATCATCCTCGACGACGCCCGCCTGAACCTTGATGCATTGGTAAAAGCGTTGTGCGACAACCACTCCCGAGATCACGGTGTGGCCCTGCACTGCGTCACCGATGCGCAGCTGACCGTGGCGATCGCGGCATGGCAGTCCGCCGGGGCGCATCGCGACGATCGCATCGAACACGCGGCGGTGGTGCCCGATGACCGGCTGGCCGACCTCGCCGCACTCGGGATCACCGTGATCACCCAGCCCAACTTCGTCGCCGAACGCGGCGACGACTACCTCGCCGAGATCGAACCCGACCGGCACCACGAGCTGTGGCGGCTGGCGTCGTTACGCGACAACGGTATTCCGGTGGCGCTGTCCACCGACACGCCCTTCGGCGACGGCGATCCCTGGGCGGCCATGCGGGCCGCGGTGCGCCGGATCACCCCGAGCGGAGCGGTGCTGGGCCCGGCCGAGCGGATATCGGCCCGCGCCGCGCTGGCGATGTTCGCCGGCCGGCCCGAGCGGCCGGCGACACCGCGCCGGATCGCGCCCGGCGAACCCGGCGACCTGTGTCTGCTGGCTGCCGGCCCGGCCGAGGTCCTGGCCGCACTCGACGCCGAGACGGTCGCGGTGACCGTCGTCGCGGGCGCGGTGGTGTCCCAGCACAGCGGCATTGGGTAGCCTGTCTAGATAGTTTGGTTAATGGCGAAATTCGGAAGGAACGGTTGATGACGCGTTCGGACAGTGACAGTTGGGACCTGGCCAGCAGTGTGGGAGCGACTGCGACCATGGTCGCCGCGCAGCGTGCGCTGGCCACCACCGGACCGGACAAACTGATCAACGACCCGTTCGCGGCACCGCTGGTGAGGGCGGTCGGCATCGACTTCTTCACCCGCATGGTGGACGGCGACATCGCGTTCCCCGAAGGCGACGACTTCGATCCGGTCCGGATGGGCCACGGCATGGGCGTGCGCACCCGCTTCTTCGATGAGCACTTCGAGTCCGCCACCCAAGGCGGCATCCGCCAGGCCGTCATCCTCGCCGCCGGGCTCGACGCCCGCGCCTACCGGCTGGCCTGGCCGGCCGGCACCGTCGTCTATGAGGTCGACCTGCCGCAGGTCATCGACTTCAAGACCACCACCCTGGCCGGTCTGGGCGCCGAGCCGACCACCGAGCGCCGCACGGTGGCCGTCGACCTGCGCGACGACTGGCCCGCCGCGCTCACCGCCGCCGGGTTCGACCCGAACGCTCCCACCGTCTGGAGCGCCGAGGGCCTGCTGGTCTACCTGCAGCCGGACGATCAGGACGCCCTGTTCGACACCATCACCGGGTTGAGCGCACCGGGCAGCCGGCTGGCGTGTGAGTTCATTCAGGACACCACGGTGTTCTCCGGCCCGGAGTGGCGCGAGCACCGAGAGAAGCTGCAATCCATCGGCTGCGAGGTCGAGATCGGCGAGCTGATCTACCACGGCGAGCGCAACCACATCGTCGACTACCTGACGGCGGCGGGCTGGACGGTGTCGGGCCGGCAGGTCACCGAGCTCTACGCCGAGGCCGGCCTGGAGTACGGCGACGATCCGCTGGCGGTGGCGTTCGGCGATCTGACCTATCTGAGCGCCGCACTGCCCGGCTCGTCGGTATGAAAAGCATCACAGCGGCTGACCCGGCGGTGCGGCGGCGACGGCGCGCCGACGCCATCGATGTGGTGCCCCCAGTAGGACTCGAACCTACGACCTGCGGATTAAAAGTCCGTAGCTCTACCAACTGAGCTATAGGGGCCGTGCCGGGACAGAATACTGCCTCCCCGATCGAGCCCGCGTTTGAGGATTGGACCCGCCGTGCCCTAAGCTAGCGAAGCTCCCAACGTGACCACGTTGCGAGTCCCCGGAGAGATTCGGTTCTGGCCCCCTTCGTCTAGCGGCCTAGGACGCCGCCCTTTCAAGGCGGTAGCGCGGGTTCGAATCCCGTAGGGGGTACTCGCATCGCGGAGACGCGGAGCGACGAGCAAGGCCCTGTGGCGCAGTTGGTTAGCGCGCCGCCCTGTCACGGCGGAGGTCGCGGGTTCAAGTCCCGTCAGGGTCGCTTTATGCGGCGAGGCACACGTGCCTTCCGGCCAGGTAGCTCAGTTGGTACGAGCGTCCGCCTGAAAAGCGGAAGGTCGCCGGTTCGATCCCGGCCCTGGCCACCAGTCTTCACCTGCATAGACACGGGTTATGCACTCGGTTGTCAGTTTTCTTTGTCCGGTTTCTGTCCGGTCGTCGGTGTGTGAATCTCGGTCGCATGTAGCTGATCGAGGTTGGTTGCCACCTGATCCAGCTCGTCGGCGTAGAGGTCGCTGTAGATATTCGCGGTCACGGTCGGTGTCGAATGGCCCATGGTTTTCTGCACATATCTGAGGTCTGCGCCGGACTTTCTGGCCAGGCTGGCGTAGGTATGGCGCAGATCGTGAATCGTCAACGGCGCCAGCCCGGTCTTCTTCAGGGCCTTGTTCCAGTGCGTGTGTCGGCGCCAGTTGTTCGATCGCAGCAATGCCCCGTTGGGCGAGGTGACGGCGGGCTCGTCGGGAGCCCGCCCACCGATCCGCGTTTTGAGGATGTCGACGACGACTAGGGGGAGCGGGACGGCTCGGATACCGGCGCGGGTCTTCGGCGGCCCGATGACGATGCGGCCTACCACCTCGGGCGCGGCCCGTCGGACATAGAGGCGGCGGGCTACCAGGTCGACGTCCTTGACGCGAAGGCCGACGAGTTCGGACCAGCGCAGGCCGGTGTAGGCGAGGATTGTCACGACATCGCCCTGGTCTCCGCAAGCTATGGCGAGTATCTGGACCTCCTGCGCGGTGAGGTAGCGGTGGCGCTCCCGCTCGGGAATCCGACCCGCCGACACACCGATCGCAGGATTGCGGTGGATTCGGCCGTCCTGGTAAGCGACGTCGAGGATTGACCGCAGGAGCCGCAACGTGGACACCTTCGCCCACGGCCCGACCGTGAGCCCGTCAACGAAAGCCTGGACGTCAGCGCGGGTGATTTCATCAACCGGCACATGACCGAACCGGGGCGAGATGCGCAGTTCCCAGTGCTGGGTGTAGCCGCTCCAAGTCTTCGGTGACACCGCGGGTTTCTTGGAGTCGGAGAACTGTGCCCAGATCCGATTCAGTGGTGTGCGGCCGAGGCGCGGGTCGAACCGCCGTGCACCGAGTGCGGCCTCGTTGTCGCGTTCGGACTTGAACGCCTTCGCCTCGCGCAGAGTCGGGAACGTGGCGGACGTTTCAACCCAACCGGATGGCGCGTCAGGATCACGAATCAGGTAGCGGACTTGGTAGCGGGGCTGTCCGGCCGTATTGGTGCGCTTTCGGATGCCGCGCGGCGTGTTGCCGGCCATTAGCGACGCACCTGCTTGAGCCAGGAGCGGACCTCCGCGCAATCCCAGCGCCGCACCCGCTCCGACAGCGTGTAGCAGGGCGGACCGATCTGCTCACCGGTGGCTTCGCGGAGCGCGGCCCAGCGGTTGAGGGTTGCAGCGGAGACGCCGAGCAGTGCTGCCACTTGATCGACGGTGAGCAGCTCTGGAAAGCCACCAGCGGTGACGAGCGCTTCCCGGATGCCGTGAGTGACCATCTCGATCACCTCGGCGGCTGCGGCCTGGTGGACTGGTCCCGGAGAGACTCGAACCAGGCCAGGGTGGCTGGCAGTCCGGCTGCGACATCGTCTTCGCCGCGTGCGAGTCCCCACAGGGTGAATGCCCAGGCGGCAAGAGCGGACTCCGTTGTTGCGAAGCGGCGCCACAGTTCGGCCTGATCGTCCAGGACCAAGGCGACTCCGAGAACTTCGCCCGTGGACCAGCGACTCCGGTACTGGCCCCAGCCGTATCGGCGGACCAGCGCGGCGCGGTGCCGAAGGTCGTCAGCCCGGCGCGCCAATTGATCCTGGTCGGGTGGCGCGAAGCGGGGCCAGTCGTCACTCATGGCGCGGTCCTGCCTCTGTAGTGCGCGTCCGTCCGTATTTCTTTGCGATGGACCGGATTTGATCGTTGGTCCAGAAGTCGGATCGCACCTTGGTTACCTGCCCGTCCTCGTCGATGACGTAGCCGGTCCCCGGATCGTTTGGGCTGATGCGGTGGGCTGGTGCAACGTCGGCGAGCCCATCACCGAGCACCATGGCGACCTCGTCGCGGGAACGGAGCCGGAGCGCGATCGTCTGGGTGAACAGACCGCGCATCGGTATCACTTCTTTGCGGGGATCCTGCACGAAGGCAGCCACCACTATTCCGAGGCCGCGGCCTTTCGACAGAATCCGTGACAGCGAGGCATTGGCTTCTTTGCGCATCGCCGGGTCGCTCATGTACGCGGTCAGCCCCGCCAACTCGTCGATCATCAGAACGATTAGGGGAGTCGACTGCGTGGCCCTGTGCTGCCGGGTCTTTTCTGCCGTTCGCGCCCCCCGTTTGTCCATCAGCTGCTCCACCGCGGCAAGGGTTTTCACTGCATCGGCTTCGGTGGTGGCGACCCTGGTAAACAAGCGGGCGCCGACGGACACTTCGATGCCGTACTTGAGGTCTATCCCGATCAGGTGGACCAGGCCCTCCGCGATCGCAGGGCCGAAGCCGCAGGCAATACCCCAGAACACCGACCCCTTTCCCGAGCCCGAGCACCCAACTGTCAGGGTTTGGCGTTCGGCGACTTGCAGAATCCAGGGTGCGCCGTTTTCACATCGCCCGAGCCTTATTCGCGCTGTGGTCACCGTCGTCGGCTGCGCGGGGTTTCCGATCGTCGACAGCTGTTCGCGCATGACCAGTTCGATGCGGATGGTGCCGGGAGAGACCACGACCGAGCGCGCCGAGTGGGCACGCGCGGCGTCGCGGATAGCCGGAACGGCCCTCTCCAAGTCTTCGACGGTTTGTCCCATCCTCGCCCGTACGGTCAAGCGCAGGCCGGTGTGGGTAACCCCGGTGCCCACCAGCTTTGGATGAAACCAGCGGGTCGCGGCGACCTGACGTCCGTCACGATCACGGCGGGTGACGTGCTCAGAGCCTGACAGGCCGCAGCGCTTGCACAGCCGTCGCCACGAGATGTGCGCCCAAAGCCGCCAGCGTAGGAGACGCGCTGGTCCAGCGAGGTGCTCCTCGTAGGTTTCCGGTGAGCCCAGCCGCCAGCAGATCAGGCTGACGCCGGCGATGATTACGGCGACCACGACCCACAGGACGAAACTGATCAGCAAGTGTAGGAAGTGGTCGAACAGCAGCGGTATGTCGTAACCGACGGGCGCGTACGGGTCGGGATTCATGCCGACGCCCTGCCCGTGTTCGCCGCGGTGGAGGTCTTGCCCGGCGCTGTCATGCCCGCGGCTCGGAAGGACCACGCGATCCGGGAGAAGTCTCCAGATCGCTCGATGTACGGCAGGCCCATCAGTCCTTCGAACACCACGGGCGTGAACGGTGTCCCGCTGGAATTGGTGGGGGCGGTGGGTGGCGTTTGGGCGGCGAACTTGACCGTTACGGTGCGGCTGCGCTTCGGTGCGGCCGGATCGCCGTCGAGCGCCTCCACCTGCCACATCGGTAAACCGGTGTCGCGGTCGGTCGCTTGGACACGGTTCTCGCCGGAGGACCGGTTGAAGTCGATCATCGGCGTCACTTCCGATACGACGAACGCGCCGCACGAAAACACCTGGTCGTGCGTGATCTGAAGCCATTTGGGGATGGACATGTTTGGTTCCCTTCTGTTTCGGGCCACCGGCGGTTCCTGGCGGACAAAAATTACGGTATAGACAATGACTAGACAAATCAAGTGTCGAAGGCTCTGCGATGGTCGCCTTCTCGGTTTGGCGTGCTGGCGACGCGGCGGTGCCAGGTGCGTTCACAGCTCAATTACCTGCGAGGAAGTGGGTCCAGAGGCGCTATCCGGCCACGTGGGTCATCTGGGCTAGCGAGACTACGCCTTGAGGCCGACACCGTGTAGATTGGTCTAGCTATTGGCTAGTTTGGTGCCAGTCCGAGGATTAAGGGGCCGTGTTGGAGTTCGACCAGGTTGATCGCGACCAAGATGCGCTGCCATACGAACAGATCGCGCACATGCTGCGACAAGCGATCACATCGGGCGAGCTGGCTCCCGGGGAGCGGCTTCCAGCAGAGACAAAGCTAGCCAAAACTTTTGGCGTCGCAAGGATGACCGTTAGGCGGGCCGTACAAGAGCTCCGCGATGAGGGCCTGCTTGTGCCGGCCCCCGGCCGTAGAGTAGCTGTAAGGGCCGCGCCGCCGATGAGGGAGCTATGGCCTCAAGAGCCTGGCATGCCCGCCGAGGTGACAATTCCAGATTTCAACGCTTGGGGAGATGCCGCCCCGCTGGTAGCCCAGGCCGAGAACATCCGTACGCGGATGTACACGCTGGCCGGGGATCTCATCGAGGTTGGAATGCTAGTCGGCGAACCAGCAGTGACGGCCAAGCTCATCGAAAGTCTCGCAGGCATCGGGTTGACCCAAGCTGACGTACTCGGTGCCCTTGCGGTGCGTCTCCATACAGATGTTCTTGACTCGGCGCATGCGCAGCAAGTCTCTACTGCAATGGAGACTGCTCGGCAAACTTTTGCAGCTGCTTGCAGCGCCGCTCAATCTGCGGCCGAGACCCTACGAAGTGCCGCCTTAGCTGCCGGTTCCGATTCTCCTACTCCGGAGCCGGGAAACTCGTTATCAAGGCATTCGGGCAATTAAACCGACTGCGAAATGGCAGCCCCCTGAATCCCGTCTGTTACGCCTCTCGCGCAACGACCGTGTCGTACAGACCCAGGTGGCTGAGCCCCTCGTGGCTGTCGATCCCGGTGTAGGACAGCGAGGAGTCCTCGTAGCGGCGGAATGCGAACACCGCTTGGTTCATGTGCGTGCTGTTGAAGACATTGAGGGAAACCAGCAGGTTGAAGTCGTCCACGGTCAGGCCCGTGACCGCCTTGAAGAGACCGGGTTCAAGCTTCGTGATGACGTCCTTGAGCGTGTTCTCGCGGAAGTCGGTGAGATACATGAAGGCCGGGATGCGGGTCGCGAACTTGATCAGCTTCTCCTGGATCAGCTTCCGCTTCGACTTGTACTCCTTTTCCTCCGCGGTCAGTTCCCTCTTCTCCTTAGCGGAGATGTCCTCGCCCTTGGCCTTCTTCGTCGCCTTGACCTTCTCACTCTTGTTGATGACGGTTTCGAATATGTCGCTCCCCAGCGCCCGAAATCCCTCAATCCGCATCACAGCGTCGAAAGCTGCGGGGTTATCGAGAATCTTGCGCAGGGTGTCATTGTCGACGTTGACGAGCAGCGCCGACTCCCACTTCCGGGCGAGCAGTGTCGCGGAGGTGCCGGCCATGGCGATATCCAGGATGCCGCCGGCGTCCACCTGGGTCATGTTGGAACCGTCGTAGGCGAGCACCGGCAGGAAGCTGACCAGATCTTTCACCGCGTCCTCCGGGTTGGGGACTTCCGGTGAGAGCCCGATCCCGTATTCGGCCATCTGCCGAAGAGCACGTGTCGGCGCGAAGTCGAACACGAAACAGGCTGGCTTGAGATTCTCTTCCAGGTTCGGGTCGTCACCGTCCGGGTTCTTAATCGACCACGGCGACTGCACACGGAACGCCGCCTGAAAGTATGTCTCCGGCGAGTTGAGGTTGCGCAGCATCAGGATCGACGACCATTGCGGCACCGTCACCCCGGTGGTGAGCTTGCCACAGGAGAGCGTGATGGTCTTCGAGTCGTGTCCGTTGCCGATCGCCTCGCGGACGGGAGGCAGCGCAGCCAGCCCGACGCCGGCCCCTGGGCCTGCGACCGTGAGCACGGTGTATTCGTGGTAGAACACGTTCTGCTTCTCCGCCAAGAGATTCGCCATCGCCTGGCACGCAGCGACCGATGGAAGGAACCAGAAGGAATGGTTCATGTACGGCAGCAGGCGGACGTCCGAGTAGGGGAAGGGCGGCTTCTTCCCTCCGAGCTTGAGGTTGTCGATCTGAGTCGGGGAGTATGCGCCGCGGATGATGTTGAGCCACTTCTGTACATCGCCCTTGTACTTGAACTCTGCTGCGTGCCCATCGCCGATCGCGGCGAAGAACTCGTTCAGATCGAACTCGTCGAACTCCCCTTGGCTGGCAATCGCCAGCAGCTCGTCGGGCATCTGATAGGTCAGCAGTCGCATCTCCGGTAGCGCCCCGTATGGGTTCCATGCGTCCGGGTGGTCCTTCGCCCACTGCTGCTTGGCCCGCTGCTCGTCGCTGTAGGTCCAGTTGAATATCTGTTCCTCGATGAACTCGCCGGTCGCCAAGGCCTTGAATGGTGTCCCGGACAGGTAGAGGTACGCCCCGGTGGTGATGGGCAGGAACTCCAACTCGGTGCCACCCAGCTCGTCGAGTTCCTCGTTGTGAATCGCCCTGGGTTTGATGGAGGCTCCAGACCTTGGAAACGAGGATGGAGCCATGTCGAAGAAGCAGTTGCCCG
>NZ_MVHU01000089.1 GCF_002086285.1 Mycolicibacter kumamotonensis | reverse complement strand
GCTCCGGAGAACCCACCCCACCCGGATACCGACACCCCATCCCCACAATCGCAATCGGCTCATCCACACCGACAACGCCCCCACGAGCCGCCGCCGGCGCGACCGCCTCCTCCACGACAGCGCCTTCAGCCTCCCGCCGCACAAACGCCGCCACCGCCGCCGGAGTGGGATGGTCGAAAATCAACGTCGCCGGCAACCGCAACCCCGTCACCTGAGCCAACCGGTTACGGAACTCCACCGCCGCCAACGAGTCGAAACCCGCCTCCTTAAACGCCCGACCCACATCCACCGCCGCCGACGACTCATACCCGAGCACCGCCGCGGCTTCCCTACCCACCAAATCCAGTACGAAGCCATCACGATCGGACTCCGCCATCTCGAACAACCGACGCGAAAGGGCACCGCTATCCGCGCGCCGACGAGCCGGTACTCGCACCAACCCGCTGAATAAGGCCGGCAGAAGGCCGGCCCGCGCGAGGGTCGACAGTCGGCTGAAGTCCAAAGCGACGAGGACGAGCTGGGCGGCGTCGACCCCGCTGACGGCATCAAACAAAGCCAGCGCACGCGTACCGTCGAGCGGCTGCATGCCCAAACGCTCCATCCGCGCGCGATCGGCGTCTTGAAGTGCTGCTGCCATCCCGACCGACCACGGCCCCCATGCCAACGCGCGACCTGGTCGGCCCTGAGCACGCCGCCGCTGGGCCAGGGCGTCGAGGAATGCATTGGCTGCGGCGTAATTGCCTTGCCCCGCCGACCCGAACGTAGCCGCCACCGACGAGAACAGCACAAGTTCAACGTCACCAGCGAGCTCATCGAGGTGCACGGCCGCATCGACCTTGGCGCGCAGCACCTCCTCGAGCTGTTCAGCGGTCAACGACGCGATCGTTGCATCGGAAAGTGTGCCGGCCGCATGGACAACGGCCCGCAGCGGATACTGCTCAGGAATGGTCTCCAGCACACCAGCGAGCGCATCGCGATCAGCAGCGTCACACGCCGCGAAGGTCACTGAGCAGCCGTAGTCAGCCAGCTCAGCGGCCAGCTCTTGGCTGCCCTCTGCCGCGGCGCCGCGACGACTCAACAGCACCAGATGACGAACGCCATGCTCACGGGCAAGGTGAGCTGCCACGAGGCCACCAGCAGCACCGGTACCGCCGGTGATCAGCACCGTGCCCTCTGGTTCCAGTGGCGAAGGAGCCGGCCCCCGACTCACCACTCGACCAAGTCGAGGTGCCAGTAAGCCCCCCCTACGCAACGCCAGCTCCGACTCACCACAACTCAGCAAGTCCGCCCACGGCAAATCCGTGACGTTGCCATCAATCTCGGTATCGACGTCGACAAGGAGAAAGCGCTCAGGATGTTCTGCCTGAGCAGACCGCACAAGGCCACGCGCCGCGGCGGCACCCGGGTCAGGCACCTCACCGGCTGTCGCGGCAATCGCCCCATGGGTGACCAACGCCAGACGCGCACCCGCCAAGCGCTCCTCACCCAACCACGCCTGCAACAGCTCCAGAGTCCCCCGCACACCGGAATGCACCGCCTCAACACCACCACCAGCACCACCAGGCAACCGGGCAACGACGACATCAGGAACACGTCCGTCTTCCACGGCAACCGCCAACGCCGCGACATCAGCAGACTGCGCACCAGCAAGCCCCACCACCACCGGCTCATCCACCCCACCCCGCGC
>NZ_MVHU01000088.1 GCF_002086285.1 Mycolicibacter kumamotonensis | reverse complement strand
AAAATGGTGCTCCTTAGAAAGGAGGTGATCCAGCCGCACCTTCCGGTACGGCTACCTTGTTACGACTTCGTCCCAATCGCCGATCCCACCTTCGACGGCTCCCTCCCAAAGGGTTAGGCCACCGGCTTCGGGTGTTACCGACTTTCATGACGTGACGGGCGGTGTGTACAAGGCCCGGGAACGTATTCACCGCAGCGTTGCTGATCTGCGATTACTAGCGACTCCGACTTCACGGGGTCGAGTTGCAGACCCCGATCCGAACTGAGACCGGCTTTAAAGGATTCGCTAAACCTCACGGCATCGCAGCCCTTTGTACCGGCCATTGTAGCATGTGTGAAGCCCTGGACATAAGGGGCATGATGACTTGACGTCATCCCCACCTTCCTCCGAGTTGACCCCGGCAGTCTCTCACGAGTCCCCACCATAACGTGCTGGCAACATGAGACAAGGGTTGCGCTCGTTGCGGGACTTAACCCAACATCTCACGACACGAGCTGACGACAGCCATGCACCACCTGCACACAGGCCACAAGGGAACCGATATCTCTACCGGCGTCCTGTGCATGTCAAACCCAGGTAAGGTTCTTCGCGTTGCATCGAATTAATCCACATGCTCCGCCGCTTGTGCGGGCCCCCGTCAATTCCTTTGAGTTTTAGCCTTGCGGCCGTACTCCCCAGGCGGGGTACTTAATGCGTTAGCTACGGCACGGATCCCTAAAGGAAGGAAACCCACACCTAGTACCCACCGTTTACGGCGTGGACTACCAGGGTATCTAATCCTGTTCGCTCCCCACGCTTTCGCTCCTCAGCGTCAGTTACTGCCCAGAGACCCGCCTTCGCCACCGGTGTTCCTCCTGATATCTGCGCATTCCACCGCTACACCAGGAATTCCAGTCTCCCCTACAGTACTCCAGTCTGCCCGTATCGCCCGCACGCCCACAGTTGAGCTGTGAGTTTTCACGGACAACGCGACAAACCACCTACGAGCTCTTTACGCCCAGTAATTCCGGACAACGCTCGCACCCTACGTATTACCGCGGCTGCTGGCACGTAGTTGGCCGGTGCTTCTTCTGTACCTACCGTCACCTGCGAGAAAACCCGCAAGCTTCGCCGATACTGAAAGAGGTTTACAACCCGAAGGCCGTCATCCCCCACGCGGCGTCGCTGCATCAGGCTTGCGCCCATTGTGCAATATTCCCCACTGCTGCCTCCCGTAGGAGTCTGGGCCGTATCTCAGTCCCAGTGTGGCCGGACACCCTCTCAGGCCGGCTACCCGTCGTCGCCTTGGTAGGCCATCACCCCACCAACAAGCTGATAGGCCGCGGGCCCATCCCACACCGCAAAAGCTTTCCACCACAGAACATGCATCCCATGGTCCTATCCAGTATTAGACCCAGTTTCCCAGGCTTATCCCAGAGTGCAGGGCAGATCACCCACGTGTTACTCACCCGTTCGCCACTCGAGCACCCCCGAAAGGGCCTTTCCGTTCGACTTGCATGTGTTAAGCACGCCGCCAGCGTTCGTCCTGAGCCAGGATCAAACTCTCCAAACAAAAAACGTTCAGAACAATCCTGAAAACATCAGTTCCGAAAAACCGACAAAAAACACCACACCCCCAACACGGGACGCCGAAGGCATGGCAAAAAACAACAACAAACAAAAACCACCAAACACACTATTGAGTTCTCAAACAACACGCCC
>NZ_MVHU01000087.1 GCF_002086285.1 Mycolicibacter kumamotonensis | reverse complement strand
TGGGGCGCTGGGGGATTTGGGTCAGGCTTCGTCGTGGGAGACGTTGTTTGATGCGGCGTCGTGGGAGCCGTTGTTGGCTAATGTGGGGGTTGTCGTTTGATGTGTCGGTGGCTGAGGTGCCGGGTTCGGCGGCTGCTGATGATTGGTTTGGTTCGTTGTTCTATGCGCCGCTGCATGAGTTGGGGCAGCAGTGGATTTTGAGTCCGTTTGGTGCTGAGGTCAATTCGTTTATCAATGCGACGTTTGGTTTCGGTCAGATTCTGATCGGTAACGGTGTTGACGGTGTTGATGGTGGGTCGTTGGCTGATGCTGCCGGTGGTGCTGGTGGTTTGTGGTTTGGTGATGGTGGTGCCGGTGGTACGTCCATTGATGGCGTCGGTGGTGTCGGTGGCTCGGCGGGGATGTTCGGTGATGGTGGCGCCGGTGGTGCGGGGCTTGATGGTGGTGATGGTGGCGCCGGCGGTGCTGGTGGCTGGTGGATGGGTGTTGGTGGTGATGGCGGCACTGGTGGTGCTGGTGTCGATGGTGGTGCTGGTGGCCATGGTGGTGTTGGTGGCGCGGGTGTCGGTTTTATGTACGGCGTTGGCGGCAACGGTGGTCTTGGTGGTGATGGTGCTGCGGGGGCGGCCGGGGCGGTGGGTTTGGCCGGTCTTGATGGTGGGCTGGGCCTAGCCGGTGGTGCCGGGGGCAATGGTGGTGCCGGTGGTAAGGGTTCGTGGCTGATCGGTTCGGGTGGTTCTGGTGGTGCTGGTGGCCATGGCGGCAATGGTGGCGCCGGTGGTGCCGGTGGTGATGGGGTCGATGCGATCGAGGCCGGGGCTGCCGGTGGTGCGGCCGGTGATGGTGGCCATGGTGGCGCGGCCGGTGCCGGTGGCAATGGTGGGGCGGCCGGGGCCGGTGGTCTGATCGGTGCCGCCGGGGTCAGCGGTATCGGGGGCAACGGTGGCAATGGTGGTGCGGCCGGGGTCGGTGGCAATGGTGGTGATGGCGCCGATGGTGATGCGTTAAGCGTCGATGGTGGCGAGGGTGGTCGTGGTGGCGATGCCGGGGTGGCCGGTGCTGGCGGTGGCGGTGGGCTTGGTGCCAGTGCGGGTGCGGCCGGTAGTGCCGGGGCGGCGGCTACCGGTGGTGGTAACGGTGGTCGTGGTGGTGACGGGTTCAGTGCCACCGAGGCCGGGGCTGCTGGTGGTGCTGGTGGTCGTGGTGGTGATGGCGGCAATCTGGGCAATGGTGGTGCCGGCGGTAACGGTGGTGATGGCGCGGCCGGGGTGGCCGGGCACACCGATGTCTCCGGTGATGGCACGGCGGGGTTGACCGGTGGCAATGGTGGCGCCGGTGGTGCTGGTGGTGCCGGTGGCGCCGATGCCGGTGATGGTGGTGCTGGTGGTGCCGGTGGCCGTGGTGGTGTCGGCGGTGCTGGTGGTGCCGGTGCTGATGGTGCTGCCGGTGTGGATGCGGTGGCCGGTTCTGGTGATGACGGTGGTGATGGTGGGGATGCGACCAGCACGGCCGGCAATGGTGGTGATGGCGGCGCCGGTGGTGCTGGTGGTGTTGGTGGTGCGTCGGTGCATGGTGTGGCCGGTGCTCATGGTGTTGGTGGCGTCGGTGGTGATGGTGGTGCTGGTGGCGCGGCGGGCAGTGGTGGCAATGGTGGTGCTGGTGCGGGTGGTGGTACCGGGGCGGCGGCTGGTGCCGGCGGTAGGGGTGGTAGTGCGGCGGGGTCGACTGCGGG
>NZ_MVHU01000086.1 GCF_002086285.1 Mycolicibacter kumamotonensis | reverse complement strand
CTAGGACTCTGCTGAATTAGTGGCCTGAGGGGCGGGGTGCCTCGTGGCGCTTGTTGGCGCTGATCTGAAGTCAGACCCTGGGGTCGACAGGAGAGGTCACCCCGCCGTGGCGATCGTGACACGGCGTGGGGTTGAGGGCAACACCCTTGAGTCGCTGGATCAGGCCAGCGTCCAGGCGGTGCCGGTGTGGGTCAGGCCCATGGTGATCAGGCGGCGCAGGTTCAACCCCGCGACGCGGTGATGCAGCCAAGCGTCGTTCTTGACGATTCCGCGGTAGGGCACTCGGCGGTTCCCGCGGGTGAGCCAGGCGATTGTGCGTTCGACCATTGGCCTATGCCGGCGGTAGGTGGCCTGGAAGTTGGCGTCGGCGGCGCGTTTACGGTGTTCACGCTGGAGCAGATCGTGCTTGTGCAGCTCGATGGTGCGGCCCTTCTTGGCGGTGGTGCATCGCGCCCGCAACGGGCAGTGCGCACATGCGATTCCGAAAACGGCTTTGCGGCTCTTGGTGATTCGCTTGGCCACCCCTGCCGGGCAGGTCAACGTCCCGGCAACAGCGTCGTGGGTGAAGTCGTCGATGGTGAAACCGCCCTCGACTGCGGGCTTGACCGGCCAGGGTTTGACCAGCGGCTTCCATTGCTTGTGATCCAGTGTGTGCAGCATGTCACCGGTGGCATAGGCGGAATCACCCAGCACCTCGATGTCTTGGCCTGCGTCGATGGTCGGGTCAGCGGTCACTAACTGAGCGCCCACGTTCGCATCGGAGTTATCTGGACCGTTGGTTTTCGTCAACCGCACGGTCGTGGTCAGGCCCGTGTCGGGCTCGACCACGACATGGGCCTTGAACCCGTCCTGGCGGCGGTGCTGAGTCTTGTGCGCGTGGCGGGTATCGGGGTCCACGGTCGAGATCATCCGATCCGGCGCGGTGCGCCGCGCGATCCGCCACCGCCCGTCGGTCCCGTCAGAACCCTCGGCAGGCTCGACGTCCTGGCCCGCGACCAAGGCAAGCAACGCGACCGCTTCGGCGGCCTTACCGCTGTGCTCTTGGATCGTCTCGACATCGAGGACTGCCAGCAGCGCCAAAGCGTCGTTGACCAGTGCGGTGACCAATTCCTCACGGGCGGCGTGGTCATCCCAGGCGATCCGCGGCTTGCCCGTGGCCGTGTAGTCCTGGCCGGTCAACGCGGCAAGCCGTGTGCACTGCGCGGTAACCACCGCGTTGCCGCCGGGCACGTCGCGGCGGACCCGACGAATCACCGCGATCAACTGAGTCACGGTGTCCTGGCGGGCGACCGCGTCATCGAGGATCGTCGAATCCAGTGCCCGCCGCGCCCGGCCAGCCAACGCCCCGGTCTGTGTGATGACCTCACGAACCGCGTCGAAAATCCGTTGCGGCGCATCGCTGGCCGCCAACCGACGCCGCCAATAGGTCAGCGTCGTCGGGTGAAACCCGGCAGCGTCGATCGCGAACCCACACGCCGCTTTCCACCGCAGATCGAACATGACCGCCTCGGCAGCCTCACGGTCCGACAACCCATGCAAGGTCTGCAACACGATCACCGAGGCGACCACTTCAGGCGGGATCGACGGCCGTCCACGACCTGAGGGAAACAGATCAGAAAACATCTCCGCCGGGAACAACCGAGCCCGATGTTCGGCCAAAAACGCGAACACGGTCCCAGTCGGGAGCAGATGCCCCACTACCGATTCCACATCCAATAGATCCCGCTGACGATCAGCCTCACCCTGCACTCACCAAGGGTCCCAGGCACCGCCAACCACAAGGCGAAGCCACGCGGGATTATTCAGCAGAGTCCTAG
>NZ_MVHU01000085.1 GCF_002086285.1 Mycolicibacter kumamotonensis | reverse complement strand
AACACTCCTTCTGTCCGCCCCAACGGCGGTCCGATGATGGACCACCTCGGACTTACACAGATGGAATGACACGCCCGACTTCACCCCGACCTGCCGAAACACCTCAATCGACGGCTCCCGAAGAGGGACGCCGCCGAAAGTCAGCCCTATCCAAAGGTTGTGTACGACGCGATCCTCAAGGCAGCAACAGTCGCCGTCAATGCCGAGTACCAGCGCATCTATCCAAATCTCCTCATGCTGCGGCGGCGTGACAGTACGAAACTCCCACCTGAGCAGAGGGCTCGCGTCGACGCGCTTCATGAAGTCGCCACGGCCGGTGCTCCGCTATCGGATGCGACTCGCGATGCGCTGGGAATCACGGTCTCCGACTACAGATATTCGGGGGTCAACGCGGCACGACCGATGCTGTTCGTCAGCCAGGAGGGGGCAGTCGCTATCGCTGTGCTCATCGCCTGCCTGGAAGGAGCGAACTTCACCCCGATCAACGAACGGAAGGTTCCATCGGCCGCTCCGGGGCTCGGTGTCAGTGAAGATATTTGGAGTGTCGAAGATGAAAAGCGGCGGCGACACGATCACCCATACGACTTCCATGCGATACCGAAGAACGCGCGCCGGGCGATGACAAAAATCATCCAGATGACGCAACCGGGACGTGACTACTTGGCGGCGAACGACATTCACGTCCCGGGGAGTGGTGTAAGTAGTGGCGGCGTGTCGGTGCTGATGTGTAGAGGGCCATCGCGTGAGTCTCTGTGGTGAAACCGCCAAGCATCACTACCGAGAGGAACATCGCGATGGCCCTGGATCAGTCTGCCTTGCTCGAGGTGCTCGACGCACTGCGCACCGCCGATGCCGGTGACCGGATCACCCAAGCCGCCGAAACCATCTACCAGGCTCTGATCGAGGCGGAGTTGACCGCGCTGATCGGCGCCGCCGCCCATGAGCGCTGCGAGTCCAGAACCAATCAGCGCAATGGGTCGCGGCCGCGCACCTTGACCACGGTGGCCGGCGACCTGGAACTGCGCATCCCCAAGCTGCGGTCGGGTTCGTTTTTCCCCGCACTGCTCGAGCGCCGGCGCCGAGTCGATCAGTGCCTGTTCGCAGTGGTCATGGAGGCCTACCTGCACGGCACCTCCACCAGAAAGGTCGACGACCTGGTCAAAGCCCTGGGGGCCGATTCGGGGATCTCCAAAAGCGAAGTCTCGCGAATCTGCGCGGACCTAGACACCGAAGTGGCCGCCTTCCGCGACCGCCCGCTCTCGGAGCAGGCATTCCCGTATGTGTTCCTCGATGCCACCTACTGCAAAGCCCGGGTCAACCACCGGGTCGTCTCCCAAGCCGTCGTCATCGCCACCGGCGTGGCCGCCGACGGCCGCCGCGAAGTGCTCGGCTTCGACGTCGGAGACTCCGAGGACGGCGCATTTTGGACGGCGTTTCTGCGGTCGCTGAAATCGCGTGGGCTGGCCGGGGTGCAGCTGGTCATCTCCGATGCCCACGCCGGGCTGCGGGCCGCCATCGAAGCCGTGCTGATCGGAGCGGCCTGGCAACGGTGCCGGGTGCATTTCGTGCGCAACGTTCTCGCGCAGGTGCCCAAGGGCTCCGCGGAGATGGTCGCCGCGGCGATCCGCACCATCTTCGCCCAACCCGACGCCGAGCACGTGCGCGAACAACTCGACACCATCGCCACCATGCTCGGCCGGCAATTGCCCAAGGTCGAGACCATGCTGCGTGATGCCGCCGAGGACATCACCGCGTTCGCCGACTTCCCGGTGGCGCACTGGAAAAAGATCTGGTCGACCAACCCGTTGGAGCGTCTCAACCGCGAGATCAAGCGCCGAACCGACGTCGTCGGGGTCTTTCCGAATCCGGCCGCACTATTGCGGCTGGCCGGCTCGGTGCTCGTCGAAGTGAGGGGGACCCGTTTGGTGGTCCAGTCGCTATGCGACTTGGGGTTGGTGGGTCGTGGTCCACTGTAGAGCGAACTC
>NZ_MVHU01000084.1 GCF_002086285.1 Mycolicibacter kumamotonensis | reverse complement strand
CGCGCCGACAATGTGCGTTTGCGTCGTCTTCTTCAGCTGAGTGAGGAACAGGCACGTGCCGCCGCCAATGACCAGGCGACGCTGACCGGTACGCGGACCTCACCGGTGACGATGAGCTCCAGCTCTGCCGATAAGGTGCGGTTCTTCTTCGATCTCTTTCGTTGCCGCACCGATGTTTACGCACTGCGCTGGGAGAATCGACGAGATGGCCGCTCGGGCTGGATGCCGGCGATCAAGGGCTATTGGCGCAAGGGTATGAATCGAGCCGACGCGCCGTACCTCCCACTGACACCCGAGGTTGTCGATGCCCATCTGCGGGGCGAGGCACATATCGGCCTGTATCCGCTCAGTGATGATGACACCTGCTGGTGGGTCGCAGCCGACTTCGACAAGCAAGCCGCGATGCTCGACGCGCTCGCCTACATGAAAGCAGCACGGTCCTATGGGATTCCGGCCGCGCTGGAGGTATCGCAATCCGGGCGCGGCGCTCACGTGTGGATTTTCTTCGCTCATGCCATCTCGGCAGCGGTCGCCCGCAGCGTCGCCACAAGTCTGCTGGGTGAGGCATTCCGCCTACGCGGCAGCATGCAGCTGAGCAGCTATGACCGATTGTTCCCATCCCAAGATGTGCACACCGGGCGTGGGGTGGGCAATCTGATCGCCGCCCCGATGAACGGCAAGCGCCGACAACACGGCACTACCGTCTTCCTCGATCCGGCCACCCCGGAACCCTACGAGGATCAGTGGGCCTACCTGTCCAGCATCGCCCGACTGTCCACCAAAGACGTGACCGCGTTGGCGCGCCAACTTCCCGCCCCACAGATCGGCCACCATGTCCGGCGTCTGCAACTACCGACGTCGTCGCGCATCGTCCCACGGCCGGCGGCAATCGTGCGCGCAGAGTTCACCTCGCGACTCACCCTGACCGCCAACGATCTGGGCCCGGCGATGATCTCGGCCGTCAAACACGCCGCATCGATACGCAACCCGGAATTCGATGCGCGCCAACGCGCCCGCCGCAGCACCTGGGACACACCACGATTCCTCTACAGCTACGACGAAACCGCCGAGGGTGACCTCGTCCTGCCCCGTGGTCTGCATCCCCTGCTGAATGAACTCGTCGAATCGGCCGACAGCACGCTGCATGTCGACGACAAGCGAATCACCGGCGAACATCACGAGTTCACCAGCAGTACGCCGCTGCGAACCTCCCAGACCGCCGCACTGCACCAACTCCTCGAACAAGACACCGGTGTTCTCATCGCGCCACCGGGCACCGGCAAGACAGTCATCGCCTGTGCGGCAATCGAATCGCGATCTACCTCGACACTGGTGTTGGTCGATCGCAAGGCCCTCGCCGACCAATGGCGCGACCGCATCAGCAGGCACCTCGGTTTCAAGTGCGGTCAAATCGGCGGCGGACGGTCGAAAACCACCGGCATCCTCGACATCGCCCTGCTGCCAACACTCGCTCGCCGCGACAACGTCGAAGACATCACCGCCGGCTACGGATTCGTCATCGTCGACGAATGCCACCACGTCGCCGCCAGCGCATTCTTCGGCGTCCTAAGCCGCATCTCCGCGCGATACTGGCTCGGCCTGACCGCCACCCCGGAACGCCGCGACGGGCTCGAAGACCTGATCTACCACCAACTCGGATCCCACCACGTGGCCATCGAGCCACCCAGCGCCGGACAACTCCCGGTCGACGGTTCCGCTCTACTGACACCCCACCCGGTTCTGCACCTGCACCCAACCCAATTCCACTACCGCGGCGACGCAGACCCCACTGCACCCGGTGGAATGGCCGAGATCTACCGCTCCCTCGTTGCCGACCAGGATCGACTTGAGCAGATCGTCGGCGACGTGCGGGCTGCCTCCGAAACCGGCGCCAACATCCTGGTGCTCACCACCTGGGTCGAGCATCTCAACGCCATCACCGACCAACTACGCACCGCGGGACGGGCTGTCACCGTTCTGCGCGGCGGCATGAAGGCTCGAGAACGCCGCCAGATCGCCGACCAACTCGCCAA
>NZ_MVHU01000083.1 GCF_002086285.1 Mycolicibacter kumamotonensis | reverse complement strand
CAGCACCGACCGAGGCCCAACCCGCCGGAACGGAGGTCGCCTGAAACTCACCGATCCACAGGATTTGACAATTCCTCCAGGAACTCGCCAAACAGGCTAGTGGGAAAATCATCCCAGGCCGCGCCGGTGTGTTCGAGCACCGTCCACCACGCCGATAGCCCGTATGCGTAGGCACGCACCGTATTTGGAGACGCGCCCTGATCTGCGAGGAACCGCAAGTACTCTCGGGCAGGTGCAACGGGTAGCCGATCGGCGCCGACCACCGTGTAGGTATCAGGCCGGTCCGGGAAACACAGCCGCTGCACCCGCGCCACGTTCAGCAGCCTCTCGCGCCGTTCATGGAGTTTTACCGCGACGGAAATCGTCGAGGCGGACCACTTGATGCCGCTCTTCCGGGGCTGATCCGCTAGCACCGCGCATCCCGACGGCAGCCATCGGGCGCCTGTCAGATGCAGGTGAAGGCCGTTGCGTAGCCAGGAACCATTCGAGCAGATCCGATGGAAATATCATTGACTCGCGTGCGGCCAGCATCGGCACCGAGGCATCCCCGTAGCAGCGTTCCACCCACTTGCGCAGCAGCCTGGGCCGCTCGGGGTCACGTTCGTTCCATCCGGGTTCCGTCATACCCCAGGTATGCCCAGTCTCAGGATTGATCCGTGAATACAGTTGTGTGGTAAGCATTTTTGCGCGATCAGCGTCGATCAATCCCGAGTCACGCATGTGCATGATCAGCGAACCCAACGACAAGCCCCACTTGTCCTTGAGCGGTTTGAGGTTCAACAGTGACATCACCTGTGGCAACTCCGGCGCCAGCGCGGCGACGGGCGCCAACAACTCGGTGGCGAACCGGTTGGCCTCCAACTCCTCGCCCGAGTTCACCGAGCAGTGCCCACGGCTGTGCAACACCAAATGCCCCAACTCATGGGCAACGGTGAATCGGGTCCGTTCCCACGACTCGGATTCGCGCAACACTACGAGCGGGCGATCCCGGTGTCGTCCCACCCAACTCGAATAACCCAAGTGCTTCTCGTCACGCGCTCTCCCCGGTGTGGCCGCGAACTCGCTCTCCCACTCACCCGGAGTGCGCCGCCGGACGATCACCGGTGCACCCAATCGCTCAGTTTCATACATCAAATCATCCAGTGGCTCATGAGGTTCTAGCCCCATCGCCTCGCGCAGCCACCCTGCGGCCTGGACCGCGCTCGGCCGGTGATGATCCTTGCCGCAGATCGACGGGACCTTCACATGAGGCAATTTCGACCGCTCATCCAGGTCGCCGAGAAAATCGCCGGCGAGCGAAGCGAACGTCGCCAAGAAGTCCTGCTCGCCAACAGTCATCGACTTTGGCGCCCGGAAAAGCAACTCACCCGCCGATACGCGAGACTGCGGTTCCGAGCTGAAAAACCGTGCAGGAAAGCGGAACAACTCCGACAGCCCCGCAACCTCATCAACGGACAACATGATCGTCGAAGACTTCTCGATCTTCGTCTGGCGGGCATTGCTCCAGCCAACCAGGCCCACCACAGAAGTTGCCGTCATGCGCCGCAATAGCCGGGCCTGCCGGACCCGTGCACCAAAAACCTCGATCATCGTGCGCTCGATTCAACATCACCCGAGTGGGAGCCCCGCATGCACCCAGCAGTGTGCACGAGGGCTACGACGATTCCGGCGGCGCTTCGTTCAGTGTCTCCTCGGTGACGCCGTCGGCATCCGCGAAGTCCTCGTCCCGGCGCCGCTTTCCGGGCATTGCAACCTCGGTAGCCTGCGTGAACGGATCCATGGTGGGTGCCGTTTTCGCACGCTGCTCCATGATCGGTGGCGGCAGCGGAGTGCTGGCGTAGAGTACCTGAACCTTGTCGGTGAGTATGCCCGCAGCCAAGACCGCACCACCCAAGCCCAGATTGCCTGGCCACCACAGTACGTATTGCCGATACCCGGGAGGCTCCGGAATGCCATCCCCGCCGCCGATTGGGTACCCCAATTCCTCCTCGATACTCAGCTGATGCTCGCCGGGCACATACTCCACCGATTCGAGCAGGCTGCCGTCCCAGTGGGTAAGTCCCCTGGCGTGGTGGGGTTTCGGGAGGTGACGCCGGCCGGGGTGTAGGTGGCCGGGGGTGTGTCGGTAC
>NZ_MVHU01000082.1 GCF_002086285.1 Mycolicibacter kumamotonensis | reverse complement strand
GCCTGGTCATTGGCGGCGGCACGTGCCTGTTCCTCACTCAGCTGAAGAAGACGACGCAAACGCACATTGTCGGCGCGCAACGTGTCCAACTCGCCGGGGAAATTCTCGATACCGCTAACAGCCATCTCCTTGGTGCAGCAAATTCTCGGCGAAAAGGATTACTCCCGCCACCGCGCTCCGAGCGCTTTCGCCGCTGTAGACACCTTCATCACCAGACGACGCTCACGGTTGCGGACGGGAATGAAGTGGTAGTGCTCGTAGAAGGACTGTGCTTCGTCGTCTATGGCATCAACGACGATGAGTCGGCCACCACCGATCTCCGATGCGGCGACGGCTTTGCCCAGTGCGTCCAGGAGCAACTGCTCGCCATACCCGTGACCTCGCAGCGTTGTGTCGATGGCCAGGCGAGCGATCAGGTATCCGGGGATGCGGGAATGGCCGGCGGCCATGGATCTCGAGACGCCGTCGTCGCTGCGCACTACTTCGGTGGGGCAGATGGCGAAATAGGCCATGACTCTCCGTTCGCCGGACGGCGTCCACACGTAGACGTGTGCGACTCCGCTGCTGTCGGCACGACGGGCGTGGGCGATGAGCCAGGTGTTCAGCGACTCCTTACCGCAGTCGAACTCTTCCAGCGCGTGGTCGTCACTGAGTCGCGCCGACTCGAACATTGGTCAGCGCCGTGTGAAGACCGCTGGTTTGTGCGCGGCTGCCGACAGCCTCGGCGCGTCGTCAGCGGCATCCAGCGAGGACATCAGTGTGTCGAACTGTTCGGGCTCCATTGCCGTTACCAGCTCCTGGCGCAGGATGTCTTCGGCCCGTTGCATCGCGGCTTTCCGTACGAACTCCGACGTCTGCTCGTGGACAAGGTTGGCGGCGTGCTGGATGCGGTCCAAGGTCGCTTGCTCCGCGCGAAGCTCGATGCGTTTCGTTTTGACTGCCACGGCGACATCTCCTTCTTCCCTCGGTCATCGCTGCCCGTACTTGCGGATTGCCCTATTGTACGGTAAATGTACGGACATAGCTAGCTGCCGGAGAGGCGGGGACCACTCTGGGACCACACGTCATGCGCGATGCGGAACGACCTGCACGGCCGTGAACGTCACGCACCGCGCTGTGGGGGCGACAACGGCTGGCGACCTGGGAAAACGCCCTACCGCTACTTCCTGGGGGTCAAGTGGTCGCAGGTTCAAATCCTGTCAGCCCGACTTAGGAAAATAGGTATTGACCTGCGAATATGCGGAAAATTCGTTGGCGGGTGCACCCGAGATGACAACCGCTCTGGGACCACGCAGGTGCTGGCGATGCCCTCGATGGGCTGGTGTGCGGGAGTTTTGGGCGGTTGGACCGCACGTCATGCACGCTATGCGCGCCCGTGCACGTTATGCGGCTCGGGCGGGGGCGGTCCTCGTCCCGAACTTGACCGCCGGTCAAGTGGTTCCGGGTTCGATTTCTCTTAGACACCCGTCCCGCCGTCTCCGAGAACTCGGGGCGCTCCGACCTTGAGGAGCTGTGTTAGGGCCGATGGTCGGGCTCGCGCAACGGTCAGCAGAAGCCTTGGCGGGGTGTCGATGCCTGGCGAGCTATTGCCCAGCGGCGTTACAAGACGGACCCACCACCTAATTTGTGTGCAGTAACGTATCAATCTGATACGATTGAGCACATGGCGATCTGGGATCGGCTGGTTGAACTCGCGGCAGAGCAGCATGGCTACGTCACGACGCGTGACGCGCGCGATATCGGCGTTGACCCTGTGCAGCTTCGTCTTCTGGCGGCCCGTGGACGTCTCGAGCGCGCCGGGCGCGGTGTGTATCGGGTGCCGGTCCTGCCGCGTGGTGAGCATGACGATCTTGCGGCCGCCGTGTCGTGGACTTTGGGCCGTGGTGTCATCTCGCATGAGTCGGCGTTGGCGCTTCACGGCCTCGCTGACGTCAACCCGTCGCGTATCCATCTCACGGTCCCGCGCGACAACCATCCGCGCGCAGCGGGCGGCGAGCTGTACCGGCTACACCGCCGCGACCTGCCAGCAAGCGACATCACCTCGGTGGACGCCATTCCCGTCACGACGGTTGTGCGCACCATCAAAGACTGCATGACAACCGGCAGTGATCCATATCAACTTCGGGCGGCGATCGAGCGAGCCGAAGCCGAGGGGAGATATTGTCAAGACCTGTGGATCGGTGATTTTCAGGCGACCTCCGATCCGGCGGTTGCGGGCTCGCCCGTCGACG
>NZ_MVHU01000081.1 GCF_002086285.1 Mycolicibacter kumamotonensis | reverse complement strand
CCCCGACGACGCCGATTCGGGGTGTCCTCCTTCGGCATCAGCGGCACCAACGCCCACGTCATCATCGAAGAACCCCCCACCCCCGAGAATGCTTCAACCAATGAATCCCCGGTGGTGGCGGAGCTGCCGGTGGTGCCGCTGCTGCTGTCCGCTCGTTCAGACCGAGCGCTGCGCGCCCAGGCTGAGCGCTGGCGCGCTCACCTGGACAAGTATCCAGACATCACCACGCTAGATGCGGCATACAACGCTGCCAGAGGTCGCGCGCACCTTGACCACCGCGCCGTCGTGTGCGAACGCGACCGTGATGCCGTCCTCGAAGGACTCGGTGCGGTTGCTCAAGGTGAGCCTCACGATCATGTTGCACACGGTGTCGCCGCCCACGGACCTTTGGCCTTCGTATTCCCCGGTCAGGGTGCCCAGTGGCGCGGAATGGGGCTCGAGCTCTGGGACACCTCACCGACATTCGGCGCATCGATGGAGTCGTGCGCCGACGCACTATCGGAGTTCGTTGATTGGTCCCTGCGGACCGAGCTGGCTGGACCGCTGAAGCGCGTCGACGTCGTCCAGCCCGCGTTGTTCGCCGTCATGGTCTCGCTGGCCGCACTGTGGCGTGCCCACGGTGTCGAACCGTCCGCCGTTGTCGGGCACTCGCAGGGCGAAATCGCCGCGGCCCACGTCGCCGGAGCGCTGACGCTCGAGGACGCGGCGCGGGTGGTGTCGTTGCGTAGCCGCGCCATCGCAGACGAGCTCGCCGGCCACGGAGGCATGGCTTCATTGGCTCTCAGTGCGTCGGAGGCGGAGGACCGGATCGCCGCTTGGCGCGGTGAGCTTTCGGTGGCCGCAATAAACGGTGACCGCTCGACCGTTGTATCCGGCGACGTCCAGGCGCTCGAAGCGCTACTGGCTGAATGTGAGCGCGACGACGTACGGGCCCAGCGAATTGCAGTGGACTACGCGTCACATTCCGAACACGTTGACCGCATCGGCGAACGACTCATTGGCGAACTCGGCTGCATAAGACCCGAGGTTGAGCAGATACCGTTCTTCTCGACTGTTACGGGGACGCCGGTCGCCGGTCGCGATCTCGACGCTCATTACTGGCAGCAATCACTGCGCCGGCCGGTGCAATTCGTTCGTGCAACGCGCGCGCTGTCAGCTGAAGGCATAAGCGCCTTCATCGAGGTCAGCCCACATCCAGTCCTGACCTATGGGCTTCGGGAATCCTGTCCGGAAACCTCGGCCATCGGCACGTTGCGACGCGAGGACGGTGGGTTCACACGTTTCACCCAGTCGCTCGCCGAGGCGCACGTCCACGGCGTAGACGTCGATTGGAAGACCCTGGTGAACGGCGGGAAACCCGTAGCGCTTCCTACCTACCCATTCGAGCGTCGACGTTACTGGACCGTTCGGAAGTCCGCGGTCGGCGATACGACAGTCAGCAGCCTCAACGACTTTGGGCAGCCACTACAAACGGCGCTGGCTTCATCAGGCGGCGCGTCGTTCCCGGAACGTATTACGAGGTCGCCACTCAACCAACGCGAGGCGCTGGCACTCGATCTGGTGCGTACGCAAGCTGCCGCCGTGCTCGGGCATCCTTCGGCAGCGGCGATCAAAACGCATCAAAGCTTCAAAGATGTCGGTTTCAGTTCCCTCAGCGCGGTCACGTTGCAGGAGCGGCTAAGTCGGATCACCGACTTGCGCCTGCCACCAACAGTCGTATTCGATTACCCGACTCCTGTTCTGCTCGCACGCCACCTGGTTGGCCTGCTCACTCGCGAACACACCCTGGCGGCCAACTCCTCGGTCTCAGGCAGCGATGAGCTCGACAAGCTCGAGTCGATCGTTTCCATGATCGAAGGGAATTACGACGGCGGCGAGCGTGCCGAGATGCGTCTGCGCCATGTCGTCCGTCGCCTGCAGACCCATCTTGCCGGCAAGGCCGCGTCACGACCGCCGACCGGAGTCTCGGTAGACGACATCGAGGACGCGTCGGACCAGGAAATTTTCCGACTCATTGACGAGGGCTTCGGAATGCCCGAAACGCTCACCGAGGGAGGTCACGCAAGTTGACCGACGAGCACAAGCTGCGTAGTTACCTCAAGAAGGTGACGCGCGAGCTCCATGACACTCACCAGGCACTCCGCGAGTTGGAACGGCGCGCGCATGAGCCGATTGCGATTGTGGGGATGGGGTGTCGGTATCCGGGTGGGGTGGGTTCTCCGGAGCAGTTGTGGGAGTTGGTGGCTGGT
>NZ_MVHU01000080.1 GCF_002086285.1 Mycolicibacter kumamotonensis | reverse complement strand
GCCTGGTCATTGGCGGCGGCACGTGCCTGTTCCTCACTCAGCTGAAGAAGACGACGCAAACGCACATTGTCGGCGCGTAACGTGTCCAGCTCGCCGGGGAAATTCTCGGTACCGCTAACGATCACTCCTCCTTGAATAGCGGCTATATGACGCCGCGGATGAGTTCGACGGCCTCGAACATGGCGTAGCGTGCCATGAGGTGGTCGAGGATCTCGTCGACACTGGACGAAGGCCGAATGAATCTGGAAGCCATGGCAATCACTGCGCGATAGGCGACGTCGGGGGACACCGCGACGGTGTCGCCGGCGAACTGAGCCGGTGAGGTCACCGTGAGTAGTTTTGGGATCTTTGACGGGGGAAAGTCCTTCAAATTATTGGTGACGATCACGTCCGCTCCGCCAACCAGTGCAGCGGCAACAACGTGTTCGTCATCGATATCGGGCAGCCCAAACGTGCCTTCAAGGCTTTCCCAGTTCACCACGATGGCGTCATCGAAAGCTGTGCTCATGCGATCGACCAGGTGTTGCGCTCGCTGTGCCGCGGGGGCTGGGTCGTGACCGCGGCCGATGAGCTTCTGTGCTTCGTGGTAACGCAATTCATCGAGGATCGCTGTTGACCACAGCGGTCGGTACAACCCCTCGGCTGCCAGCGACAGCAGGAAATCCCGCTGCAGGCTTGGCCACAGCACTGAGGTGTCCAACAGCGCAGCGAACATTTTCGGTGTTGTCAGCGGGTGGTGGCGTTGGCGCGCCGCCGCTCGGCGACGACGCGGCGCGCCTCACGCAGCTGCTGGCGAACGACTTCCGGGTCGTCGTCAGCGTCGATGTCGACCGCGGTGGCCGCCAGCGCCTCGTACTGGCGATTGCGACGTTGCTCGCGGTAGGTGAGAACGTCGTCGAGCAACAGTCGATGGCGATTGCCGATCCGCTCAGCTGGCAACGTACCGTCGGTGATCAGGCGGACCACCGTCGGGCGGCTGACTCCCAACAGGTCTGCGGCTTGTTGGGTGGTCAGCTTCATCGTCTGTGGCGCGATGGTGACGGCCTTGCCGGCATGGAGTGCGGCCACCACTTTTTTCAGCGCTTGATGCACTGTCGGCGGTAGTTCGATCCGGTCGTGCTCGTCGACGCCTACGAGCGCATAACGAGGCGAGGCGGCCGACCCGCGCACCCGCTCATGAGCGGCGAGGAACCCGACGACGAGGGCCATCTCGTCACGCCCTTCCGGGACGAACGTTGCCGACTCGACCACCTCTGCGCTCACTCCGGGCTCCTATTCAACCAAAACGAAATAAATTTCGGAATGTTCGAATAATACCCCGTCTCCGTCGGAACTGCACGGCCGGATCGCAGGACAACGGCCGCTGGAATTTGGGCGGCGAAGAGCACGGCAACCCGGCCCCTGGGGTGCGGGACCACCCAGGGACCACACGTCATGCGCGATGCTGAACGACCTGCAGGTCCGTGAACGTCACGCAACTCGTCATCACGGCGACAACCGTCGCCGACCTGGGGAAACGCGCTACCGGTACTTCCTGGTGGTCAAGTGGTCGCAGGTTCAAATCCTGTCAGCCCGACGCAGGTCAGAACGTGTTTTTGCGCCTTGCATGGCGTTGCAAGTCTTCGACGAACGCCCGTTTGTACGCCTACCGGAGCTATGGTGCCGGTAGGCGCCAGTGATAACGAAACACGGTTTCACGGCCCGACGGCGCAGCGGGGCTCTGAAGGCGCCGTCGCCTCCGACATCGAGCGGTTGGAGGCGGCGAAGGTTGGGGTGGGCGCGATCAGTAGGCACCTCTGCAATGCATACCGACGTGGAAAGTGTCTGTTGCATATTCCGGGGCTGCGTGGCGGACTGCGAGCGGGAGTATCGCAAGTTAATTTGTCGACCATGATGAACGAAGAACAGCTCCGGCAGATCGCCAGGGACGTGTTCCCAGACTGGTCGCGGCCGCCCAGGATCGTGGTTGAGCAGATCGGCGAGCTGGTTAGGCGATGGCCCGTGGAAGGATTCGCCCGCGAAACGCTGCCAGATCAGCAGCGCCGTCTTGTGTGGATCGACGGGCACGTGATCGGACAGCTGGACTACATTGCGGACGCCGCGGAGGAGCAGAATCTGGATGCGCTGATCCGGCCGCTGAGCCAGGTCACTGGGGTCGCTGTGGACCTTTGTGGTTCGGCGGATACTTTCGGGCAGCGAACGTATCGGCGTGGAGTGGTGGTGCGCTTTGCATCGGGGAATCCGATTGATGTCGACACGAGCCAACACACGAATGACAGTCTTCGGGGTCACGCCGACCGGTTCATCGATCGGGTACTCGACGCACTAGCGGGCGCATCTGCCGGGGGACCTCAGTAGAGGGCCGCCCCAAACACGCTGGGGGGTCGGTCGCCGGGAATCTGGCGATCGCCAGTTGGGTGTCGGTCAGTAAGCGCCTAGGGCGTGTCTCCTGATTTGCTGGCGTCGACTCGCGTGTGGATGACGGCGGCGACCAACAGGACGCCGCCGAGGT
>NZ_MVHU01000007.1 GCF_002086285.1 Mycolicibacter kumamotonensis | reverse complement strand
TCGGCCTGAGCAACTCCTTCGGATTCGGCGGACACAACAACGTTCTCGTCGTCGCCGCCGGAAGCGGCCCCGAAGCCGCCTAACAACCATCCCCACGGTCAGCGACCAACTCCACGGATCGCCAGCGTCGCCGCCTAGGGTTCGACAAGGAAGGCAGCTTGTGCCCGAGTCCCCGATCTCGAATGTTTCCGACACGGCTAGGTGGATGGCGGTATATCGAGCTGCAGAGTCCGCCCGTCACGACGCGCTGTTCAAAGACCCGCTCGCTGAACGCCTCGCCGGTGAACATGGTCGCGCCATCGCCGCGGTTGCGCCCCGGATGGCACGCAACGGCTGGTGGTGGGTAACCCGCACTATCCTGATAGATCGCCTCGTCGCCGAAGCCGTCGGCGGAGGCTGCGACCGGGTGGTCAACCTCGCGGCTGGGTTCGACACTCGCCCCTACCGGCTTGATCTGCCCAGCGGGATCGACTGGATCGAAGCTGACACCCCTGAGCTCATAGCCGAGAAAGAGCGGCTGTTGGCCGACGAAACACCCCGGTGTCGAATGTCTTCGGTAGGTGTCGACCTTGCCGACACAGCCAGCCGTCGCGCTTTCTTGAACGACGCGCTCGGCGGCGCCCGCAACGCCTTGGTGATCACCGAAGGGCTCATTCTCTATCTCGATGCGGGCCAGGTGCGCGGTCTCGCGCAGGATCTGCACCGTGACGAGATTCGCTCGTGGATCACCGATCTGCTCAGTCCGTTCATCGTGCGGCACATGATGCGAAAGATGCCGAGTTTGGACAGGGCGCCGATGAAGTTCGGGCCGGCAGAAGGCGTCGCATTCTTCGAGCGAGAGGATTGGTCCGTCGAGGAAGTGCGATCAATATTCAAAGAAGCCGGACGACGGAATCGGCTGCCGTTCATGCTCCTCCCGTTCGGATACCTTCCCGACCCCAATCCGCGTAAGCTTTCCCGCATTCCGTGGTCGGGAGTCGTCCAACTTGCACCGCGCGCGTCCCGACAGGCCGGCGAGTGAGCCAGTACCACCACCGATGCCGCGTCACGGCGTTTGATTCGGCTGAGCGGAGTGCTACGCAGATCTTCGTGCACAGCAGAGACTGCGCAGCCACCGCGACCCTTGGTCAGACTCATGGGCCTATCGCCGGATTCATTCAATCGCCGACTGGCCCCGTGTTTCCTGCGTTTGGTGCAATTCGAGGACGCCACTACGTGACAGCGCTAGGCTCGGTTCAGTGAAGCTGTCAGACGACCACGATCGTGTCGCTGTCATCGGCGGCGGTATGGCAGGAATCGCCACCGCCTACTTTCTCCAGCGAGCGGGTCTACGCCCTGAAGTATTCGAGGCCCAACCCGCTCTCGGGGGGCGCTGCGCAGTCACCACACTTGATGGTCGTGAAATCACCTACGGCGGCAAGAACATCGGCAAGACCTATCGAATGTTCCGCGAGTTCACCGAAGCAATGGGCGACCATCCTTACGAATACTTCGGCATCAACTCATCGCGAGTCGAGAACGGCACGTTACGTACGTTCGACAGCAGCCGCAAGCTGCGGGGCTTCGCCGATGTCATCGCCCGAGCTCCCAAGCGCGATATCATGCGCTTCGGGAGAATTGTTGCGGCAGTGCGTCTTAACGAGTCACGTCGGTACCTTGGCTCTCGCTACGCTGAGCGCAGGACGCGGCGGGGTGACCGCGTACTCACTGAACGGTTCGGCGCCCAGTTCTGCGACGCCACGCTGCGCTCTTTGACCATTCGTCCCAATGGAGCGGAGCCCGATGAGCTCTACGTCGGAACGCTCAATGCAAATGTCGGTATGGTCCTCGACTCTTACGACCAGCTTAGCAACGGATTCGGGCCCGTTCTCGAATCGTTCGCCGCCACCCACGACGTACATCTTGAGACGCGCGTCCTGAGTCTGCTTGTCGAAGACGATCGCATCACGGGCATTCGCACACAGACACGCGGCCAACCACCTGAGGACCGGCGCTACGGTGCTGTTGTAATCGCCACTCCCGCCTTCGTTGCCGCTGAGCTCATACGTCCCCACCGGCCGACCCTTGCCGAATGGCTGGACGACGTCCGTTACTTCCCCGGTGCGGTGGTCGTTGCCCACTATGCGCGTGACATCTTCACCGAGCAGGTGCGTGCGCTGGTCTTCGGGAAGGAAGAGCCGGTGAGCAACGCCGGTGTGTACGGCGTGAATGATCGTGATTTCGTGCGCTACACGTTCAGCGGACGCACGGCTCGCCGCCTGCTGGCCCGAGGTGCCGACGGCGAAGAACTGCTCACACAAGGCGAAGCTTGCCTTGACCGCTACATACCTGTGAGCGCCGAAGACCGTCTTGGTTATGTGTCTCGACGTTGGGACCACGCGTACTGCGCTCACCTCAGCGACCATCCGGCGTTTCTCCGAACCGTCGATGAACACGTCGGAAGCCTCCCAGGCCTGTTGCTGGCAGGCGACTACCTGCGCGGTGTCTCGATCGAGTCGTGCTTCAGATCCGGCTACGACGCCGCTCAGCGATTGATACCCACCCCGCCAGGAGCTGACGTCAGCACCAATAGGCGAAGGACGCTAGGGGCGGCGGCCAAGTGATGAGGAACTACCGATCGATGGTGCGACCAGCAGCGAGAGTCGGTGCTGAGGAAGCGGCGGCGAACCAGCCGTCACAATCACACGGAGGACGAACATGGTAGCGAAAACCCCTGTATGGCAACGAGTGGCTTCCGGCGTCGGCGGAGCGTTGGTCATCGCATCCCTTTTCCTGCCGTGGGCCGCTGTCGACGGCGCGCACCTGAACGGCTGGGACTTCAATACCGTCGCGGCCCTGTATTTCCTCATCTGCGGTGCCTTCGGCATCCTGACGGCGGTCACAGGCGGCCAGTACGGCTTCATGCGTCCCGATGTGTCGATCATCGGCGGAACCGACCTCCTCAACGTCATCTCGATGCTGCTCTTCGTGTGGCTGCTCTTCAATTTCCCGGAGAACGCCACCCGGGAATACGGCGTGTATGCCGCGCTGATCTTCACTGCGATCGCGGCGTTCCCGATCGCGGATTATCGCCCGCTGCGCGGAGCGCCGTGGTTCCCGCCCGTGAAGACCGGCGAAGCGGCGAGCGCCGGTACCTCGTCCTGAGTGCTCGCCGGCTCTCTGGAAATCGTCAGCACTGATGATGAGTTTGCACGACTAAGTAATCCTGGAAGTCCCGGTAGCACGGCGGTAACCTCGGTGGGCCCAGCGCGCCTATGGGCCCACCGAGCGCCTTTGACCTCAAACCGGGCGGGTAGTCACGTCAAGACGTCTCCGAACGGTCGCGCTGAGCGACCATACGAGTCATGCAATCCGTTCCAGTCAATCAAGTGCGATGACGGTCAATGCGCTTTCCGCCGCGATAGTGCCGCTTTGACCGATGGTCAACGTGACGGTGAGTTCTCCGCCGTCAGGCGAGCGGCGAAGCGCGCCAACTTTAGCGGTCACGGCCGTCGGTGCGTCGAGCTCCAGAAAGCTACTGAACTCAATGTCTACCTTGGCGATGTACACCTTTTCCGAGTGAAGGTTGTGGTGCACGCATGCTGCGCGGAGCGCTTGCTGACGGATGGCCTCAATAAGAAGCGGGCCAGGGACATGGTCCTGAGGATGGTCGAAGAAGACCCTGTGATCTGGTCGGATCACGAGTCCGGCTGTATAGGTATCAGGAGTGTCGCCGCTCGCGAACGCGCCGATGACGACATTGCGTACGTCGCGTCTTCCGACCATCACAGGATCGAGCGGCTCGACCGAGACGGGGTCCGGCGACTCCGTCGTTCGGTCTGCCGCCCCCTCGGGGTCGCGCATCATGTCTCGCATGGCGCCGTAGCTGTCGGGCGGCAGCAGCTGGCAGAACCCGTAGCCGCTGCCTACGTATGCTCCGTTGGCGTACATCTGTCCGAAAGCCTCGAAGGACGTCAGCCGGTTGCGGCGCAGACGCAAGTTCCGAACGCTGTAGTGGACAAGGAGATCGGTCGGCGTGTCCCCGATGCGCATGGTTTCGACGTCTTCGCGTTCGTTCTTGCCGGAGACCTTCCGGAAGATGTAATGGGTTCCCGGCGGGACGTCGTGGAAGCAATGACCAGTGAGAAGACCTGACTGGCGCATCACCTCACCGAGCGCCGTGAAATCGTAGTACGGCAAGCAGACGTCGCTGAAGTAGCTGTGGCATCGTGGCAGCTGCGCCGCCACCAGATACTCATTGGGCCCGAGTTGCTTGTAGTCGCAGAGCAGAACTTCCTCGATTGCTCGCTTATGGACCAGACCGCGCGGCACCATTTGGTCGAATGTGAGCCCGGCGTCTCTTACGACGTCCGACAGCGACGAGGATGACGTCATGGAACAAGATTTTAACACCGGGGCGAGCGGTTAGGTGCTCAATCCTCCGTCCACGGGCAGCACTGCACCGGTGACGTAACTCGCCTCCTCCGACGCCAAAAACCTTACACAGGCAGCCACCTCGCGCGGCAGGCCGACGCGACGAGCAGGGATGCGATCCAGCCGGTCTCCAGGGACCTCAGCAGTCATGTCGGTCTCGATCCAGCCTGGGGCGACCGCATTGACGGTGACTCCGCGGCGAGCGACCTCGAGCGCAACTGCTTTCGTCCAGGCGATGAGACCGCCCTTCGCAGCCGCGTAGTTACCCTGGCCGGGGCGTCCGCGTAGGCCGGCGACGGACGCAATGTTGATGACTCGACCGAACCGGGCCCGGCGCATGTCGGCGAGAACGGCACGTGTGATGCGAAACGCTGCACCCAGATTGGTGTCCACCACAGCGTCCCAGTCGTCATCCTCCAAGTGGATAGTGAGGCGATCGCGGGCGATGCCCGCATTGTTGACCAGTACGAGGATGGGTACGCCGAATTCGGCGACGATCGCGTCGTTCAATATCGACGGCGCTTGCCGGTCGGCGATGTCCGCGGCGAATGCCGCTGCGCGACCTCCCTCGCGCGCAATTTCCTCGACAACTGACTGCGCTGCGCGTTCGTTGCTGTGGTAGTTGACGGCGACGGGCCATCCGTCGCGTGCGAGCTGTCGCGCGGTTTCGGCCCCGATGCCTCTTGAAGCGCCGGTCACCAGCGCGCACCCTGGTGGTCGAATTACTGGCTTGGTCAACTGCGATCCTCCGTTCGTCTTAGGTGCATCGCACACTCATCGTTGCCGAATGCGCTCACCGTTCAGTCAGCCCGCCACGGCTGAGGATCGGACTGAAGGCGCCAGCGCGGGGTTTTGGGTCGTGGGTGCAGCGGGCGGTTGTCTGCTGCCGCCGCATTGAAGTCGTTGACGCGCAATGAGATCGATCACGTGGGTGGTTGTGTGGTTGCAAGCTTCCGGCGGAAGGACCAGCCAGTGCGCGGTGCGGTGACCCGGTTAGGCCACCAGAACCAACGGCCCAGCAACGCTACGATCGACGGCATCAGAACCGTGCGGATGATCAGCGTGTCCAGGAGAAGTCCGATACCGATTGTGGAACCCATCTGGGCGATACTTTGGACGGTGCTGCCCAGCATCGCGAACATGGTGATGCCGAAGATGATTCCGGCGGTGGTGACCACTCCGCCCGTGCCGGCGAAGGCACGAATCAGCCCGGTATTGATACCGGCCCAGGCCTCCTCGCGTATGCGTATCGCCAGCAGCAGATTGTAATCGGTGCCCACAGCCACCAGGGCGATGAAGGCGATCGGCGCGACGATCCAGTGCAGTGGTTGACCCAGCACGTGTTGCCAGATCAGCACGCTGACCCCGAGCGTGGATCCGTAGGAGACGATCACGGTGCCCACCACCACCACAGCAGCGACTGGACTGCGCAGCATCACGGCGACAATGAGGAAGATCAAGACGACGGTCACGACCGCCAGCAGGATGACGTCGTCGCGAAGCAGCGCCTGCAGATCGTGGGTGGTCGGGCCGACTCCCACTTGCTGCACCGACAACGGAGTGAGGGTGCCTTCTTTGGTGGCCTCGTCGATCGCGGCCTGAATCTGCGCGGCATGATGCGCGCCGTCCACGCCCCACTCCTGCCCGCGGCTGAACACCAGCAGAAGAGCGGCGTGGCCGTCGGGTGAGACGAGTGCCTTGAGCGCTTCTCGGAATCGAGGGTCCTCCAATGCGCGGTTCGGCATGTAGAACCCACCTGCAGCACTGCCCTCGAAGTTCAGGTCGATCTCGTTGAGGTAGTCGGTGAGTTGGCGCATCTGCGGCGATATGGCGCCGATCGCGCCGCGTAGCCCTCTGGTCGCCTCCTGCACTTGGTCCAAGGTGCCGCGCATCTGCTGCAGCGTCTGCGGCACCGCAGCCAGGGCAGAGGTGACGGTGCTCGACCCCGCTGTCAGCCGTACTGTGCCAGCCGACAAGTCGGTCGAGCTTCGAACCAAGCTGTCGACGGGGTCGACGACCTTCGCCACCAAGGAGCAGATCGGGTTCACCGCGCAGTCCGGGATGCCGTTCTTGAAGTTGCGCAATGGGTCGAGGTAACCGGAGACGACTGTGAGGTTGTCCCTCAAGCCGTCCACTCCGGCGCGCATGCCGTCTGCGGCCGAACCGATCTCGCGCATGCCGTCCGCCCCGCCGGCCATCGCCCCGCCCATTTGGTCCACTGCCGCGCCGACTTGAGCCAGGGCGGCATCGAGGTCGCCGGCGACTCCGTTGAGCCGGTTCGTCAGCGAGTTAATGGCGTCATTCAGCTGGTCACCGATCATCCCGGCCTGATACGTGAGGTTCGCTTCCGCGGGGACAGTGCCCGCCGGGCGGCTGGCGGACTGCACCATGCGCACCCCGGGAATCGCCATGATCTGGCGTGTGACCCGTTCGATGGCGATCAACCCGGCCGGATTACGTAGATCGTGGTCGGCTTCAACGGTGACCACGTTAGGTAACAGTTGATTCGGCGGGAAGTGCCGGTCCATCGCCGCGTAGCCTAGGTTCGATTCGGCATCGTCGGGCGTTGCGGCTGGTTCATTCCAATTCACCTGCATACCGATCAACGGCACAGTCAGGGCGATGATCAACCCGGCGCTCACCACGAAGAGTGGACCCGGCCATCGGGCAAGCATGATGCCGACGCGCCGCCAACGTCGGGCGATGACAGCGCGTTTGGGTTCCAAGAGTCCGCGCCGACCGGCGATCTGAATAAGTGCCGGCGTCAAGGTCAGCGCGGCAAGCGCCACGATGAGAATTCCTATCGCACAGGGCAGCCCGATACTTCGAAACATGCTGATCTGCGCCAGGCCCAGGCAGGACAGCCCCGCGGCGATGGTCAGCGCGGAGGCGACGATCACCGGTGAGACAGCGCGGTACGAGGCGATCAAGGCCGCCTCGTGTTCGATGCCCTGGCGACGGCCTTCGTGATAGCGACCTATCAGGAAGATGGCGTAGTCGACACCGGCCCCTAGGATCATCGCGGCGATGAGCGCCACAGTGAACAGCGACACCTCAAGGACACCGTGATTGCCGAGCGCGGCGACTACGGCCTTCGCGACGGCCAAAGTCAGCCCGACCGCCATCAGCGGGATGGCGATAGCCACCAGCGAGCGGTAGACCACGAGTAGGAGCAGCGTGATCACTACCACGGTCGCGGCGGTGATGAGCAACATCTGGCGGTCGACGGCGGCGAACTCGTCGGCCAGCGTCGCGCCGGGACCTGTGACATATACGCGCAGACCGGCGGGCGGGCCGAGTTCGGCCGCCGCCTCCCGGATCGCGGAGACAGATGCACTGGCCTGCGCGGTGCCGAGCAGTCCTGTCAACCGCACCATCAGGTTGACCGCCCGGCGATCCTTGCTCTGCACCGCATCCGCACTCAGAGGCGCCGACCAGAGATCAGTGACCGCTTGCACGTGCTCGGTGTCGGACCGCAGCTCAGTAACCAGGGCGTCGTAGTAACGCCGGTCTGCGGGCTGCAGGGGATCCCGCCGCTCCAGTACGACGTAGACGAGGTTGTTACTCGACGGCGCGTCGAAAAGCGCGGCCGAGCGATCGGCCGCGATCACGCTCGGTGCGTCTGTGGGCATGAACGATGGTGAGCGCGCCTCGACCACTCGCTCGAGCTGCGGCACCAGGACGTTGGCCACCGCCGCGACGGCGATCCAGGCCAAGACGACGAGTCCGGCGTGGCGACGGGACAAACGCGCAAGGGGGCCCAGCAGCGTTGCGATCGCGGTGCCGGCTGCACCCCCGGCCCGCCCTCGAAGCAATGCGACTCCCCCCGTAACGGTCCTATCGCAGATAGGATCTGTTGCTGGGGATCATAACGTCTTTGCCGCTTTTCTAGGTGTGGGTTTGGATGGCAAGCTCCATGATTGAAGGGGTCGAAGCGGCGGCGCTAACGAGGCGAGCCCAGAGCCCGACCGGGATCGGCGCTCCCGAATCTACAACAGCGTAAAATCTTATTGCGAAGGGGTTTTGGTGGGCGAAGACGTAAAGCTGGACGCCCGTCGTGTCGGTCGATGGACCGATGAAGAACGACTGGTTGTCACTCGCGAGCGGATCGCGGCCTACGCGGCCGCCACCAACGACCCGATCCCCGCTCACCTGGCCGGGGAGGTGGCACCTCCGGTGTTTGCTGTTGTGCCGGTGTTCAAGACGATGATGGCGGCTGGTGTCGACGCGATACCGGCCGAGCTGTTCACGCGAGTGTTGCACAGTGCGCATGACATTCGTTTTCACCGGCCGATCCGACCCGGTGACACGTTGGCCTCGCGCGGCAGGATGATCGGCTACGAGGGCATGCGCAAGGGCCGCCGAGCTCAAAAAGGGACCCGGATGGTGATGATGCTCGAAACGCGTACGGACGCGGGTGCTCTCGTGACCGAGCAGTACGTCACGATCCTCGTGCTGGGCTTCAACGCGGGGGAGCCGGTGGGCGAGCTCGGCCCTCATCACGCTCTTGAGGAAAGCGTTCGCGACCGGCCACCCGTCGCCAGCGTCGCACAGCATGTGGATCGTGACCAGACGTTTCGGTACGCGGCGGCCTCTGGTGATCAGATGCCGATCCACCTCGACGAAAACGTGGCCATCGACGCTGGGTTGCCGGGCATCATTGTGCATGGCTTGTGCACGATGGCTTTCGCTTCCTGGGCCATCCTCACCGAGGTGTGCGGTGCGGATGTTACCCGCCTTCAGCGGATCGCCGTGCGGTTCTCCAACATGGTGCGCCCCGGTGACGACCTGGAAACCAGGCTTTGGAAGCGGACTGAGGCCGAGACGGCTACGGTGCACGACTACGTGTTCGAGACGATGCGCGGCAAGGATGTTGTTATCACCGATGGGTTGGCCGAATTGTGTCCGTGACTGATTGATCGGTACGGCCGAGCGGGCTGAAGGCCGCGTGTGTCGAAGGTCGAGCAGGCGCGGCGCGCACAGGGGACTTCCGAGGCAGTCTGAAGGGGCAGCCTATGAGGTCTTGCGGCGAGTACCGCCGCTTCGCCGAGATCTCCGGTGCCGATCGGCAATGGCCTCGGCGAGCCAACGCGCATAGTCGGCTTCCATTGACTTCATACGTAACCCGTATTCGAGCACTGCCCGACCATAGAAGTGGCTGTCACCTTCCGACCATTCGATCGAGTCCTTCAGTTTCCCCAGGCGATCGATCTCGGCATCGGCCAGTTCAGCGATGGCGCCGACATAGGCACGGGCCTGGTCAGGTGACACCTCACTGAGCAAGAAAAGCCGAAGGAGCTGCGCGCTGCGGAAGGGAGGATCGCCCAGCGGATCGGTCATCCAGCGCTCTAATTCGGCCCGCCCCGCCGGCAGGATTCGATATTCCTTACGCCCACGCGCGCCGACAGCACTCGCTTCGATCATCCCCGCGTCGGCAAGCTTGAGCAACTCGCCGTAAAGCTGGCTCTGCGTCGCCGGCCACACATTGGCCAACGATTCCTCGAACCGCTTGAGAAGGTCGTAGCCACTGCCCGACTGCTGGGATAGCAGCCCTAACACCGCGATACGCAGGCTCATGCCAGGCCGGTTCTCAGTCGGTGCCGATCAGTATCGACGCTGACCGGTGCGAGAGTGGCACCCTGTCCGTAGGGGCCCGAAGTGGTGTCCTCAACAGTTGTCGTGGCCCAGCACAGGCGTTCACTCGGTAGCCGGTTCGACACGGCGGTTCGACACCCCCAGTTCTACGTCGGTAATGCCCTCGAGGCGCATGTTTCTCGTCTCCGGCCCGAACTTCACCAGAGCTATCACCGCGAGCAGCATCGGCACCACGCCCAAGGCGGCTGTGACCCGAATTGAGGGCGAGGCGACGGCCGCTGCGGCGAGAGTCAAGACCAGCACGCCGCCCGCCTTCGTCGCACCCGCAGAAATGCCGCTGCCACGGGCACGGATAGCGGTCGGGTACACCTCAGCCGTGTAGGCGATCAGCACCGCGTTGAACGCACTGATACCCCAGATGGGAATCACGAGAAGTACATGCAGCCATACCGAATTGGTGGCGACCTGGTCGCCGAGGATCGCGAAAACCGATAAGGACGACGCCATCAGGGCGACGATCAACAGCAGCGTCTTTTTACTGCTCCAGAAGCCGTACATCAACCCTATCGGTATGCTCAGCGGAAATCCGATCATCGCCGCATCACGCAACGTCGAATTCGCATTCACGGCAGATAGACCTAGCCGCTGCAGGTTCGACGGCATCCATTGCTGGAACCCGTACTGCGTCACCCCGATACTCAGCGCCAGTAGCAATATGGCGGCAGACAGACCCAGCAAGCTCCGTACGGCGGTCTTAGTCGGATGCGACTCACCGTCACTATCCACAGCATCGGCGGTGGTGGTCGGCTCAAAGACCGCTCCGTACCGTTCCATCACTGCGCGAGCTTCTGTTTGGCGTCCCTGCTGTAGCAGATACCGGGGCGACTCGGGTATCCACCGGTTCAACAGCAGCAGGACAAGGCCCGTCGGAAGGCTGATAAGCCATAGAAGCCGCCACCCGAAGTGTTCCGGTGAGGCCCATGTCGCCGCCAACCAACTCACGATGATGTATGCGCCGGCGATATCGCTGCCGACGAGGACCAGCATCCATCCGCGGTGTTTCCTCGGCATCGTCTCGGACAGTAAAGCGAAGGCGATGGGGAGCATGCCGCCCGCGCCGAGGCCCATCACAAAACACGTGAGGAGATTCATCCAGTACTCGGGCATCGTGCCGCAGGTGGAGGTGGCGATGAAGATGATGGCGGCGAGGAGAATCGACGCACGCCGCCCTATCCGGTCGCCCATCCAGCCCCAGATGAACGATCCGATCATAGTGCCGGCGATTCCCGAGAGGGGATACCACCCGATAGACAACGCATCCGCGGTCGGATTCAGCGGCCCGCGAAGCCCATACTCTGCGGCAGCACCGGGAGCCACAAAAGCCAGAGACACCGGCTTCATCACATCGATCGTGACGGCGGCCCCGACGACGATCAGAAGAGCGATATGAGCTCTTCGCAACGGCGCGCCGTCGAGGGGGCCGACGCCACGGATCGGTGCGGGTCGTCTTCTGATCGTGTCAGTCGGGAACAAGCCATATGCCGTCACCGCTACCCCGAGGAACAGCAGAGCCATCCCGATACTCATATTGAGGCTCACGGGCATCCCTGCCATGTGATAGCCCATATCGCGAGTCGCGTAGAAGTCAGGGAGTTGGAGCAGAACACCGATGGTTGTCGTAGCGACGCCGAACCAGAAGGCTCGTGGATGCGCATAAGAGATACCGGCCACGGGCCTGGCCGAGAATCGGCCTTGTACAGGCACATTGCTCATGGAGGACTCCCAGCCATCCGCGGCGCGAGCGTGCTCGGCTTAAGGGGCGGTCGCCGACGACGGACTTGATAGGCCATGATGTGGCTCCTCACCCGTGGGTCCGAAGACCAATCCGGATCTCTTGAGCCGGCGTTCGAAGAGACGCTGCAGCGGACCGGCGACGAACGTGGTGATGATCGTCATGATGGCGAGGATCGTGTAGAGCTTGCCTGTGATCAAACCCGCTTCGAGACCGATGTTCAGCAAGATCAGTTCCATCAGGCCACGCGCATTGGCGAGCGCTCCCATCGCGCCGGCCTCGTTCCAACTCATTCCTTGCCAACGGGCAGTGAGCCCCACGGCTGCGAACTTGCCGGCGAAGGACACCACTAGCACGACTGCGGCCATAAGCAGAGTGGGCCCATCGAGCAGAAGTGAGAGCTCAGTGTTCAAACCCGAATAGATGAAGAACGCCGGAACCAACAGGTAGGCCACCAGCGGCTCGAAACGCTCACGGATCGCATCGAGTAGCGCACCGCGTGGCATTACGGCACCGGCGACGAACGCGCCGAAAACCGAGTATATGCCGACCAAGTCCGTAAACCAGCTCGCCGTCAGCACAACCAAGAGAATGATGCACAGGTGCGCGATCGGCACTCCGCCGGTCCGCTCGACGTCATTACGGCTGGGAGTCCACGTATTCAGCCGTGCGAGTAGCGGCCGGCCAATGTAAATCATCAAGAGCAGATAGGTCAGACCGCCACCCAACGCCAGGATGGCTCCGAGCGCGCTCCCTTTCGTCGTGGCGACGACCGTGGCAAGCAGTACCCAGGCACAGGCATCGTCGACCGCGGCGCATGACAGTGACATGGTTCCGAGCCGGGTGTTGAGTAGGCCGGAGTCGTAGATGATCCACGCCAGCATGGGAAAAGCTGTGATCGCAACAGCGGCTGCAACGAACAGACCACCCTGCCAGGGCACGACGTCGCCGGTGAAGTAGCCGCCGAGACTGACCAGCCACCACCCGGTGAGACCACCCAGGACTAACGGAATCCCCACACCGGCAGCCGAGGTAGCACCAGCCTGCCGCATATGGGCGCTGAGGATCTCCAGCTTGAAAGAGGCCCCCACCAGAAACATATAGAGCACGAGACCCAATTGGCCGACAACGTAGATGGCGGTGAGGTTGGGATGTGTAAATGTCTCGGCGCCAACCGTTATTTTCGTGGGAAACAGCCACTGCTGCGCGGAAGGCCACACCCAGCCCAATACCGAAGGGCCAAGAAGGAAGCCGGCCACCATGATTGCCACTACCTGCACCTGGCCCAGTCGACGGAACAGGGGCCAAAGCAATCGGAACGTTACAAGTATGAAGGCGATCTGGAGGAAGAAGTGGGTCGTGATCTCGAGCAGTGTGGGCATGTGGTTTCCGATCGGAAAATGGACACTATGCTGCGGGTCTTCAACTCAGTGGCGCCAGTCGTCGTGACCCTGGCTGGGCAGTACGGACGCCTTCCATCGGGCGGGCCCTTAAGGCGGGACGTGACATCACAAACACTCGGGTGACTGGGGTCGAGGGTGATATGCCCTTGAGGCGGCGGCGTTGAATTACTTGCCTTGCCGGTTCGAGTCGCGGCCGGGTCGAGATTGCCGTCACGCGCGTTGAGCCTTTGCCGCCATGACTCGCCCCCGTTCGACAGACATATGTGCGCCGGACCCGGCCTCCTCGGCCGCCGTCAACTCATCTGAGTTGGACGAACACTATTTGCCAGCTGCGCATTGGTCAAGGGTGCGTTCGTAGGCGGTACGTGTGCGCCACAGGCGGCGACCGCGCGGTGACCATTTACATAAGTGTAGATTTGGCGCTGGCGAACACGCCGCGGCCGGGCGTTCTGGCCTAGCGAGGATGGCGGTCAAAGTTTGCCCGGGAGCTAAGTGGCTGTCGCGGCGCATGACAGCACATGTCCAGTTTGCCTTCGCAGACGACGACGTGGACGCCGCGCACGGGCAATTTGACCAACCAGATACACCCCCCGATGGTTGAGGCCGACGGAACGCGGCCGCGCCGCCGGTGTGGCCGTCAGCTTGCACAGACTGCTCGGTCTGGGGACATCGGTCGGAACGTGCGTGCCGCGGAAGGCGGCTCGGTGATGCTCGTGCCGTGGTCGAGATACTAACGCGTGCCGAATGTTTGGCAGGCCCGCGTCGGCGATGTGACCTCGGGGAGATGCTGAGGCCTGTTTTGCAAGTGCTGCGTGCACCTCGCGTGCGTGTCAGCGGGGAAGTCCGATCATCGACACAAGGCGTCCGGCCACCATTGCCAGGCATTTCCCACCGAACCGAGCGGGGGTGCCCCTTCGATGGGGATCAGAGATCGCCTTTCCGGCGAGAGACGGCCTATGCCGCCACACGCGCCGACGACACAGCCGGACACGAAGTGGCGCGGCGCATAGACCGGGCCGTACGAACTGCAAGTGTCGTTGCAGCGGAGGCTTCATCGCCCGTGCCGGTGAGTCGAAAGTGGGCTTGGCTGAGCAGGGTTAGCGCGGAAGCTTGGCGCTGATCCGGTCGACGAGCTGGTTGGCGGCCGCGGCGGAATCAGTGTCACCGCACACGATGGATTCCACGGTCACATTGGCGCGGGCGAGCGCCGCGTGATAACAGCTACGAGCGGGTGGCTCCTGGCGGGTGGCGCCAGCGCCCACCCGGGTCGCCGTGCTCAGCGGGTCGGTGGCGTCGGTGGTGACGGCGGTGGGTGTCCAATGCTGGGTGACTGTACCGCTCGTGGTCGTGAACGGTTGGCCTGCGTCGCAGTATCCGAGCATGCGGGAGAAGTCACCGACCACCGCCTTCGGCGCTGGGGTGGCCGGACGCGGATTGGGCAAAGTCCTGGCGAACCACGACAGTCCGAACGTGGTCTGCGTTTGTCTCAGATCTACTTAGTTCCGAACTACTGCTGGTGTTCCCGCCAAGGCTGGTCGCCTCGATACTGGTGAGCGATCACGACCTGGACAACCGTCCGGTTCTAGGATCCGCCACCGAGAACGGAATTTCGCATCCGCCATCTGGAGCGGAATCCGGGAGAAGCGCAGGCAGGGGAGCTGGTATCCGCCACGTGCGAGTGGAACCTACACGGGTACGCCGGTAGCGGCCAATCTCGATGACGAATCGCTTATCGCCGCCCGTGACGTGGTTCGTCACGGGTTGGATGAAGCCGCGATCGTCGACGCGTATCGAGTCGCGCACAACATGGCATGGCGGTACTGGCTGCAGATCGCATTTGCATTGACGTCCGACGCGGACGAATTGCGCGAGCTGCTCGATTTGTCAGCTCGCTCTCTGGCCAGCTTCATCGATGAGACGGTCAGTGCGGTCTGTCACCAGATCCGAATCGAACGCAATGAGCTGACCCGTGGGACGCACGCCCAACGCCGGCAGACCATCGCGCTGATCATCGATGGGGCACCGATAATCCCGAAGCACATCGAGGACCGCCTCGGCTACGAGTTCGGGCAGAGCCACACTGCGGCGGTCATCTGGGGTGACGAGTTCAATACCAACCTGTCCGATCTTGACCGTGTCGCGGACATATTGATCCGCAACAGCGAGGGGCGGGCGTTGTCGGTGCTGGCCGATGCCCGGACTCGATGGGTGTGGCTCCCCGGGGCCGGTTACCCGGACCTGAGTGGTGTCGCCGCCGAGCTGAATCAACGGTCCGGCGTGCGTATGGCGGTCGGGCCGACGGCAGCGGGGATCGAGGGATTTCGGAGCAGCCACCTCGATGCGATAACCGTTCAGCGGATGATGGCGCGTCTTGGTTCACCTCAGCGACTCGCCATATTCACCGACATCTACCTCATCGCATTGATCAGCTCGAATCCTGAACATGCGGATCGATTCATCAAACAGACGCTCGGCGATTTCGAATCGGCTGACGCTGAACTCCAGCGGACCGTCCTGACTTTCGTCTACGAACAATGCAACGCCGCACGGACAGCGGAGCTGCTGTACACGCATCGAAACACGGTGTTGCGCAGGATCACCCGCGCCAACGAACTGCTACCGCGACCACTGGAAAAAGACGGCGTGCACATCGCGGTAGCGTTGGAAGCCCTGCACTGGCGTGGCGTGAGCCACTGAAAAGCTACGGCTCAGGACAGCGCGGCGAACCAGATCGCGATGTACTGGCAGATCGCCGCGACCGCGGTGCACGCGTGGAAGAACTCGTGGTAGCCGAAGGTCTGCGGCCACGGGTCCGGCCACTTCAGCGCGTACATGATCGCGCCGATGCTGTAGAGCATGCCGCCGACGGTCAGCAGCACCATCGCCGCGACCCCGGCGTTGTGCATGATCGTCGCGATGAAAAACGCTGACACCCAACCCAACAGCAGATACAGCGGCACCCCGACCCATTTCGGGGCGGTCGGCCAGCACAGCTTCAGCAGCACGCCGGCCAGCGCACCGCCCCACACGATGGTCATCACCAGCCGTTCCTGGGCGCTGTGGTCCATCGCCAGCAGCGCGAAGGGGGTGTAGGTGCCGGCGATGAAGATGAAGATCATCGCGTGGTCGAGCCGTTTCATCCGGATCCGGGTGGCCACCGATTTCCACGTCACCCGGTGATAGGTGGCGCTGACGGCGAACATGCCGACCACCGAGATGGTGTAGGCGAGCGTGGCCAAGCCTGCCTCGAGTCCGGCCAGCGGCCAGGTCACCCCGATGAGCGTCGCCCCGGCGATGGCCGCCACGATCGCCGACACCAGGTGAATCCATCCGCGGGCCCGCGGTCTGGTGTGTGCTGGGGCGATGTCGGCGGGCAGCTCACCCGGGTTGGGCTCGGAAATGGTGTCGGGGTGCGTGCTCATGAACCTTTCCTCCAGTGGATTCCCGGATGCGATTCGCGGCAACTTCTGCCGATCACAGTAGTCTGGGTTTTTGTGGCGATCATCCCGGCGCGCCTGAAGGAGCCGCTGTACCGGCTCTACGAGATGCGCCTCCGGCAAGGGCTGGCGGCCTCACGGTCGGCGCTGCCGCGGCACATCGCCGTGCTTTGCGACGGCAACCGGCGCTGGGCGCGTGATGCCGGCTACGACGACGTCAGCTACGGCTACCGGATGGGTGCGGCCAAGATCGCCGAGATGCTGCGCTGGTGCGCCGACGCCGGCATCGAGATGGCCACCGTCTACCTGCTGTCCACCGAGAACCTGCAGCGCGACCCCGCGGAGCTCGCCGCGCTGATCGAGATCATCACCGACGTGGTCGAGGAGATCTGCGCGCCCGCCAACCGCTGGAGCGTGCGCACCGTCGGGGATCTGGAGCTGCTGGGCGAGGAGCCCGCCCGCCGGTTGCGTGAGGCGGTGGAAAGCACGGCGAACGCGGCGAAGACGACGGGCGCCGACGGCGGCGGGCTTCCACGGCTGCATGTCAACGTCGCGGTCGGCTACGGCGGCCGCCGCGAGATCGTCGACGCCGTGCGCGGCCTGCTCGGCAAGGAGCTGGCCAACGGCGCCACCGCCGAGGAACTCGTCGACGCGGTGACCGTCGAGGGCATCTCGGAGAATCTCTACACCTCGGGCCAGCCGGACCCGGACCTGGTGATCCGCACCTCCGGCGAGCAGCGGTTGTCCGGGTTTCTGCTGTGGCAGAGCGCCTATTCGGAGATGTGGTTCACCGAGGCGCACTGGCCGGCCTTCCGTCGGGTGGACTTCCTGCGGGCGTTGCGCGACTACAGCGTGCGGCACCGGCGATTCGGGAGGTAGGTGCGGCGTGGTCGTGCTGTCGGCGCTGGTTTTCACCCTGAGCTGGTGGCTCGGGACCTACCTGCTGGCCCGTGACCCGCGCAAGCCGGTGCTGGTGCATGCCGCCATCGGGTTGTGCGGTTTCGCGGCGGTGGTCGCCGCCGACGCCGTGCGGGCGATCTGGCAGCCGGTGCTGCTCGGCCAGGTGGAGATCTACCTGGCCGTGCTGCCCGGGGTGGCCTGGTTCGCGGTGCTGCTGGAGCTGGCCCGGCCGTGTGACCGCTGGGGCGGCCGCGGACGCGAGACCCTGCTGATCGGCGTGGTCGCGGCGGCGGCATTGGCCGGGGCGGCGTGGGCCGGCAGCGTCGACGGCCCGTTGCGGCCGGGGCACTGGCTGTTGTTCGCGGTGATCTCGGTATCGACGCTGGGGGCGATGATCAAAGCCCTCACCCGGCCCGCGCAGCCTGGCTCGGTGCTCGGGGTGGTGATCGTCGCGACGTTGTTCTTCGCCCTGGCCAATGCGATCCTGATCATCCCGCTGGGGGTGGTGCCCAGCGGGATCGCGTTGGCCAGCACCGGCGTCGACGTATTGCTGCTGGGTCTGGCGGTGGCGCTCTGGGACGCCTTCGACGAGGGCCAGGCGTTGCGGCTGGACATGTTGCGTTCGTTTCTGGCCGCCACGGCGATCGCGGGGCTGCTGGGCGGGCAGGTGCTGATCGGGCTGGTGCTGACCCGGAGCGAACCCACCGCGCAGACCGTGCTGACGGTGCTGCTGTTCAGCACGATCGCGGTCGCGATCGAGGTTCAGGTGTTCGTCGACCTGCTGGCCCGACTCTGGGACCGGCTGGCGTTCTGGCGCTCTCCGGTGTTGCGTGCCGACCGCGCCGCCTTGCGCGACACCGAGGCAGCGCTGGCACTGCGCTCGACCGGACCGCTCGACGACGTCGACGAGGAGACCTTCGTCCGGCTGACCCGGCGGGCCTTGACGCACTACGGAGACCTGTCGAAGCTCGTCGCCAGCCCGCTGACCGCGCTGCCGGCCATCGATGAGCGGTTGGCGGCCCGCGGTGCGCCCGACGCACCGCTGGAGCGCGCCAACGAACTCAAGGCGCTGCTGGCCGAGCGCATCGCCGCGCTCAAACCGCGCGACGGCGGCGAGTTCGGCACCACCGAACAGTGGCGCCACTACAACGCCCTGCACTTCCCCTATGTGGTCGGAGTGCGCGCCTACGCGCAGAATGCCACCGCGGCCGGGCTGGATCCGACCGCCCGGCAGGCCTGGCAGTGGTTGGTCACCGAGGTGCCGCAGCGGTCGCTGCACAACTGGCAAAACGCCGCCGCCCGGGTGATCGCCGCCGATCTGCGCGGCAAGGTGACGGTTTCGCCAGGCCTGTGACCTGCGCTTGGCAGTGCTTGGCAGTATCCCGGGTCGATGTGGCAGCACTTGGTGAGCAATGTCGAGGGTGTTCGCATCGACCTTGAAGGGAGTTCGCCGTGACCGCCATCACCACCCGGGTCCTGTCCGACTCGACCGATTCACTGCTGCGCTTTGCCCTGCGCGCCGACGCCGCCGTCACCGGGGTCATCGGCCTGGCGGGGGTGTTCGCCGCCCGCCCGATGGCGGCGCTGACCGGGTTGACCCCGGCCCATGAATACGCTCTGGCCGCCTTCTGCGTGCTCTACGGCGCGGTGGTCTATGTCCTGTCCGCGCTGCCGGATGTGCGCGGGGCCGGCGTCGGTGTGCTCGCCGCCAATGTGGTGTGCACCATAGCCGCCGTCGCCGTTGTCGAGGCCGGCGTGCTGCCGTTGACCGGGTTCGGCGTCGCCGCGATGCTGGCGAGCGCCGCTTACACGGCCTTCTTCGCGCTCGCGCAGTACCGCGGGCTGCGCCGCCTGCCTTGAGTTTGTGGCCACGGCAGCGTGTCGCCCCGGCCGCCACCGTCTACAGTTCTCCCATGATGTGGCGGCTGGCGGCGATAACGCTGATTCCCGGGACCCTGATGTTCGCCGCCGCGCCGGCCCAGGCGGACGAGAAGGGCTATCTCAGTTACCTTGAGTCGCACGGTTTCAAGTACCAGAACAGCCCGGGACTCAGCACGCCGTCCGGCGCGGTGAAGTTCGGCGAAATCATCTGCCAGAACCTGCGGCGCGGCCGTCCCGCCCGGGACCGGTTCGACAAGAAGATCGCCGACGGCATCTCCAAAGTCGTGGTCGATGCCGCGCAGAACGAGATGTGCCCGGAGACCTTGGTCGCCGCCTCGACCCCGACCCCGGCGGCGCCGCCACCGGGACCTCCCGAAAATGTGCCGCCCACGCCGGCAGGCGAGGCTCCGCCTCCCGGGTTCCCCCCGCCGCCCGGGTTCCCGCCGCCGCCGGCGCCGCAGCCGCAGCCGGGCACCGCCACGCAGCCCTGAGACCTACAGCTTGCGCAGGCGCAGCCGGTTGATGGAGTGATCGGCGTCCTTGCGCAGCACCAGGGTGGCCCGAGGCCGGGTGGGCAGGATGTTCTCGACCAGGTTGGGCCGGTTGATGGAGCGCCAGATGTCGCGCGCCGCGGCGACCGCCTCCTGGTCGTTGAGTCCGGCGTAGTGGTGGAAGTGCGACTCCGGATTGGCGAACGAGGTGGAGCGCATCGCCAGGAACCGCGAGACGTACCAGTGCTCGATGTCCTCCACCCGGGCGTCGACGTACAGCGAGAAGTCGAACAGGTCCGACACCATCAGCGTGGGCCCGGTCTGCAGAACGTTGAGGCCCTCGAGGATCAGGATGTCGGGATGGCGGACCACCTGCTTGGCGCCGGAGACGATGTCGTAGCTCAGGTGTGAATACACCGGCGCGCACGCGTAGTCGGCGCCGGACTTCACCGAGGTGACGAAACGCATCAGCGCGCGCCGGTTGTAGCTCTCCGGAAATCCTTTGCGGTGCATCAGGTTCCGGCGTTCCAACTCCTTGTTGGGGTAGAGGAAACCGTCGGTGGTCACCAGGTCCACCCGCGGGTGGTGATCCCAGCGGGCCAACAGCGCCTGCAGCACGCGGGCCGTCGTCGACTTGCCGACGGCCACGCTGCCGGCGACGCCGATGATGAACGGCACCGGCCGGTCGGGGCTCTGATCGTTCTCACCGAGGAATTCCGCGGTCGCGGCGAACAGCTGCTGGCGGGCGGCGACCTGCAGGTGCAACAGCCGAGCGAGCGGCAGATAGACCTCTTCGACCTCCAGCAGGTCGACCTGCTCGCCGAGGCCGCGCAGGGCCACGACTTCTTCGGCGGTCAGGGGCATCGGCGTCGACATACGCAATGTCCGCCACTGACGTCGGTCGAACTCCACGTATGGACTCGGCTCGCTAAGCCGCCGCATGACCATACAGTCTTGCAGTAACCGCTGCGGTTAGCCTGATCGGGTATGGAGCCCGCCGCATTGATCCGTGAATACCTGTTGCTCGGTCTGCGCTTCGACCGTATCGAGCCAGGTTATGTCGACGCCTTCACCGGCGATCCTGCGCTGCGGCGACTGGTCGAGAACGAGCCGACGCCCGACCCGGCTGCGCTGGCCCGTCAGGCCGACACGCTGCTGGGGGTACTGCCGGGCGGCCTCGACCCTGCGCGGGCGGACTATCTGCGGGTGCACCTGCGGGCGCTGGCGTGCGCCGGACGCAAGTTCGCCGGGGAACAGGTCGGGTTCGTCGACGAGGTGCGCGACTACTTCGACGTCGACATCGTCAAGGGCGACACCGACCGCTACCGGCAGGCGCACGCCCGGCTCGGTGAGCTGTTGGGCGGTACCGGCCCGCTGGCCGACCGGATGGCCGCGCATCGTCGCGCCGAGGAGATCCCGCCGGAGCGGCTGGAGGCGGCCATCCACGCCTTCTCCTCGGCGCTGCGCGACCGGGTGCGTACGCAGTTCCCGCTGCCGGAGACCGAGACCATCACCTATGAGGTCGTCACCGACAAGCCGTGGTCGGGGTTCAACTACTACCGCGGCGACTACCGCTCCACGGTGGCGGTCAATGCCGATCTCAAACAGTTGATGTCGAATCTGCCGAGGCTGGTGGCCCACGAGTCCTACCCGGGCCATCACACCGAGCACTGCCGCAAGGAGGCCGGGCTGGTCACGCGACTGGGCCAGGCCGAGCAGACCATCTTCTTGGTCAACACCCCGCAGTGTCTGATGGCCGAGGGGCTGGCCGACCTGGCGCTGCACGCCGCGGTCGGTCCCGGTTGGGGCGGCTGGGCAGCGGAGATCTACGCCGATCTGGGGCTGCGGTTCGACGGCGAACGGGCCGAGGCGGTCGCCGAGGCTGCCGCGGCGCTGGCCGATGTGCGCCAAGACGCCGCGCTGATGCTGCACGACGAGCACCGCGACACCGACGAGGTGGCCGACTACCTGCGTCGCTGGCTGCTCGTCACCGAGGATCGGGCCCGCCAAATGCTGCGATTCCTGTCGTCGCCGTTGTGGCGGGCCTACACCTCGACCTATGTGGAGGGCTACCGGCTGCTGCGCTGCTGGCTGGACGCCCGTCCCGCCGGGATGAACCTCATCGAGCGGTTCGGCCGGTTGCTGGACGAGCCGCTGATCCCGTCGTCGCTGCGGGCCGAATTGGCTCGATAGACTGGCCCGCGTGACTGCGATGCCCAAATCCCGCCCCGCCTCCGCTGTGTTGTCGGCCCCATTGCGCGAGCTCGACCCCGATATCGCCGAGCTGCTCGGCAAGGAGCTGGGGCGTCAGCGCGACACCCTGGAGATGATCGCCTCGGAGAACTTCGTGCCGCGGGCGGTGCTGCAGGCCCACGGCAGCGTGCTGACCAACAAGTACGCCGAGGGTCTGCCCGGGCGGCGCTACTACGGCGGGTGTGAGCACGTCGATGTGGTGGAGAACATCGCCCGCGACCGCGCCAAGGAACTGTTCGGCGCCGAGTTCGCCAATGTCCAGCCGCACTCCGGTGCGCAGGCCAACGCGGCGGTGCTGCAGGCGCTGATGGAGCCCGGTGACCGGCTGCTCGGCCTGGACCTGGCCAACGGCGGGCACCTGACCCACGGGATGCGGCTGAACTTCTCCGGCAAGCTCTATGAGAACGCCTTCTACGGCGTCGACCCGGTCACCCACCGCGTCGACATGGACGTGGTGCGGGGTCAGGCGCTGGAGTTCAAGCCGAAGGTGATCATCGCCGGCTGGTCGGCCTACCCGCGCATCCTCGACTTCGCCGCGTTCCGCTCGATCGCCGACGAGGTCGGCGCGACGCTGTGGGTGGACATGGCGCATTTCGCCGGGCTGGTGGCCACCGGGCTGCACCCCTCGCCGGTGCCGCACGCGCAGGTGGTGTCGACCACCGTGCACAAGACCCTCGGCGGCCCGCGGTCCGGGCTGATCGTCGGCAAGAAGGAGTTCGCCAAGCAGATCAACTCGGCGGTCTTCCCCGGTCAGCAGGGCGGCCCGCTGATGCACGTGATCGCCGCCAAGGCCGTCGCACTCAAGATCGCCGGCACCCCCGAATTCGCCGAGCGTCAGCAGCGGGTGCTCTCGGGCGCCAAGATCATCGCCGAGCGCCTGCTGGCCGCCGACGTCGCCAAGGCCGGTGTGTCGGTGGTCAGTGGTGGCACCGACGTGCACCTGGTGTTGGTCGACCTGCGGGACTCGCCGCTCGACGGCCAGATGGCCGAGGACCTGCTGCACGAGGTCGGTATCACCGTCAACCGCAACGCCGTCCCCAATGACCCGCGGCCGCCGATGGTCACCTCCGGGCTGCGGGTGGGCACCCCGGCGCTGGCCACCCGCGGCTTCGGTGACGCCGAGTTCACCGAGGTCGCCGACGTCATCGCCACCGCGCTGGCGGCCGGTTCGGCCGCCGACGTGGCGGCGTTGCGGGCCCGGGTCACCAAGCTGGCGCAGGACTTCCCGCTCTATGACGGCCTGGAGGACTGGAAGCTCGCCTAGGCCCGGCGGACGGACACGCCGCACCCGAGTTGACAAGATAGTGTGAATTCGGGTTACAGTTACTTTCATGGCTGAACGTCCCGTTGCTAATGCATTGATCCTCGAGCTGGAGCCGGTGGTCGACGCGAACCTGACCCGGCACATCGACACGGTGGACCCGTGGTACGCGCACGACTACGTGCCGTTCGAGCAGGGCCAGAACTTCGCCTTCCTCGGCGGCAAGGACTGGGACCCGTCGCAGGTCACGCTGCCCAAGGTGATCACCGACGCCTGCGAGATCCTGCTCATCGAGAAGGACAGCCTGGCCGGCTATCACCGCGAACTCGTCGAACACTTCATCCTCGAGGACAAGTGGGGCCGCTGGATCGGCCGGTGGACCGCCGAGGAGCACCTGCACGCCATCGCACTGCGGGAGTACCTGGTGGTGACCCGCGAGATCGACCCCGACGCCAACGAGAGCGTCCGCATGCAGCACGTGCAGAAGGGCTACCGCGCCGACCGCTACAGCCAGGTCGAGACGCTGGTGTTCATGGCCTTCTACGAGCGCGCGTGCGCCGAGTTCTGCCGCAACCTGGCCGACAAGACCGACGAGCCGGTGCTCAAGGGTCTGATCGGCCGGATCGCCGGCGACGAGGAACGCCACGAGGAATTCTTCGCCAACCTGATCACCCACTGCCTGGACTACGTGCACGACGAGACGGTGGCCGCCATCGCCGCCCGGGCCGCGGAGCTCAAGATCGTCGGCGCCGACATCGACGCCTACGCCGATCGGCAGGCCGGACTCGCCGACGCCGGCATCTTCGGGCCCGACCAGCTGCGCCGGGTGATCTCCGACCGGATCAGCGCCTGGGGCCTGGCCGCGCACCCCGACCTGAAGCGGTTCGTCATCGGCTGATGCGTTCCGGCGCGCCTGCCCGGCAGGCCCGCGCCGACGGGGGTACCGTCGCAAGCGATGGCTAGCCACACGCTCTGCTGTCTAGGCGGCACCACTGGTCGTGAACTCGACAGGACCGGCTCCGGTCCTGGTGCCACCGCCCCGTCGATTTGCTCGCGCGGGGCCGCGCGGGCCCTCACCCGCTGGAGCGCTTAGTGCCTGATATCCGGACGTATGTGCTCGACACCTCCGTGCTGCTGTCGGACCCGTGGGCCTGCACCCGGTTCGCCGAGCATGAGGTCGTCGTCCCGTTAGTGGTGATCAGCGAGTTGGAGGCCAAACGGCACCACCACGAGCTCGGCTGGTTCGCCCGCCAGGCGCTGCGCCTCTTCGATGATATGCGGTTGGAACACGGCCGGCTTGATCAGCCGATTCCCGTTGGGACACAGGGCGGTACGCTGCACGTTGAGCTCAACCACAGCGACCCCGCGGTGCTGCCCTCGGGGTTCCGCACCGAGGACAATGACTCGCGGATCTTGACCTGTGCCGCCAACCTGGCGGCGGAGGGGCGACGAGTCACGTTGGTGAGCAAGGACATTCCGTTGCGGGTCAAGGCCGCCGCGGTGGGTCTGGCGGCCGACGAATACCACGCCCAGGACGTCATCGTCTCCGGCTGGACCGGGATGGACGAGGTCGAGGCGTCCGTCGACGACATCGACGTGCTGTTTGAGGACGGCGAGATCGACTTGGCTGCTGCGCGGGATCTGCCCTGCCACACCGGAATCCGGCTGATCGGCGGTAGCTCGCACGCGTTGGGCCGGGTCAACGCGGCCAAGAGGGTGCAGTTGGTCCGTGGCGACCGGGAGGCCTTCGGGCTTCGCGGTCGCTCGGCCGAACAGCGGGTGGCCCTGGATCTGCTGCTCGACGAATCGGTGGGCATCGTCTCACTGGGCGGCAAGGCCGGGACCGGCAAGTCGGCGCTGGCACTCTGCGCCGGTCTGGAGGCGGTCTTGGAGCGGCGCACCCAGCGCAAGGTCGTGGTGTTCCGGCCGCTCTACGCCGTCGGCGGGCAGGAACTCGGCTACCTGCCGGGCAGCGAGAACGAGAAGATGGGGCCGTGGGCCCAGGCCGTGTTCGACACGCTGGAAGGCCTGGCCAGCCCGGCGGTGCTCGAGGAGGTGTTGTCGCGCGGCATGCTCGAGGTGCTGCCGCTGACCCACATCCGGGGCCGGTCGCTGCACGACTCGTTCGTGATCGTCGATGAGGCTCAGTCCCTGGAGCGCAACGTGCTGCTGACGGTGCTGTCGCGGCTGGGCACCGGGTCGCGGGTGGTGCTCACCCACGACGTCGCCCAGCGCGACAACCTGAGGGTCGGCCGCCACGACGGCATCGCCGCGGTGATCGAGAAGCTCAAGGGCCACCCGCTGTTCGCCCACATCACGCTGCTGCGCAGTGAGCGTTCGCCGATCGCCGCATTGGTCACCGAGATGCTCGAGGAGATCAACCCCGCCGCGCTGCCGTAGGCTGCCGGGGTGCGATACCCGCCCACCATTGCGGCCCTGTTGGCGGCGCTGTTCATCGGCGCCTGCGCCACCGGCCACGTGCATCGGGCCGATGCCGGACCGGTGGACTGCGCGGTGGTCAAATGTGTGGCGCTGACGTTCGACGACGGGCCCTCGCCCTACACCGACCGGTTGCTGCGGGTCTTGAACGACGCCGACGCGCGCGCCACCTTCTTCCTGATCGGCAACAAGGTGGCCGCCGACCCGGCCCGCGCCAAGCGGATCGCCGACGCCGGGATGGAGATCGGCAGCCACACCTGGGAACACCCGAACATGACCACCATCCCGGCGGCCGACGTGCCGGCCCAGTTCGCCCGGGCCAACGACGCGATCGCCTCGGCCGCCGGGGTCACCCCGAGGCTGTGGCGCCCGCCCGGAGGGCTCACCGACGACGCGGTGAATGCTCAGGCCGCCCAGTTCGGTCTGGCCGCGATCCTGTGGGATGTCATCCCGTTCGACTGGATCAATGACGCCGACACCGCCGCGACCCGGTACATGCTGATGACGCAGATCAAACCGGGGTCGGTGGTGCTCTTCCATGACACCTACTCGTCCACCGTCGACCTGGTTTACCAATTCCTGCCGGTGCTGAAAGCCAATGGCTACCACATGGTTTCGGTCAGTGAGTTGCTCGGTCCGCGCGCAGCGGGCAGCGTCTACGGGAGTCGGGACAACGGCCCGCCGGTCAACGAGCTGCACGATATCCCGGCCGCCGACATCCCGGCACTGCCGGCTACGCCGTCGCCGCCGCCGATGCCGAACTTCCCGATCACCGACATCGCCGGGGCGAATTCGGGGGGCCCGAACAACGGAGCGTGACCGAGCGGCGCGTGTCGGACCTTTTCGGTATGATCGAACGTATGTTCGAATCGAACTCGTCGCACGGATCGCCGCCGGAGGTGATCGCCTGGTTCGACGAGCTCTTCGAGCGGCATAACCCGTCGACCACGCCGGAGTCCGCGGCGTTGGTGGATCGCATCGGCGCCTCGGCGCGGGCGGAGAACCGGGCGGCGGCGGCGAATCTGGTGGCGATCGGGGAGCTGTTTGCGCTGCGGTTGAGCCGGTGCAGTGAGACCGAGGAGTGGGCGGTTGATACCACGGCGGCGGTCACCGCTGAGGTCGCGGCGGAGCTGCGGATCAGCCAGGCGTTGGCGGGTTCTCGGCTGCATTACGCCCGGGCGATGCGCGAGGAGCTGCCGAAGGTGGCCGAGGTGTTCAAGGCCGGTGATATCGACTTTCGGCTGTTCCGCACCATCGTGTACCGCACCGAACTGATCACTGATCGTGAGGTGCTTGCGGCGGTGGATGCCGAGCTGGCGGTCAAGGTGCCCCGCTGGCCGTCGCTGACGGCGGCGCGCCTGGCCGGCAGGATCGACAAGGTCGTGGCCAAAGCCGATGCCGATGCGGTGCGCCGTCGCAAAGAACGCCAGGCGCAGCGCCAGATCGCGTTCAGCGATCAGGAGGGCGGGATCTCCGAGATCAACGGCAGCCTGTTCACCGTGGACGCGCGCGCGTTGGGCAAAGCCCTGGATGCGTTGGCGGCCACCGTATGCGAGCATGATCCGCGCAGCCGTGAGGAACGCCGTGCCGATGCGCTGGGCGCGCTGGCCGCACGAGCGGACCGGCTGGGATGCCGGTGCGGTCGTGCCGACTGTGCCGCGGGAAGACGTCCGGCTGCCTCGCCGGTGGTCATTCACGTGATCGCCGAGCAGGCCACGATCGAGGGCAACGGGTCCGAGCCGGGATGGCTGGTCGAGGCCGACGGGCTGGTTCCCCCGGAGATGATCGAAGAGCTGGCCGCCTCGGCGCGGCTGGTGTCGTTGGTTCATCCCGGCGATGCTCCGCCGGAACCGGGTTATGTGCCGTCGGCGGCGTTGGCGGCGTTCGTGCGCTGCCGGGATCTGACCTGTCGCTGGCCCGGTTGTGACCGCCCGGCGACCGACTGCGACATCGACCACACGATTCCGTTCAGCGACGGCGGCCCGACGCATGCCTCGAACCTCAAGTGCTTTTGCCGCACACATCATCTGGTGAAGACCTTTTGGGGCTGGCGCGACACCCAATTGCCGGATGGCACGGTTATCCTGGTGTCGCCCGCGGGGCACACTTATGTGACCACACCGGGTAGCGCGCTGCTGTTTCCCCAACTGGGTGCGCCCACCGGGGACCTGGCGCCGCCCGAGCGACAACCGGACGCCGCGTGCGGGGAGCGCACCGCGATGATGCCCCGGCGTCGGCGCACCCGGGCGCAGAACCGCTCGGCCCGCATCAACGCTGAACGTAACCAGAACCGCAACGCCCGCGAAGCTCGCCGCGCCGCCCGGGCCGCCTCCCTGTGCCCCAAAGTGACACCCGGCTCCGACGACGACCCACCCCCGTTCTAGCCGGAGTCACCTTTCAATGAGGTTGTGGCGCTTGTGCTTCGGATCGGATCCCAGGAAAACCACCAAGCCGGCCGCGGCCAGCGAAAACGCCCCGATCACCCACAGTGCGACCTTGCTGCTGCCGGTCAGGTCCGTCAGCCAGCCCGTGACGTAAGGGCCGCCGAAGCCGCTCAGGTTGCCCAGCGAATTGATCAAGGCGATCCCTGCGGCGGCCGCCGTCCCGGTGAGGAACTCACTCGGCAGAGCCCAGAAGACCGGCATCGCGCACATGATCGAGCACGTCGACAACGTGATCGCGAGCATCGCCAGGTACGGGTTGGCCATGTACAGCGCCGCGGGAATGCTGACGCCGCCGACGATCGCGGGAATCGCCACATGCCAGACGCGCTCACCCGTGCGGTCCGCGTGCCGCGCCCACGGCACCATCACCACGGCGGCGACGGCCCAGGGGACAGCGGTGACGACACCGCGCCCGATGATGCTCAGCTCACTGCCGTACTGCTGCGCAAATCCGGCGACGATGGTCGGCAGGAAGAACCCGACGGCGTAGAGCCCGTAGACGATCCCGAAGTAGACGATCGCCAGTGCCAGCATCCGGGGATGGCTGAGGGCCTTGCTCAGCGGCCAATCCTGACCCGCTTCGGCCACCGCCCGCTCGGCCGCCAGTATCGCTTCCAGCCACTGCTTCTCGTCGGTGTCGAGCCATGGGGCCTGCGCGGGCCGGTCGGTGAGGTAGAACCAGCACGCGAACGCCAGCGCGACCGCGGGCAGTCCCTCGACGAGGAACATGACGCGCCATCCGGCGAGGCCGAAAACACCGTGGCCCCAGTCGATGACGAGCGAGGACAAGGTGGAGCCGATCGCCGTCGAAACCGGAACCGCCACCATGAACAGCGAAACCGCCCGGGACCGGTGCCGCTGCGGAAACCAGAACGTGAGATAGAGGATGATGCCCGGGAAGAAACCGGCCTCGGCCACCCCGAGCAAGAACCGCAGCGCGACGAGCGTGGATGCATTGGGCACGAAAGCGATTGCGGTGCTGACGATTCCCCAGGTCAGCATGATGCGGGCCAGCCAGCGTCGGCCACCGAACCGGTGCAGTGCGATATTGCTGGGCACCTCCAGCATCAGGTAGCCGAAGAAGAAGATGCCCGAGGCGAAGCCGAACATGGTCGCGGTCATACCCAGTTCGTCGTTCATACCGTTGGGGCCGGCGAACCCGATATTGACGCGGTCGAGGTAGTTGACGAAGAACAACAACGCCAAAAAAGGGATGAGACGGCGAGTCACCTTCGCCATCGCCGATCTGCCCGTCCCGGACGCGGCGGGATCGGCGCTCATCAGGTGGTTTAGCCTTTGTCGACCTTGGCCATCGCCAGCACGTCGAGGCGCTTATCCAGCTCGGCCTCCGACAGCTTGTCGCCGATCAGGCCGCGGTCGATCACCGTCTGGCGAATCGTCTTGCGCTCCTTGAGGGCCTGCTTGGCTACCGCGGCGGCCTCCTCGTAGCCGATCGCGGAGTTCAGCGGCGTCACGATCGACGGGCTGGACTCGGCCAGCTCGCGCAGGTGCTCTTCGTTGGCGACCAGCCCGACGATGCAGCGCTCGGCGAACAGCCGCGAGACGTTGGTCAGCAGCTTGAAGGATTCCAGCATGTTGCGGGCCATCATCGGGATGTAGACATTGAGCTCGAAGGCGCCGTTGGCCCCACCCCAGGCGATCGCCGCGTCGTTGCCGATCACCTGCGCCGCCACCTGGGTGACCGCCTCGGGCAGAACGGGATTCACCTTGCCCGGCATGATCGAGCTGCCCGGCTGCAGGTCCGGCAGCTGAATCTCCGCCAGCCCGGTCAGCGGACCCGATCCCATCCAGCGGACGTCGTTGGCGATCTTGGTCAACGACACCGCGATGGTGCGCAGCGCCCCGGAGGCCTCCACCAGACCGTCGCGTGCCGCCTGGGCCTCAAAGGAATTCACCGCGGTGCGCAGCTCGGTGATCCCGGTCTCTTTGACCAGCACCTCGACCACCTTGGCGCCGAAGCCGTCGGGGGCGTTCAGGCCGGTGCCGACGGCGGTGCCGCCGATGGCCAGCTCACCCAAACGGGGCAGCGTCGACTGCACCCGCTCGATCCCCGCGGCGATCTGGCGGGCGTAGCCGGAGAACTCCTGGCCCAGGGTCACCGGAACCGCGTCCATCAGGTGGGTGCGGCCCGACTTCACCACGGTGCGCCATTCGGTCGCCTTGGCGGCCAGCGCGTCGTGCAGCACCTGCAGTGCCGGGATCAGGTGACGCACCGCTGCTTCGGTGGCCGCGATGTGGGTGGCGGTCGGGAAGGTGTCGTTGGACGACTGCGACATGTTCACGTCGTCGTTGGGATGAACCGTCACCCCGTTGGCGGCCGCGATCGAGGCGATCACCTCGTTGGTGTTCATGTTCGAGCTGGTGCCCGAGCCGGTCTGGAACACGTCGATGGGGAACTGGTCGTCGTGCTTGCCGTCGGCGATCTCAGCGGCGGCGGCCTTGATCGCGTCGGCCTTCTCGCGCGCCAGCAGACCCAGGTCGGCGTTCACCTGCGCGCACGCGCCCTTGAGCAGGCCGAGCGCCCGGATCTGGGTGCGCTCCAGGCCGCGCCCGGAGATCGGGAAGTTCTCCACCGCACGCTGGGTCTGCGCGCGCCACAGCGCACTCACCGGCACCCGGACCTCGCCCATGGTGTCGTGTTCGATGCGGTATTCGGTCTCGCTCATAGCTATTCAAGTCCTCGTTCGACGGTCAGGGCAGGGGGTAGGCGGCGTGTGCGTCGCCGGTGAAGTCGACCGCCGAGTACTCGTTGAGTTTCGACAGCCGGTGGTATGCCTCGATCATCCGGACGGTGCCGGACTTCGAGCGCATCACGATCGACTGGGTGGTGCAGCCGCCCGGGTAGTAGCGCACACCCTTGAGCAGGTCGCCGTCGGTGACGCCGGTGGCGCAGAAGAAGACGTTGTCACCGGAGACCAGATGCTCGGTGGTCAGCACCTCGTCCAGGTCGTAGCCGGCGTCCAAGGCCTTCTGCCGCTCGGCGTCATCGGTGGGCGCCAGCTGCGCCTGGATCTCACCGCCCATGCAGCGGATCGCCGCGGCGGCGATAATGCCCTCCGGGGTGCCGCCGATCCCGGCCAGCATGTCGGTGCCCGAGTCGGGCCGGCACGCCGCGATCGCCCCGGCCACGTCGCCGTCGGTGATCAGCCGAATCCGCGCGCCGGCGGCCCGCACGTCGTGAATGAGCTGCGCGTGCCGGGGCCGGTCTAGGATGCACACCGTCATGTCGCGGGGCGACAGGCCCTTGACCTTGGCGACCGCGTTGATGTTCTCGGCGATCGGCTTGGTGATGTCCAGTACCTCGGCGGCCTCGGGGCCGACCGCGATCTTGTTCATGTAGAACACCGCCGACGGGTCGAACATCGCGCCGCGCTCGGCCACCGCCAGCACCGAGATGGCGTTGGGCATGCCCTTGCTCATCAGGGTGGTGCCGTCGATCGGGTCGACGGCGAAGTCACAGTCGGGGCCGTCGCCGTTGCCGACTTCCTCGCCGTTGTAGAGCATCGGCGCGTGGTCCTTCTCGCCCTCGCCGATCACCACCACGCCGCGCATCGACACCGAGTTCACCAGCTCGCGCATCGCGTCGACGGCCGCGCCGTCGCCGCCTTCCTTGTCGCCGCGGCCGACCCATCGGCCGGCGGCCATGGCGCCGGCCTCGGTCACCCGCACCAGCTCCAAGGCCAGGTTGCGGTCTGGAGCTTCCCGTCGAGATGGTCCCGTCATGCCAGTCACGGCTGTTGATTCTCCCAGAACCGGATCAGCCCCGCTGAGCTGGGATACTGGCTTCCGTGAGTACTGAGCCGCAACCGGCGCCCAAGCCCGCCAAACCGCGCCTGCTGCAGGACGGCCGGGACATGTTCTGGTCGATCGCGCCGCTGGTCCTGGCCTGCATCGTGCTGGCCGGTCTGGCCGGGACGTGCTCGTTTCGTCCCGGCGGCATGTCGGCCGGGCCGGTGCCCTCCTACGACGCCGTCGCCGCGCTGAACGCCGACGCGCAGACGCTCGGGTTCCCCGTCCGGTTGCCGCAGCTGCCGGAAGGCTGGCAACCCAACTCCGGCAATCGGGACAGCATCACCGACGGGCGCTCCGACGCGTCGGGCCAGCGGCTGCGCGCGGTCACCTCGCGGGTGGGCTACATCAGCCCGAGCGGCATGTATGTGAGCCTGACGCAGAGCAACGCCGACGAGACGGCCCTGGTCGCCGCGATCCAGCCCGGCCTGCGCCCGACCGGGACCGAAGACGTCGACGGCACCCGCTGGGTGGTCTATGAGGGCGACGGCGAGCCGGTGTGGACCGCTCGGCTGGCCTCCAAGGACGGCCCGGCGCAGCTGGCGATCACCGGCGCGGCCGGCCCCGCGGCGTTTCGGACCCTGGCGGCGGCCGTCCAGTCGCAGCCGCCGCTACCCGCGGCCCGGTAGGGGGATACGCCAGCGGCGGGTTTTGGGCTCCTCCTCGCCGGTCTGCAACTCCACACCGTGGTACACCGCCAGGTAGACGTCGATCGTGGTGACGATGATGATCATCAGCACCGGACCGATCACGATGCCCCAGAAGCCGAACATGCCGATCCCGGCGAAGACGGCCAGCAGCATCAACGCCGAATTGAGCCGGGCATCGCGCGGCACCAGGATCGGGCGCAGGAAGTTGTCGATGTTGGTCACCACGATCAGGTGGAACGCCACCACGAACACCCCGCCGACGACGTTGCCGAACAGCGCCATGCCGATGCCGAACGGCATGGTGACGATGCCCCCGCCGAGCGGGATGACCGACAACGCGGTCAGCAGGATCGCGAAGATGAAGAACGCCTGGTGGAATCCGGCGATGTAGATGGAGGCGGCCCCGGCCACCCCCTGGCAGACCGCGATCACGAACTGCCCGCCGACGGTGCCGCGCACCATCGAGCCCATCTTGCCCAGGTACAGATCGGTGACTTCGGCACCGAGCGGATTGAGTTGGCGGATCAGGGTCTGCACTTCGTCGCCGTGGGTCAGCAGCGCGAGGAACACGTAGAGGAAGATGATCGCCGCCGTGATGGCGCCGACGACGCCGCCGACGGCGCCCTGCAGCACGTGCAGCAGCAGCTCGCCGCCCCGCTGCGCCACGTTGACCATCGCCTCCCGCAGCGCATCCATGGTCACCTGGACGTGCACGAACGGAATCCGCTCCAGCAGGCCGTTGACGAACTTCAGCACCTTGTCGCCGAGCGTGGTGGGGTCGGTGGCCTGCACCCATTCGGCCACGTCGTTGGCGGTGCGGGTGATCTGCACGACGGCCAAGACGATCGTCACGCCGACCGGGACGATGACGGCGACCAAGGCGGCCAGCAGCGTGCCGGTGGCCGCCAGCCCGGTGGGCAGCCGTCGACCGAGGGCACGGAACAGCGGGGTGAACAGGTAGGCGCCGACGGCGGCCACCACGATCAGCACGAAAAAGGTGCGCAGGAAGTACGCCCCGAACAGCAGCGCGACGACGGTGAAGACCGCGAGAGCACGCCGCTGGGTGGGGGAGAAGTCCTGGTTCACGGGCGCGGATCGCCCCACTTGTCGGCGATGGCCCGCCACGGGTCGGCGAACTTCTTGCCGGAGCCGTGGTAGGGGGCGCGCCACCCCAATACGACGCGAACCAGTGGCGCGACCACACGCAGCAGGTATCGGCTGGCGCCGGCGTGCGCCGCCGTCTCGGCCAGCATCTGCGGCCAGGAGTGATGCTGAAATCCCAGCGCGTCCTGGGCGCGACCGGTGTCCATCCAGTCGGTGTTGAACCAGTCCTCGTCGCGGTCGGGGTTGCCGGGCAGGCCCGCGGGGATCCCGTTGACCAATCCCATGGCCGCGGCCATTGCCGGCGCGATGTCGCGCTGGAGTTGGCGGTGGGTGTCGTCGCCGCCGATCAGCAAGGTCTCGCCGACCACGGGTGCGGTGGTGGCCGCGACGAACGCCGACGCGACGTCGCGCACGTCCACGGTTTGCAGTCTGCCGTCGGAGGGCAGCAACTGCTCGAAATACAGGCCGTCGAGATTGATGCTGGAGCCCAGGTCGACGGCGAGCACGCCGCCGAGCCGCAGGATCACCCAGTCCAGCGTGGAGTCACGCACCCGTTGTTCGGCTTGCACTTTGTGGTGGCCGTAAATGTCGGCCGGGTTGGTCGGGGTGTCGGCGGTCAGCACGCCGGAGACGGTGTGCGGGTTGCGGGAGCCGTACACCGCGATGCTGGAGGCCTGCACGAACCGGGGCGGCTCGGGCTGTTGGGCCGCCGCGGCAAGCAGGTGCCCGGTCGCCTCGACATTGACCCGGTGGGCCAGCTTGCGGCGCGAATAGATCAGCGGCGGGATCACCGCGGCCAGATGGATGATCGCGGCGGGCTGGACGGCGCCGACGAGCTCATCGACCGCTGCCGCGTCGGTGAGGTCGGCATACCGCACCTGTACCGACTTCGGCAATCCGGCCGCCGCTTTGCGGTTGGCCGGGATGTCCAGATCGGTCGCTACGACGGTGCGGCTGTCCGCCGCCAATTGCCGTACCACCGCCGAACCGACCAGACCGAATGCGCCGGTGACCATCACTGTTTTCACACGTCAATCCTTAGCCGAAAAACTCGCTCGGCGATACCGATTCCGGGTACACCTACTCCGGATGCGGCTCCGCCACCACCGTCGCCAGGTGCGGGTGCGCTTCGGCCTTGACCCGCTCGAAGAGCTGTGTGTAGTAGGGCAGGCAGTCGGCCATCGCCTGCTCGGTGGTGAACAGCGGCTGGTAGCCCAGTTCGCGGCGGGCTTTGTCGATGGAGAAATAGTTGTTCAGGTAGAGCCGTTCCACCGCACCGGGTTCCAACAGCGGTTCGGGCAACCCGAACCGGAAATGCAGCCACTGCCAGCCGAACATGACGTCGCGCACCATCCGGCCGGAGACCCGCAGCCGGGGCCAGTGCTGCCCGCACGCCTCGATGACCGGCCGGGCGAACTCGAACATGTTGATCGGTTCGCCGTCGTTGATGAAATAGGCCTGGCCGGGCGCCGTTCCGCCCGGCACCAAGTGCTCGGCGGCCAGGATGAAGCCGTGAATCAGGTTGTGTACGTACGAGTTGTCGAGTTTGGCGCGTTTGCTGCCGATGAGCACTTTGACGTGACCGGCGACCACGCTTTCAAACAGCTTGCGGAACATGGTCTGGTCGCCGTCGCCCCAGATTCCCGACGGGCGGATCGAACAGGTCAGCATGCCGCCGACTCCGTTTTCGCCCAGCACGAACTTCTCGGCGACCACCTTCGTCTCGGTGTAGAGGTCGTTGTACTTGGTGGTGTAGGGCATGGTCTCGTTGCCGCCCGAGATGGCCTTACCGCCCATCACGACGCTGTTGGACGCGGTGTAGACGAACCGTTTCGCCCCGGCCTTCTGCCCGGCCTGAACGAGATTCTTGGTGCCGTCGACATTGACCGCGAAGCTGCGACGCCGGATCTCATCGGTGACTTTCGCGCCGCCCTGCAGGTCGATGATCGCGGCGGTGTGGAAGACGGTGTCGATGTCGGCGACGGCGGCGGCCACCGTCGCCGGGTCGCAGATGTCGCCTTGCAGCGTCTCGAGGTTGGGGTGTTGGCCCAGCGGTGACGGTGCCCGGTCGAACGAGCGCACCTGGTAGCCCCGCTCGAGTAGCGTCTTGACGAAATTGGTGCCGACGAAGCCGGAGCCCCCGGTGACCAATACCCGGCCGAGTTCAGTTGTCAGTGCTGGATCACCCATCGGGAGAGCATAACTGAACGTGTTCCAGTTTTCCCGGGCTTCGGGTGGGGGAGCTCACGCTCGGTCGGGATCATCGGGGTCGGAGGCCAGTGCCTCCTGAACCCGCTGGCGGGCGCCGGCCAAGTGCTCTTCACACCGTTTGGCCAGCTGTTCGCCCCTTTCCCACAGGCTCAGGGATGCGTCGAGATCCAGCCCGCCCTGCTCCAGGCGCTGCACGACCTCGATCAGCTCGTCGCGGCAATGCTCATACCCGAGTTCACTAACGGGCCTCGTCGAAGCGGGTTCGTCAGTTGCCATCGTGGTGTCCTTCGCTGGTAGCGGCAATCGCTCCGTCGGCGACCCGGATCCGCAAGGGGGTGCCCTCCGGTGCGTCCTGCACCGACCGCAGGACATGCGCCGGCCCGTCGCTGCTCACAGTCTGGACGACCGCGTAGCCGCGGGCCAGGGTGGCGGCCGGGCCCAGGGTAGCCAACCGGGCCGACAGGTGCCCGACCCGTTCGGTCTGCACGGTGATCAGCCGGGTGATGTCGCGGCGCACCGCCGCCAGCGCACGTCGAACCTCCTCGGCCCGCTCGGTCAGCGCGCGCAGTGGGTCGGCCAGCACCGGGCGGCTGCGCAATTGGGCCAGCACGCGTTCCTCGCGCACCACCCAGTTGCGTACGGCCTGGGCACTGCGCCGGCGCAGGTCGTCGACCAGCGCCTGTTCGGCGGCGGCGTCGGGGACGATCTTCTTCGCCGCGTCGGTGGGGGTGGCGGCCCGCAGGTCGGCGACCAGATCGCACAGCGGGTTGTCGGGTTCGTGACCGACCGCGCTCACCACCGGGGTGCGGCACGCGGCGATCGCCCGGCAGAGTGTCTCGTCGGAGAACGGCAGCAGGTCCTCGACGCTGCCGCCGCCCCGGGCCAGCACGATCACGTCGACGCTCGCGTCGGCGTCCAGGTCGCGCAGCGCTTCGACGATCTGGGCGACGGCGGCCGGCCCCTGCACCGCGGTGTTGCGCACCGCGAAGCGCACCGCCGGCCACCGGGTGCCGGCCACCGACATGACATCGCGCTCGGCGGCGCTGGCTCGGCCGGTGATCAGGCCGATGGTGTGCGGCAGGAAGGGGAGCGGCCGTTTGAGCCGCGCATCGAACAACCCCTCGGCGTCCAGCAGTCGGCGCAACCGCTCGATGCGGGCCAGCAGTTCGCCGATCCCGACGGCGCGAATCTCGGTCAGCCGCAGTGAGAAGGTGCCGCGGGCGGTGTAGAAGTTGGGTCTTCCGCAGACCACCACCTGGGTGCCTTCGGTCAGCTTGACCGGGGCCGAAGCCACCAGTTCGGGGCTGCAGGTCACCGTCAGCGACATGTCGGCGGCGGGATCACGCAACACCATGAACACCGTCCGGACCCCGGGGCGCAGGTTGATCTGGGTGAGTTGGCCCTCGACCCACACCGATCCGAGACGGTCGATCCAGCCCTTGACCCGGATGGCGACCGCGCGGACCGGGAACGGGTTCTCGGCAGAATTGCCCGGTGCGGGGGCGGTCACTTCGTCGTGGTGCGGGTGATCCTGTTGGCCAGCAACGTCTGGAAGGGGGCTCGGGCCTTGGTGGCCTCCTCATAGGCGAGCAGGGTCTCCAGCTCGTCGACGCTGAGCGAGGCCAGCCGGGCCCGCAGCTGGGCCAGGGTGAGGTTGCCGTAGTCGAGTTCGTCGACCAGGTCGGGGGTGGGCACCTGCGAGCTCGCGGCCTTGCGATCACCCGATGTGACATCGGTCTCGGCGGGCCGGTCCTCGGCACCCTCGCTGAACGAGTACAGCGCGAAGCGACCGTCGGCGCGCGGGCCGGAATCGGCCTCCTCGAAACCGTCGAAATCGGCCGCGTCGGCGCCGTTGAGGCCGTCCTCGATGTCTTCGTCGAAGGTGGCCCACTCCGGCTGCTCGTCCTTCGGCGGGAACAGCGACTCGAGGGTGGAGTCGCCCTTGTTGACCAGCTCAGCGATGCCCTGCTGCCAGCGCATCACGGCGTGCGCGGCCTGGCTTGCCAGCGTCATCGGGTAGGTCAGGATGGTTTGCGGGAGCTTCATCGTCTCCTCGACGGCGACGGTTGCCGCGCCGACCAGGAGCCGGACTCCGAATGGTGCAGTAGCCATGGCCACCAGAGTGCCTTACCTGCCGGTCATCTCCAAGTACTGCCTGTCCAGCCGCGAGCTGGCGGTCCCGTGTCGCCAGACCGTACGCTGGTTGCCATGCCGCCGACCCTCGATACGGAGACCGCTGACCGTTCAGCCAGCGCCGGGGCGCCGGTCGCCGGCGCCCCCACCGGCAAGCGGGTGCTGTTGGCCGAGCCCCGCGGCTACTGCGCGGGTGTCGACCGGGCCGTCGAGACAGTGGAGCGGGCCCTGGAGAAGCACGGCGCGCCGGTGTACGTGCGGCACGAGATCGTGCACAACAAGCATGTGGTGGAGACCCTGACCAACAAGGGTGTGGTGTTCGTTCACGAGGCGGACGAGGTACCCGAGGGCGCGATGGTGGTGTTCTCTGCGCACGGGGTGGCCCCGACCGTCCACGAGTTGGCCGCCGACCGCAATCTGCGGGTGATCGACGCGACCTGTCCGCTGGTGTCGAAGGTGCACAACGAGGCCAAGCGGTTTGCCCGGGACGGCTACGACATCCTGCTGATCGGCCACGCCGGCCACGAAGAGGTCATCGGGATCATCGGCGAGGCCCCCGACGACGTGCAGCTGGTCGACGGTTTGGACGCCGTGGACTCGGTGCGGGTGCGCGACGAGAACAAGGTGGTGTGGCTGTCGCAGACCACGCTCAGCGTCGACGAGACGATGCAGACCGTGGTCAAGCTGCGTGAGCGGTTCCCCAAACTGCAGGATCCGCCCAGCGACGACATCTGCTACGCCACCCAGAACCGCCAGACCGCGGTCAAGGCGATGGCCCCGGAATGCGAGCTGGTGATCGTCGTCGGGTCGAAGAACTCGTCGAACTCCAACCGTCTGGTCGAGGTGGCGCTGGACGCCGGTGCCGACGCCGCCCATCTTGTCGACTACGCCGAAGACATCGACCCGTCGTGGCTCAACGGCGTCGACAGCATCGGCGTCACCTCGGGCGCGTCGGTCCCGGAGATCCTGGTCCGTGGTGTGCTGGAGCGGTTGGCCGAGCACGGCTACGGCACCGTGTACCCGGTGGCCACGGCCAACGAGACGCTGGTGTTCGCGTTGCCTCGGGAGATCCGGCCGGACCGCCGTTAGCCGGTCAGATGTCGTACTCCCAGGAGTCGAGTTCCTCATTGCGCGGCTGACGGGGCCGGGTGCGTGGTTCCACGCCGGGCTCGTCGCCGGCACTGCCGCGGTAGCGCACCCGCGAGATCGGGTGGTGGGTGCTGCCGGTGCCGTTGCCGCGACCGGCCGTCGTGCCGGGCCGGCGCCGGGGTAGCGATTCGGGTGCCTCGGCGGGCCGATAACTGCGTGCGCGGGGATCCCGCTGCCTCCTCGGTGCCGGTTCACCGCGTCGCCGCGGCGGCTCGTCGGCCCACTCGGGTGCCGGGCGTCGCCGCCGGGGCGGCTCGTCGCGGGGGTCGGGCGCCGGGCGCCGCCGCCGTGGGCGTTCGGTCACCGGAACGTCGTCCATCGGTGGCCGGACGTGCCGTGAGCGGGACGGGACGGATGCCTCGGCGCCACGACGACGCTCGCCGGACCGCGCGGTCGACCGGCCCGGGGTGGTCTTGCGGGCGGCGCGACGAGCCTCCGGGGTGGCCCGCCGGGGACGGTCCCCGGGGCGGCGTTCGCGCTGGCTGCGGGAGGCCGGCGGCTCGATGGCGTGGGCGGGGTTGCGGTTGAGCGCCGCGGTGATCATGCCGCCCAGCTTGTTCAGCAGCGTGGGCCGGCGATTCGCGGGTTCGTCGTCGGTCGCGGGATTCGCCGCGCCGTTCAGCATTCCGAGATACCAGCGGATCATTCCGATCAACAGCACGGCAGCCGCGGTGAACAGCATCAGCGGGAACCGCTCGATCAGCGGATATCCACAGTTGATGGCGATGGCCTTGAGCCCGGGGAAGCCGGCGCCGCGGAACCACCAATAGGCGGCCGGCACGGTGCAGAACAGGATCAGCGGAGGCTGGATGACCGCCGTGAACACCGCCGATTGCTGCACCATGAGCACCGCCGCGAGGCAGCCCATCACATACAGCGCGGAAAAGACGGAGCTCAGTTCCTTCTCGCCGGAGCCGGCGTCGAAGGCGACGCCGATGGCGGTCGCGACCACGGCCACCGCGATGGCGGCCCACCACGGAAAACCGGCTGCGTTGGGCAAAATCGAACGGTGGTCGGGCGCCACCGCCGATCTGTCCCGCTGTGCTGCCACACACTGACGGTACCGGCTGGCTTCAGAGGGCCTGCATGGCGGCACGCTCTAGACTTGGCTCCCTGTGAGCCTGAGCCTGGGAATCGTGGGGTTGCCCAACGTCGGTAAGTCGACCCTGTTCAATGCGCTGACCCGCAACGATGTGTTGGCCGCCAACTACCCGTTCGCGACGATCGAGCCGAACGAAGGCGTGGTTCCGCTACCGGACCCCCGGTTGGCCAGGCTGGCGGAGATCTTCGGCTCCGAGCGGATCCTGCCGGCGCCGGTGACGTTCGTTGATATCGCCGGCATCGTCAAGGGCGCCTCGGAAGGGGCCGGGCTGGGCAACAAGTTCCTGGCCAACATCCGCGAGTGCGACGCCATCTGCCAGGTGGTCCGGGTCTTCGCCGACGACGACGTGGTGCATGTGGACGGCAAGGTCGATCCCGAGGCGGACATCGAGGTGATCGCCACCGAGCTGATCCTGGCCGACATGCAGACCCTGGAGAAGGCGATCCCGCGCCTGGAGAAGGAAGCCCGCAACAACAAGGACCGCAAGCCGGTGCTCGAGGCGGCGGTGGCGGCGCAGCAGATCCTCGACAGCGGCAAGACCCTGTTCGCCGCGCGGGTGGACTCCGCGTCACTGCGCGAGCTGAACCTGTTGACCACCAAGCCGTTCCTGTATGTGTTCAACGCCGACGAGTCGGTGCTCACCGATGCGACGCGGATCGCCGAGCTGCGCGATCTGGTGGCTCCGGCCGATGCGGTGTTCCTCGACGCCAAGATCGAAGCCGAGCTCGCTGAACTGGACGAGGAATCGGCGATGGAGCTGCTAGAGTCGATCGGGCAGACCGAACGAGGTCTGGATGCGTTGGCGCGGGCCGGGTTTCACACCCTGAAGTTGCAGACCTACCTGACCGCCGGACCCAAGGAGGCCCGGGCCTGGACTATTCACCAGGGCGACACCGCACCGAAGGCGGCCGGGGTGATCCACACCGACTTCGAGAAGGGCTTCATCAAGGCCGAGGTGGTGTCGTTCGACGACTTGGTCGAGGCCGGGTCGATGGCCGCCGCCAAGGCCGCCGGCAAGGTTCGCATGGAGGGCAAGGACTACGTGATGGCCGACGGGGACGTGGTGGAGTTCCGGTTCAACGTGTAGTCGCCTTCATCAGTTGATGATCTCGTCGCGCTCCTGCGCTCGCAACGCGGCCAATCGGTCGCGCCACTCCTGCAGCGCCTCGGGGGACAGCCGCGTCCAGTCGTCGACTTCTTTGATGACACGGAGCGGCTCTGTGCTGCGGTAGGAGCGGGTCGGATTGCCGGGGAACTTCTTATCGGTGACGTTCGGATCGTTCTCGAAGGCACCGGTCGGTTCGACCAGATAGACCCGCGGCGTGCCGTCGCCGGCCGCGAGTTCGGCCGCCAGCCCGGCGCCGTCGCGCACGGCAGTGAAATAGATGTGGTTCATCACGATTTCGGGTCGGTAGTTGGAGCGGAATCCCGCGGTGAGTAGCTCGCCGGCCCGCAGTTCTGCCTTGGTTCCGTGGAAGAACGGGCCTTCATCCAGCACGGGATCCATCGCGTCAGGTTACCGGGCGTGGTTGGCCGCGAGATTGCAGCAGTGCTGGAAAAATCGCCGGATCACCTGCATGGCTTCACTTTCGCGGGAAAGAACGTCCCCGACGTGTGTCGTGCCGGTGACCTGACCGCAACCGGGGCAGAGGACGCTCGTCGTCATGGCGGTGGTTGAGGCGATCTACCTGGTGGCGGCGACGCTGTGGATTCTTGTGGTGACCGCGGCGGCGTGCGTCGGAGGCCGGTACTTCCTGAAGCTCCGCGCCCGGCGGCGTCGCATCAATCGGTTGGTCGGCGGTGTGCGCCTGTCGCTTGAGCGCGCCATGGGCCCGTATCGAGCTGTGGCGCGGCCGGTCCTTGCCGTATCGCGAGGACGGGTTGTCGGAGGTCGCGGCTAACGTCCCCGGCATGAAATTCGTCTCGACACGCATCATCACCGCCGACGTCAAGCGACTGGTCGGCTTCTACGAGCTGGTCACCGGCGTCTCCGCAGTGTGGGGCAATGAGCTGTTCGCCGAAATCCCGACACCTGTCGGCACACTGGCCATCGGCAGCGACAAGACGGTCCCGCTGTTCGGGGCCGGATCCGCCGAGCCGGGCGCCAATCGCAGCGCGATCCTTGAGTTCACCGTCGACGACGTGGACGCCGAGTTCGAGCGCCTCCGCGGGCAGGTGTCCGAGGTCGTGACCGAGCCGACGACCATGCCGTGGGGCAACCGCGCGCTGCTGTTTCGGGATCCGGACGGCAATCTCGTCAACCTGTTCACTCCGGTCACCGACCAGGCCAGGCTCAAATTCGCAATTTGATGGCCTGAACAGCTGGAATACCAATCGGTATACTCGCGTCATGGCCACGACGATCAAGGTGCCGGCCGAGCTGCGCGACCGGATCAACCGCGAAGCGCAGGAACGAGGCATAACTGCGGCCGGCTTCATCGAAGGGCTCGTCGATGGCTACGAACGACGCCGGCGCATGGAGGAATTCGGGCGGGCATTCCGCGGGGCGGATCGTGCCTACCGGGACGAGTTCCGCGAGTGGGACGTCGTACTGAACGACGTCTGACATGGCGAGCGAGTTGCGGCGGGGGATGGTGGTTTGGACGGAACTCGATCCCGTACGCGGGCGCGAGCAGGCCGGCCGGCGGCCGGCGCTCGTGGTCGCCAGCGATCTCTACCTCGAACAGGCTGACACCCTGGCAATCATCGTCCCGGCGACGACGAAAGGCCGTGGTTGGCCCAACCATGTGCTTCTGCAGGGGCCGGGTCTGACATTCGGCGGGCCGACGTTCGCCATGACGGAGCAACCGCGGACGGTCACGCGTGAACGAATCTTCGATGTTATCGGCACCGTTGGCAGCGCGACGATGCGTGAGGTCGACAGTTGGCTGCGCGACTTCCTCGGGTTGCCGTGATGCTCAGGCCCTACCGGCCCGCTACCAGATGACGGCGATGCCCGCGGCGGTCAGCACCAGTGCGCCGGCGGCGTAGAACAGCGGACGCGGCGCTTCCCCACCTGACTTGCGCTGGCGGGCCCGGCCGATCCCGAGCACAGCGCCCAGGGCGATCAGCAGCACCAGCTTGGTCCCGATCTTGGGGTAGTTGAGCACCACGTCGGCCGGCCAGGGCGCGGCCAGCGCCAGACCGGTCAGCAACGACAGCACCACGCCGTAATCCATCAGCGCGGTCAGCTGAAAGCGCCGTGCTGCGGCCTCGGCGGCCAGCGCCCCGAACGTCACCGCGAAGCCGACGATGTGCAGCAGAACTATTACGTGCCGTAGTACCTCCACGTCGCCCAGGCTAGCCCGCGACATGGGCGTGGGCCAACCCTCGGCACTCGGGCGGCCGCTACCCTTGACCGCCATGACCTCATCGACCACCCGCCTGGCCGCCGTCGTCGCCGCCACCAGTGACCCGGCCGCCGCCGATCCGGCCGGCTCCCAAGTCGTCTTCCGGGCCTCCGCGGTCGCCCACGACGCGGTCGCCAGCACGATCACCATGGGGCGCTACAGCGTCGAAGTCGACGAGCCGCCGACGCTCGGCGGCGAGGACACCGCCCCCAACCCGGTCGAGTACTACCTGGGTTCGCTGCTGTCCTGCCAGATCGTCACCTGGCGGTACTGGGCCGAGAAACTGGGCATCACCGTCGACGAGATCACCGGGCGCGCCGAGGGGGATCTGGACGTGCGCGGGTTCTTCGGCCTCGACGACGCGGTGCGCCCCGGCTTCAAGGAGGTGCGGGTGGTCATCACGGTGACCGGCCCGGAAACCGCAGAGCGCTACGCCGAACTGCACCAGGTCGTCGAAAAGCACTGCCCGGTACTGGATTTGACCACCAACGTCACACCGGTGCACAGCACTCTGGAAGTCGGGTAGCAGCCGTGATCTTCATCGTGGTCAAGTTCGCGATCAAGCCGGAGTGGGCCGAGCGCTGGCCGCAGCTGGTCACTCAGTTCACCGAGGCCACCCGCGCCGAGCCGGGCAACCTGTGGTTCGACTGGTCACGCAGCCTGGACGATCCGAATGAATACGTGCTCGTCGAGGCGTTCCGGGACGGCGCGGCCGGCAGCGCGCACGTCAACAGCGACCACTTCAAACGGGCCATGGCCGAGATGCCCCAGGCGCTGGCGTCGACACCGAAGATCATCAGCCAGCAGATCGACGCGACGGACTGGTCGCTGATGGGCGAGCTGACCGTCGACTAGGACGTGCCTAGCGCGCCACGACGATCTCCCGGCCCAGCTGATATCCCGGGGTCAGCGGCAGGATGTCACCGCTCCAGAATGACCCGGGATCGAACCAGTTCGCGTTCTTGTCGGTCGACAGCAGGCCCATCTCCTCGTAGGTGATGGCCACCGTCTCGGCGCAGTAGGCGGTTTGCAGCCCCACCTTGCTGCGGCGCGCCTTGCGGCGCTGGCTGATCTCTTGCACCTTGCGATCCAGAACCGGGATGCCGCGGGTCCAGTCGCCCAGCGTCGGGAGCCGGCCGCGCAGCCACCGGCCGGTGAGCCGCGCCGTGGTGGGAAACGCGGTGCCGTCCATCCGGGCGATCGCCTGCAGCAGCCGGTCTTCTTGTTTGCGGGTGATGGTTCCGTGGAGCTGACGGAACCAGCACCGCTGCTCATAGCGGCCCATCCACTGTTCGACGGCGGCCCGGGCATCGTTGAGCTGCACCCCGCGGTGATTGGTGCCGGTCCAGAAGTCGAGCAGCTTGTCACCGAGCTCGGCATGCCAGATCAGCGGCGGCAGGTCGTCGAGGGCCACCGTCATCCCGACGTGGTTCACCGGGGCGTTGGACAGGGTCTGGATGGCGCGGTCCGGCCCGGAGCGGCCGCGAAACAGCCAGATATCGCCGGTGCGGGTCTCGGCCAGCGCGCGCTCCAGCGTCACGGTGTGTTCGTCCACGAATCAGCACCCTAGGGTGTGATCGTGCGCAGCATTTGGAAATGGATCGGCCTGGCGGGCGTCGTCGGCGTCGCCGCCGGGGGAGTGCTGGTGGCGCGAGACCAGCGACGGCGACGGGCGTACACGCCCGAAGAGGTCCGCGCCCGGCTGCATGAGCGGCTGGCCGAAGCCGGCGGTTGAGCGAGGCTCGCCGAAGGAGAGGCGAAGCTGCCCCGCCGCATGGCCCCGGCGGCGACGACTAACCGACCTCGACGGCGTAGAGCCGGTGGGTGCCGGCGAAGCCCTTGAGCTCGGCGTCGCGGCCGGCGCCGACGGTGATGTCGTCGCACTCCTTGACCGCGTCGCGCACCGGCCCGCTGATCAGGATCTGGGCGCCGTCGGCGGCGGCGGCCACCCGCGCGGCCATCGCGACGTTGCGTCCGAACAGGTCGTCGCCGCGGCGCACCGAGCGTCCCATGTGGATCCCGATCCGGACCCGCAGCGGATGCGCCGGTTTGCGGCCCCGGCGCTGCTGCAGCGCGCGTTGGATGTCGATGGCGCAGCGCACCGCCTGCTCGGGCTGCGCGAACGCGATCATGTAGCCGTCGCCCTGGTTTTTGACCACGTGCCCGCCGTGCTGGCCGACCGTTCGCTGCACCATCTCGTCATGCCGGGCGATCAGCTTCACCCAGGCGCGGTCGCCGATCCGCTCGTTGAGGGCGGTGGATTCCTCGATGTCGGTGAACAGGATCACCACGTGCCCGTCCGGGGTGAGCCGGGCCAAATCGGGACGCTCCACCTCGGCCCAATCGGCGAGCTCTTCGATCGAGGACCGCACCGCCGCCCCGAACCCCTGTTTGCGCACCAGGTTCGCGGTCTGCCACACGGTTTTGACGGCCTCACGACCGCCGGATAAAAGCAGGTTGCGGGTGTCGACGCGCTGTCGCAGCGTCTCGGCCTCGGCCCGTGCGCGGTGCAGCTGTCGGGTCAAGATCGCGAGGGCGACGGCTTCGGCGACGACCACCGCGGCCAGCACGCCGGCCGCGAGCAGCGTCGGCGTCAGCCATTCGATCCCGAACATTCAGCTGGACACGAACTCGACGACGGCCGCGCTGAAGGCGTCGTTGTCGTCGCCGGCCGCGGTGTGCCCGGCCTCGGACAATTCGATGAAGCGCGCTCCGGGAACCTTGTCCAGGAAGTCTCTGACGCCTTCGGTGCTGACCACGTCGGAGAGTTTGCCCCGGATCAGCAGGATCGGGATCTGCAGGCCGATGGCGGCCGCCTCGATCTTCTCGGTGCGCAGCGCCGGATCATCCCCGGGCTTGGTCAGCAACGCCGGATCCCAGTGCCAGTACCACCGGCCGTCGCGGAACCGCAGATTCTTCTTCAGCCCCTCGGGGCTGCGGGGTTTGGTCCGGTGCGGCAGGTACTCCGCGACGGCGTCGGCGGCCTGCTCGAGCGAGTCGAAGCCGTCGACGTGGCTGAACATGAAGTCGCGGATCCGCGCGCTGCCGTCCTTCTCGTAGCGCGGCACCACGTCGACCAGCACCAGCTTGGCCACCCGCTGCGGTCCGGCCTGATCGGCGACCAGGATGCCGGTCAGCCCGCCCATACTCGCCCCGATCAGCGCTACCGGGCGGCCGATCACCTCGATCACCGCAAGGGCGTCGGCGGCCAGAGTCTCGATGGCGTAGTCGGCGCCGGGCGAACGGTCGCTGTCGCCGTGCCCGCGGGTGTCGAGCGCGACGACGTGATAACCCCGGTCGGCCAGGATCTGACCGGTCTTGTGCCAGGAGTGCCGATTCTGGCCGCCGCCGTGCAGCATCAGGATCGTCGGGGTGGTGTCTGCGGCGACACCCCGGTTCCATTCGTCGGCGACCAGCGTGACTCCGTCAACGCCGGCGAATTCGACGGTCTGGGCTGTGCTCATCAGGAGATGGTAGACAGTGTGAATCATGGTGGGTGATGACATCGCCGACGTCGGACAGCGTCGCGCACTGATTGCAGGGCTGATCACGGTACTGGTCTTGGCGGGCCTGCTCGGCTGGCTCGGTGTTCGCGCCGAAGCGGCCCACAGCGCCGCCACCGGGCGGGAGATGTTCGTGCGGGTGGCTCGCCAGGCCGCGCTCGACCTGACCACGGTCGATTACCAAGACCCCGAGGGTGATGTGCGGCGCGTCCTCGAGTCGGCGACCGGCGAGTTCTATGAGCGGTTCTCCAGCCGCGCCCCATTGCTGGTCGAAACCGTCACCCGGGAGCAGTCACAGGCGGTCAGCTCGGTGAGCGAGGCGGGTCTGGAATGGCAGTCCGGAGACGAGGCGCAGGTGCTGGTGGCTGTCAGCGTCGCCTCAAAGCACCTGGGCGGTCTGGAACTGCGGCCGCATGAACTGCGGATGCGGATGACGGTGCAGCGGGTGGGCAAGCAGGCCAAGGTTTCCGAAGTCGAGTACGTGATATGAGGCGGCTGGTCTACGGTGTGCTGCCGGGTCTGATCCTGGCCATGGCGCTCGCCGCAGGATGGCTGAAATGGTACGAGGGGTCGCAGCGGGCCGGTGAGTTGGCTCGCGCCGAAACCATCGATACCGCAAGCGAATTCGCGGTCAAGATGCTCTCGTTTCGGCCCGACACGATCGAGGGTGATCTGGCCGGTGCGCAGCAGTTGATGACCGACGACTTCCGGGACCGGTTCGCCCCCCGGGCGCGCGATCAGATCGTCCCGGATGCCAAGGCGCGCAACGTCACCGCGGCGGCCGAGGTCTCCGGTGCGGCCTCGGTGCGGGCGACGGGCGATCACGCCGCGGTGCTGGTCTTCGCCGACCGCACCGTCACGGTCGGCTCGGCCGAACCAGCCGACGTCGACTCGAGCTACCTGGTGACGTTGGACAAGGTCGACGGCCGGTGGCTGGTCGCAGATTTCGAGCCGGTCTGAGGAGCAGGCGATGAGTGAACCGCGCTGGATCGACGTCACAACGCCCGGGGTGGCGCTCAAAGCACTGAGCTGGGGACAGCCGGGTGACCCGGTGGCGTTGTGCCTGCACGGTTTTCCCGACACCGCGTACGGATGGCGTCGGGTGGCGCCTCGACTGGTCGCGGCCGGATGGCATGTGGTGGCGCCGTTCATGCGGGGTTACGCTCCCTCGGCCATTCCCGAGGACGGCAGCTATCACATCGGCGCCCTGATGCACGACGCGCTGCGGGTCTACGAAACGGTCGGGTCGACCGGTCGTGATGTGGTGATCGGCCACGACTGGGGTGCGATGGCGGCCACCGGGTTGGCCGCCACGCCGGACAGCCCGTTCACCAAGGCGGTGATCATGTCGGTGCCCCCGCCGGCGGCGCTTCGCTCGGCCGGCGCAACGGACCGGATCGCGATTGCCGGCCAGCTGCCGGCGCAGATGGTGCGCAGCTGGTACATCGGCTACTTCCAACTGCCGTGGCTGCCGGAGCGGTCCGCCTCCTGGGTGCTGCCGCGGCTGTGGCGGCGATGGTCGCCGGGCTATCCCGCCGAGGAGGATCTGCGCCACGTCGACGCGGCGATCGGGACGCCGGAGGGCTGGCGTGCGGCGCTGGGTCCCTACCGGGCCCTGCGCAGTGTCCGGGTGCCGGACCGCTACGCCAATCTGCACCGGCACTGGTTGGAGCTGCCGCTGTTGCCGAGCCTGTACCTGCACGGTCGCACCGACGGCTGCATGTCGCCGGCCTTCACGCGGTGGGTGGAGCCGGCGCTGCCGGACGGCAGTGCGGTGGCCGTGGTCGAACATGCCGGGCACTTCCTGCAACTCGAGCAACCCGACGAGGTGGCCGACCGGGTGCTGCAATTCCTGACTTGATGGGCCGGGCGACGCGGGGACACCCGATGGCCGCGATCGACGCCCAGTTCTACTGGATGTCGGCGAAGATCCCCAGCGACCAGTTCCTGCTCTACGCCTTCGCCGCAGTACCGGCCGACCTCGACGGCGCCGTCGCAGAAGTGCTCGACCGGGCGCGGGCGTGCCCGGAGCTGACCATGCGGGTCGAGGATGCCGGTCCGCTGCGCTACCCGCGGTGGGTGCCGGCTTTCGACCACATCGGCGCGGTCCGGCATCGGGTTGCCGACGACAGCTGGGCGGGTTGCCTGGACGCGCTGGTCCGCCTCACCGATGACCAACTCGACGTGCGGGTCGCGCCCTGGCGGCTGCACGTGTTCGCGCCGGTGCACGGCATTCCGGGCCACGGCGGCCCCGCCACGGTGGCCGTCCTGCAGGTAGCGCACGCGCTCGCCGACGGTGCGCGCGCCTCGGCGCTGGCCGCGTGGCTGTTCGGGCGTGCCGCACCCGTGGCCGCGGTGCAGCCACCCGGTCGCGAGTTTTTGCCCTGGCGTGCCGTCGTCGCGGCACGCGCCCACCGCAGCCGGGTCCGAGACACCGCGGCCGGCCTGTTGCCGCCTGCGGTCGGAGACCGTCCGCCGCTGGCCACCAACAACCGGCCCGCCGGCGCCCGCGCGGTGCGCACGCTGGTGCGCCACCGGGGCGAACTGAACGGACCCACCGTCACCGTGGCGGTGCTGTCGGCGGTGTCTGAGGCGCTGTCGGAGTATCTCGACGAGCCGTGCGAATCGCTGGGCGCCGAAGTGCCGATGGCAAAATCTGGTGTTCGCCTGGCGCATAACCATTTCGGCAACATTCCGGTGGGGCTGTACCCGGGACTCGATCCGGGCGCCCGCATCGAGGCGATTGCCGCCGACGTCGCCACCGGCCGGCTTCGCGCCCGGCATCCCGCTTCGGCCGCCGCCGACCGGGCGTTCGCGGCGACACCGGCGGCGCTGTTGCACTGGGGCGTCGAGAAGTTCGACCCGCAGGCCCGTCCGGTGCGGGTGGCCGGTAACACCGTGGTCTCCAGCGTCTACCGGGGTGCGGCGGACCTGCGTCTGGGCGCCGCGCCGGTGTTGATGACGGCCGGGTTTCCCGCACTGTCCCCGGCGATGGGCCTGACGCACGGCGTGCACGGCATCGGCGACACCGTGGTGATCAGCGTGCACGCCGCGCAGTCGGCGATCAGCGGAATCGACCGATATCTACGATTACTGGATGCGTCGTTGTAGGTTGGGGCACATGATCACCGCTGCCGATACCGCTTTGCTGATCCTGCGCCTGGTGCTGGGTGTGACCCTGGCGGCACACGGTTTCAACAAGTTCTTCGGCGGGGGCCGCATCCCGGGCACCGCGGGATGGTTCGAGAGCATCGGGATGAAATACGGCAAATTCCAGGCGGTGACGGCCGCCAGTGCCGAGATCGCCGCCGGGCTGGGATTGGCCGCCGGCTTGCTCACCCCGATCGCGGCCGCCGGGTTCGTGGCGCTGATGTCGGTCGCGGTGTGGACCGTGCATCGCGGGAACGGGTTCTTCGTGCTCAGCGAGGGCTGGGAATACAACCTGGTGCTGGCCACCGGTGCCGTCGTGGTGGCGATGCTCGGGCCCGGCCGGCTCAGCCTCGATCACCAGATCTTCTGCCGCTGTTGGCTCAACGGCTGGGCGGGCCTGGCGATCTCGGTCGGGCTGGGGCTGGCCGGCGCGCTCGGCCAGCTGCTGCTGTTCTACCGTCCGCCGGCCGTGACCGGCGAGTAAGGCAGTCCGCTGCCGGCCAGGTGTGGCGCATGCAGGTACACGAGGTCCGAACCCGCCGCAGCGCCGAGGACTTTCCCCGCTCGGAGCACCTTGCCTGGAAGATCGCCGAGGTAGCGGCCGATCCGGTCGCGGTCCCGGATGACACCGCCGAGATGGTGGTCAACCGGATCATCGACAACGCCGCCGTCAGCGCCGCGGCGGTGTTGCGCCGGCCGGTGACGGTCGCCCGCCGGCAAGCGCTGGCCCACCCTTGTGATCCGGGCGCACAGGTTTTCGGGGTTCCGGGTGGCTACTCGGCGGAGTGGGCGGCTTGGGCCAACGGGGTTGCGGTGCGCGAACTGGACTTTCACGACACGTTCCTGGCCGCCGACTACTCCCACCCCGGCGACAACATCCCGCCACTGGTCGCAGTCGCCCAACAACTCGGTGTTGCCGGCTCCGAGCTGATCCGCGGCCTGGCCACTGCCTACGAGGTTCAGATCGGCTTGGCCAAGGGAATCTGCCTGCACGAGCACAAGATCGACCATGTCGCGCACCTGGGCCCGTCGGTGGCCGCCGGCATCGGCACCATGCTGCGGCTCGATCCGGAGGTCATCTACTCCGCGATCGGCCAGGCGCTGCACCTGACGACGGCCACCCGGCAGTCCCGCAAGGGAGCGATTTCCAGCTGGAAGGCCTACGCCCCGGCTCACGCCGGCAAGGTGGGCATCGAGGCGGTCGACCGGGCGATGCGAGGGGAGGGATCCCCGGCACCGATTTGGGAGGGCGAATACGGCGTCATCGCGTGGCTGTTGTCCGGGCCGGAACACACCTACCGGGTGGCGCTGCCCGGCCGCGGGGAACCCAAGCGCGCCATCCTGGACAGCTACACCAAGGAGCACTCGGCCGAATACCAGAGCCAGGCGCTGATCGATCTGGCGTGCCGGCTGCGGGAACGCATCGGCGATTTGGACCAGGTCGCATCGATCGTGCTGCACACCAGCCGCCACACCCACTATGTGATCGGGACGGGCTCGGGCGATCCGCAGAAGTTCGACCCGGACGCCACGCGCGAGACCCTCGACCACTCGGCGATGTACGTCTTCGCCGTGGCCTTGCAGGACGGTACCTGGCATCATGAACGCTCCTACGCTTTTGAGCGGGCGCACCGCCCGGACACCATTGCGCTGTGGCACAAGATCTCCACGGTTGAGGACGTGGAGTGGACCCGCCGCTACCACTCGACCGAGCCCGGCGAGAAAGCCTTCGGGGCGCGCGCCGAGGTGACATTGAAGAGCGGCGCGGTGATCACCGACGAACTAGCCGTCGCCGACGCGCATCCGTTGGGGGCGCGGCCATTCGGGCGCACGCAGTACACCGCCAAGTTCACCGGCCTCGCCGATGCAGTGGTCGCACCGGCCGAACAGCATCGGTTTCTGGCGGCGGTCGAGGGCCTGGCGGGCCTCGGTGGCGGGCAACTGGACGCGTTGAACATCGTGGCCGATCCCGTAGTGCTCGCCAAGGCACCAGATACCCCGGCGGGGATCTTCCGGTGAGCGGGCCAGGTGAGCACGGGGTTTTACCCGCGCGTACCTAGAACACGTTCTAATCTGGCCGTTATGGGATTTCTCAAACAGGACACCCCACAGATCGACTTCGAGGAGTGGAGCCGGGGCACTCGCGCGGAGCGGATCATTCCGATGGCCCGGCACTGGGCCGAAGTCGGCTTCGGCACTCCGGTGCTGCTGCACCTGTTCTACGTGGCAAAGGTCGGCCTGTACATCCTGGGTGCGTGGCTGATCTGTCTGAGCACGCGCGGTATCGATGGCTTCGCCAATGTCACGCAGTGGTACGCCGAGCCGGTGGTGTTCGAGAAGGTCGTGCTGTACACGATGTTGTTCGAGGTGATCGGTCTGGGCTGCGGGTTCGGGCCGCTGAACAACCGGTTCTTCCCACCGATGGGATCGATCCTGTACTGGTTGCGCCCGAACACCATTCGGCTGCCGCCGTGGCCGGGTCGGATACCGCTGACGGGCGGCGATCGCCGCACCCCGTTCGACGCCGCGCTGTACGCGGCGCTGCTGGTGTTGCTGGTCATTGCGCTGTTCTCCGACGCGACGGGGCCGGTCCCGGCGCTGGGGACGACGGTCGGGGTGCTGCCGGCGTGGCAGATCTGGGCGGTGCTGGGCGTGCTGGCGGTGCTGGGGCTGCGCGACAAGGTGATCTTTTTGGCGGCCCGCGGTGAGGTTTATGCCTCGTTGACGGTCGCCTTCCTGTTCGCCGGGTACGGCGTAGACCTGATCCTGGGCGCCAAGCTGGTATGCCTGGTCATCTGGTTGGGCGCGGCGACCTCCAAACTCAACAAGCACTTCCCCTTCGTCATCTCCACGATGATGAGCAACAACCCGCTGTTTCGGGCGCGGTCGGTCAAACGCAAGTTCTTCGAACACTTTCCAGACGATCTGCGGCCGGGCCGGTTATCGCGCTGGCTCGCGCATTTCTCCACCGTCATCGAGATGGGTGTTCCGCTGGTGTTGTTCTTCAGCCGCGGCGGGTGGGCAGGCGCGATCGCCGCGTTCGTCATGCTGTGCTTCCACTTCGGCATCCTGTCGGCGATTCCGATGGGGGTTCCGCTGGAATGGAACGTCTTCATGATGTTCTCGGTGCTGGCGTTGTTCGTCGGGCACGCCGGCGTCGGGCTGGGCGATCTGACGACGCCGCTGCCGATCCTGCTGTTCGTCGTCGTCGCGGGAACCGTCGTGCTCGGAAACCTGTTCCCGCGCAAGGTGTCCTTCCTGCCGGGCATGCGCTACTACGCCGGTAACTGGGACACCACACTGTGGTGCGTCAAGCCGTCCGCCGACGCGAAGATCGCCGACGGCATCGTGGCGATCGCCAGCATGCCCGCCGCCCAGCTGGAACGGTTCTACGGCAGCAAGGAGGCTGCCCAGATCCCGATGTATATGGGATATGCGTTCCGTGCCTTTAACACTCATGGCCGGGCGTTGTTCACCTTGGCGCATCGCGCGATGGCCGATCAGAACGAGGATGACTACGTCCTCACCGACGGCGAGCGGATCACCAGCACCGCGGTCGGCTGGAACTTCGGTGACGGGCACTTCAGCAACGAACAGCTGATCGCCGCGTTGCACCAGCGGTGCCGGTTCGAGCCGGGGGAGGTGCGGGTGGTGATTCTCGACGCTCAGCCCATCCACCGGCAGACCCAGCAGTACCGGCTGGTGGACGCCGCCACCGGGGAATTCGAGCGCGGCTATGTGCGGGTGGCCGACATGGTGACCCGCCAGCCATGGGACGACGACGTGCCGGTACACGCCGAGATGTGATCCAGATAACTGGTCCAACCAGTTGACCAGTTGAGCCCGGGTGCTCGACTATAGAGCCCATGGATCTGGCGCCTATTCCCCGGACCGCGGTCTCCGACACGATCTTCGTGCGCCTCGTCGAGGAGATCCTGACCGGACGCCTGCCGGCCGGCGAACCCCTGCCGTCGGAACGCGAACTGTCCCTGACGCTGCAGGTCAACCGGCATGCGGTGCGCGAGGCACTCAAGCGGTTGCAGCAGGCCGGGCTGGTTCGGATCAGCCACGGCGGCAAGACCCGGGTGCTGGACTGGCGCGAAAGCGCCGGCCTGGATGCCCTGACCGGGCTGGCCCTCGCCGGAGTGATCCCCGCGCGCCAGATCATCGGCGACGTCGCGGTGATGCGGCGTTCGATCGCCGCGGATGCCGCACGACTCTGCGCGCGGAGCGCCTCGGCGCAGCAGCGGTCTGTGATCACTGCCGCCGCCAAGGCATACCCGGTTTCCGGGGAGTTGGATTTGGTGATCGACGCCGACCTGACGTTCTGGATCGCCGTCATCGACGGGTCCGGCAACATCGCCTACCGGCTGGCGCTGAACACCCTGGTCGCCGCCTACGACGAGATCGGACGAGAGGCGATCTACGCGCTGGGGGCCGCCGAATTCGCTGACCGCAGCGCTCACATCGACCTGGCCGCCGCGATCGCGGCCGCCGACGAGGCCGCCGCGTACCGGTTGGCCGAAGAGTTGCTGACCCGGTTCGTGGCGGCCTGCCAGGCCGACACCGAAGGGGAGGGGTAACCGCGGTGTTCGATCTCATCGCCCACGCGATCCCGGTCTTCGTGCTCTGCCTGGTGCTGGAGGCGGTGTCCTTCGCGGTGCTGCCCAACGACGACGAGCGTGGCTACGAATTACGGGATACCCGAACCAGTCTCACCATGGGTATCGGCAACGTGATCATCAACATCGGCTGGAAGCTGGCGGTGCTGGCGGTCTTCACCGCGGTCTACCTGCTGGCGCCTGTTCACCTGCCGGCGAGTAACCCGCTGACCTGGATCGCGCTGTTCGTCGCCGATGACTTCGCCTACTACTGGTACCACCGCACTCACCACACCATCCGGGTGTTCTGGGCCAGCCACGTGGTGCACCACTCCAGTCAGCACTACAACCTGTCCACCGCACTTCGCCAGACCTGGACGCCGTTCACCGCGGTCCCGTTCTGGGTGCTGCTGGCGTTCGCCGGGTTCGCCCCGTGGATCATCCTGCTGCAGCAGTCCATCAGCCTGCTCTATCAGTTCTTCATCCACACCGAGCGGATCGGGAAGCTCTGGCGGCCTGTCGAATTCGTCTTCAACACCCCGTCGCACCACCGGGTCCACCACGGCTCGAACGAGAAGTATCTCGACACGAACTACGGCGGCATCCTCATCGTGTGGGACCGGCTGTTCGGCACCTTCCAGCCGGAGGGGGAGCGGGTCGTCTACGGGCTGACCAAGAACATCGAGACGTTCAACCCGGTGCGGGTGGCCACCCACGAGTACGTCGCGATCTGGCGCGACGTGCGGAGCGCACGCAATTGGCGCGCGGTGTGGGGCCACCTCTTTCGCGGGCCGGGATGGCAGCCCGCCGGCTGACAGGCAGCTCGACTGGCGAAGGTCAGCCGGAATCCCGGGCGTTGCCGCCGACACGATGCCGGACACCCGCCAGGACGTCCTCGGCCGCACGGAATCGCAGGTGATGGATCTGCCCGGCCATGACGGTGAAGTCGAAGGCGACCTTGACCTGCCCGCGGTGGATCCAGGCGGCGCCCGGGCGATTCTCGACGAAGACGGCAAAGGCAGCTGCCGCAGCGCCGTTGAAGAAACCGGCTACCTCGCCGGCGCCTTCCATGCGAGTCGGCGTACCGAGCGCAACCGCGGACGCATCGGCAGTCACCACCACGTCGGGAGCCAGCAACTCGAGCAGCTGTGCGAAGTCTCCCTCGCGCGCCGCGGCCATAAAGGCGTCCACGACCTCCCAGTCGGCGAGGGCATCGACGGGTGCTGGCGGGCGCACCTTGGCCCGAGCCCGCGAGGCCAGCTTGCGTGCCGCGACCGCGGTGGTGTCGAGCATCGTCGCGATCAACTCGAAGTCAAAACCGAAGCTGTCGTGCAAGACAAACGCCACCCGCTCGGCGGGCGTGAGCCGGTCGAGCACCACCTGCAGTGCGATCCCGACGGTGTCAGCCAGTACCACGTCGTCGGCGGGATCGGGTGCGGTCGTCTCAACGTCGACCGACTCCGTCGGTATCGGCGTACGAGCTCGTAGCCGGTCCAAGCACAGCCGAGAGGTCACCGTGGTCAGCCAGCCCGGCAGATTGGTGATCGGGGCGTCTGCGGCCACCAGCCGCAACCACGCCTGCTGAACGACGTCCTGCGCCGCGTCGGCATCGCCCAGGATGTGCGCAGCGATGCGCTGCAGGCGGGGGCGCTCGGCCTCGAAGCCGTGAGCAAGCTGCTCGTCGCTCACCATGGCGGTCACACTTTCGTCGTCGGGTGCGTCAACATCCTGACGCACCCGGACCGCCCGGTGCGACCAGAGGAGGAGAATCCCGTGAAGACCATGACCTGCCAGGACTTAGGTGGCCCGTGCAACTTCGTCCACCGCGGTGAGAGCGCCGACGAGATCATCAAGGCGCAGGACCGCCACCTCAAGGAACTCGTCAGGGCCGGCGACGACGCCCACGTGCCCGCCCGAGCCGACATGAAGGGCCGCTGGCGCCGTCCGATGAAGGCGATGGGCTGGTACAACGGTGTCAAAAAGCGCTTCGCCGAACTGCCCGAGGCGTAAGACCGAGGGGTCTACTCGCGTGGGACCCACTCGCCGTAGAACGGCGGCATCTGCGATGCCCGGGAGGTGAACTGCGGGTCACGCTTTTCCAGGAAGGCCCGCACTCCGTCGGCTCCGTCTCCGATGCTGGTGTAGAACATGGCCAGCGAATCCACCCGGTGGGCCTCTACCGGATCGGGTTGCGCGGAGTTGCGGTAGAGCATCTGGCGGATCAGCGCGAACGACACCGGCGAGCGGCCCTTGGTCCAGGCGTCGGCCAGCGCGCGCGCCTCGGCCAGCAGCGCGTCCGGCTCGTGCAGCGACTGGGCAATCCCGCAGGCGTGTGCGGCGTCGGCGTCGAGGATGTCGGCGCGGTAGAGCAGGTCCAAAGCCGTTGGCATGCCGACGATCCGGGGCAGGAACCAGGTCGAGCAGGCCTCCGGGGTGATTCCGAGCTTCCCGAACACCAGACCGAACCGCGCCTTGGTGGAGAACAGCCGGGCGTCCATCGCCAGCATCATGGTGGCGCCGATCCCGACCGCGGCACCGTTGACCGCGGCGATCACCGGCTTGCGGCAGCCGTAGATCGCCAGCGTCACCCGCCCGCCGGTGTCGCGCACCCGGGCCAGCTCCGGATCGTCGAGATCGGCCATGTCGGCCAGTGTCGGGGACTTGGTCTCATCCAGGCCGAACACGTTGCCCGAGCTGGACAGGTCCATCCCCGCGCAGAACGCCCGCCCCTCACCGGTGACGATCACCGCGCGGACGTCGTCGTCGTTGTTGACCTCGACGAAGGTGCGCTCCAACTCCTCGGCCATCTCGACGGTGAAGGCGTTGAGGTTGTCCGGTCGGTTCAGATACACCGTGAGGATGCCGTCGGTGACCTCGTGTCGGAGGGTGGTGAAGTCCATGCCTGGAGGTTAGTTGCACCGATGTGCTGACTCTGCCCCTGGGGGAGACTCCACACTCGACGGTGTGACGACCTTGCTGCCGATCGGGGATTTCGCCCGGCGGGTCGGTTACCCCGGCGAGCAGACGCAGAATCGCACCGCGATGCCTGCTTGCGTGCGATTCTGCGTCTGCTGGCGGTGAGATGGCGAGATGGCGAGATGGCGAGATGGCGGGGAACTACACCCCGGCGCGGGCCTTCTTCGCGGCGGCGACCAGGTTGGCCAGCGAAGCGGTCACCTCGTCGGTCTTGCGGGTCTTGAGGCCGCAGTCCGGATTCACCCAGAGGCGTTGCGCCGGAACGGCATCCAGCGCCTCACGCAGTGATGCGGCCATCTCGTCGGTGCTGGGCACCCGCGGGGAGTGGATGTCGTAGACACCCGGCCCCACTGCGCCTGCGAACCCCGCCGCGTTGAGATCGTCGAGCACCTCCATGTGCGAGCGGGCCGCCTCGATCGAGGTGACGTCGGCGTCCAGATCGGCGATCGCCCCGATCACCTCGCCGAACTCCGAGTAGCACAGGTGGGTGTGGATCTGGGTCGAGTCGCTCACCCCGGAGGTCGACAGCCGGAAGGCGCCGACCGCCCAGTCCAGATAGGCCTGCTGGTCGGCTTTGCGCAGCGGCAGCAGCTCGCGCAGGGCCGGCTCGTCGACCTGGATCACCGCGATGCCGGCCTTCTCCAGGTCCACCGTCTCGTCGCGGATGGCCAGCGCCACCTGGTTGGCGGTGTCGGCCAGCGGCTGGTCGTCGCGGACGAACGACCAGGCCAGGATCGTCACCGGACCGGTCAGCATGCCCTTGACCGGCTTGTCGGTCAACGACTGGGCGTAGGTGGCCCACTCGACGGTCATGGCGTGCGGCCGGGCCACGTCGCCGAAGAGCACCGGCGGGCGCACGCAGCGACTGCCGTAGGACTGCACCCACCCGTTGGTGGTGGCGAAGAAGCCGTCGAGCTGCTCGGCGAAGTACTGCACCATGTCGTTGCGCTCCGGCTCACCGTGCACCAGCACATCGAGCCCGAGGTCTTCCTGCAGCTTGATCACCGCGGCGATCTCGGCCTTCATCCGGCGGGTGTACTCGGCCTGGTCGATCTCCCCGGCGGCCAGCGCAGCACGGGCCTTGCGGATATCGACCGTCTGCGGGAACGACCCGATCGTGGTGGTCGGCAGGGTCGGCAGATGCAGCCGCTCCGCCTGCGCGGCACGGCGGGCCTCGGCGCTGCCGCGCTGCGCACCGGATGCGGTGATCGTGGCGATCCGGGAGCGGACCTCGGCGTTGTTCAGCCGCGGGTCGGCCTTGCGTGAGGCGACTGCGGCGTTGGACGCGGCGATCGCGTCGGCCACCGCTTCGCGGCCGTCACGCAGGGCGCGGGCCAACGTGACCACCTCGGCCACCTTCTCGGCGCCGAACGCCAGCCAGCTGCGCAGGCTCTCGTCCAGACCCGTCTCGGGCTCCAGTGAGTAGGGGACGTGCAGGGTCGAGCAGGAGGTGGATACCGCGATAGCCGCGGCACTTCCGAGCAGCGACGCCAGCTTGGCCAGTGCGGCCTGCAGGTCGGTGCGCCAGATGTTGCGGCCATCGACGACCCCTGCGACCAGGGTCTTGGAAGCCAGCTCCGGCACGGACGCGATCTTGGTGTTCGGGCCGTAGACCAGATCGACGCCGATAGCCTCCACCGGGGTGCGGGCCAGGGCCGGTAGCGCCGCGCCCGGGTCGCCGAAGTAGGTCGCCACGAAGATCGCCGGCCGCTTACTCACTGCGCCGAGGCGGGCGTAGACCTGCTCGGCCAGCGCGGGCGCGTCGGCGGCGACGTCGGTCACCAGCACCGGTTCGTCGATCTGCACCCACTCGGCGCCGGCGTCGGCCAGCTGGCCCAGCAGATCGGCGTAGAGATCGGTCAGCTCGTCGAGCCGGAAGATCGGCGACGGTCCACCGTCGACGGCCTTGCTCAACAGCAGGAACGTGATCGGGCCGATGAGCACCGGGCGCGCGTTGACACCCTGCTCCGTGGCCTCGGCCAGCTCGGAGAGCACCTTGGCCGGGTTCAGCGCGAACGTCGTGTCCGGGCCGATCTCGGGAACGATGTAGTGGTAGTTGGTGTCGAACCACTTCGTCATCTCCAGCGGGGCGACGTCGGAGTTGCCCCGGGCCGCGGCGAAGTAGCGGTCCAATTCGTCGGTGACACCGGCCACCCGCTTCGGGAGCGCACCGAACAGCACTGCGGTGTCCAGCATCTGGTCGTAGTAGGAGAACGTGTTCACCGGTACCGAGTCCAGCCCGGCGTCGGCCAGCTGCGCCCAGGTGTCGCGGCGCAGGCCGGCCGCGACGTTCTTCAGTTCGTCCTGGCCGATCCGGCCGGCCCAGTAGCTCTCGGTGGCGCGCTTGAGTTCACGGCGCGGACCGATCCTGGGGGAGCCGAGAATGGTGGAGGTAAAGGGTTGAGCTGTCACGATGTGATCCTTCAATCGGCAGGGGTGGGTCAACGCCGGCCGTCGCCCGGTCAATCCGGTCCCGTGCATTCATCGCACTACAACCCTCACGACCAGACGCCCATTCCGCGAGGCGATGATCCGCCGGGCGCGGCGCACCCAGCACAACTGGCAGGTCTTCGGACTCGCAGGCACGCACCGGGGTGCTCCTAATGGCCGTCGCTTCCCAGTCAATGACCAGTGCCGTTGACGGCGGTCGTTCCTGCATACCGCTGCGGGACAGTCCCGGATTCTCACCGGGTTCCCTCTCGCGCTCCGCAGAAAACCAGCTAAACCCCGCGTCGCGCTCGATGCCGACGCCACCAGGCGTCGGCAGACCAGCTGCATCACCCAGGCTACCCGGTCAGACGGCGCGAAGCGCCTCCTCGATGGGGGTCTGGCCGTCGTTGAACTCGATGGTGCGGCGAATCGTCGCGTCCTCGATCAGGCAGGCCGCGATCACCTGTGCGACGTTGCCGCGCGACACCGCTGCCTTCTCGACGTGCCGCTGAGCCGCAGCGCCCGTCTCGATGCGGCCGGACGCCGGCTCCAGGGTGAGCCGGCTCGGTCCCAGCACCGTCCAATCCAGGTCGCTGGCCCGCAGGTGGGCGTCGGCGGCGGCCTTGGCCTGGGCGTACGGGAAGAACGGATCGCCTTCGGGCACACCGTGCCCGGGGCCGGCGCCGAAGTAGGACACCATCACGAACCGGCGCACCCCGGCCCGACCGGCGGCATCGATCGTCCGGATCGCCGCGTCGCGGTCCACCGCGTAGGTGCGCGCCGGGTTGCCGCCGCCGGCGCCGGCGGAGAACACCACCGCGTCGTGTCCGGCCAACAATGCGGCCAGAGCGTCGGTGTCGAGCTGCTCTATATCGGCCACCAGCGGCGCCACGCCGGTCACCGCGACCTCCTCGGAATGGTCGGGATTGCGGAAGATCGAGGTCACCTCGTCTCCACGTTCGGTCAGCAGGGGACCGAGCAGCAGGGCGATCTTGCCGTGGCCGCCGATGATCACAATGCGCGCCATGGATCCGACGCTACGCGAGCCCTGCGGGTACCCCCGTGGACGCCGGCCGACGACGTCGGTTGACAATCGTCGTCAAGGAACTCGTTGATGAAGGAGAGCAGCCATGGCCGAAGCAGTAATCGTCGAAGCGGTGCGTTCGCCTATCGGCAAGCGCAACGGCGGACTGTCCGGGGTGCACCCGGCCGAACTGTCCGCCCAGGTACTCAACGAGCTGGTCGGCCGCGCCGGGGTGGACCCGGCCCTGGTCGACGACGTGATCTGGGGTTGCGTCATGCAGGCCGGTGAGCAGGCCCTGGACATCGGCCGGACCGCGCTGCTGACCGCCGGCTGGCCCGAGTCGGTGCCCGGGGTGACCGTGGACCGCCAGTGCGGCTCCAGCCAGCAGTCGGTGCACTTCGCCGCCGCCGGTGTGGTCGCCGGGCACTACGACGTCGTGGTCGCCGGGGGTGTGGAGTCGATGTCGCGCACCCCGATGGGCTCGTCGCTGGCCAACGGCGGGCACCCGTACCCCGAGGCGTTCCGCAGCCGGTACACCCAGACCCCCAACCAGGGCATCGGCGCGGAGATGATGGCCGAGAAGTGGGGCCTGGACCGCACCGCGCTGGACGAGTTCGCCCTGGCGTCGCACGAAAAGGCCGCCGCTGCACAGGATTCCGGTGCCTTCACCGACGAGATCGTCGGGATCAAGGACGCCGAGGGCAATGTGGTCAGCGCAGACGAGGGAATCCGCCGGGGCACCACCGTGGAGAAGATGGCCCAGCTCAAGCCGGCGTTCAAAGAAGACGGCGTCATCCACGCCGGCAACTCCAGCCAGATCTCCGACGGCTCGGCGGCGCTGCTGTTCATGTCGGCGGCCAAGGCCGCAGAGCTCGGCCTCACCCCGCTGGCGCGGGTGCACACCGCGACGCTGGCCGGTGCCGACCCGGTGATGATGCTGTCCGCGCCGATTCCGGCTACTCAGAAGGCGCTGCAGCGCAGCGGCCTGAGCGTCGATGACATCGGGGTCTTCGAGGTCAACGAGGCCTTCGCCCCGGTGCCGATGGCGTGGCTGGCCGAGATCGGCGCCGACCCGAAGAAGCTCAACCCCAACGGCGGGGCGATCGCGCTCGGCCACCCGCTCGGCGGATCCGGCGCCCGGATCATGACCACCATGCTCTACCACATGCGGGCCAACGGGATTCGCTACGGACTTCAGACCATGTGTGAGGGCGGCGGCCAGGCCAACGCCACCATCCTGGAGCTGCTGTGAGTGACGCGGCCGTTCTCGTCGAGCGGCGCGGAAACGTACTGCTGATCACGATCAACCGGCCCGAAGCCCGCAACGCGATCAACGGTGCGGTCAGCACCGGAGTCGGCGACGCGTTGGCGCAGGCCCAGGACGACGACGCCGTGCGCGCGGTGGTGCTCACCGGCGCCGGCGACAAGTCGTTCAGTGCCGGCGCCGACCTGAAGGCGATCGCCAACCGGGAGAACATCTACCACCCCGACCACCCGGAGTGGGGTTTCGCCGGCTACGTGCAGCACTTCATCGACAAGCCGACCATCGCGGCCGTCAACGGCACCGCGCTGGGCGGCGGCACCGAGCTGGCATTGGCCAGCGACCTGGTCGTCGCCGAGCAGCGCGCCCAGTTCGGGCTGCCGGAGGTCAAACGCGGCCTGATCGCCGGCGCCGGCGGGGTGTTCCGCATCATCGACCAAATGCCCCGCAAGATCGCCCTGGAATTGCTCTACACCGGGGAGCCGATCTCGGCCGCCGACGCCGCCCGCTGGGGACTGGTCAACCGGGTGGTGGAGGACGGCGGGGCCCTGCAGGCCGCGCTGAAGCTCGCCGAGGAGATCACCGGCAACGCGCCGCTGTCGGTGCGGGCCAGCAAGCGGATCGCCTACGGGGTCGAGGACGGCGCCATCCCCGGCGAGGCGGCCGGCTGGGCCCGAACCGGCCGAGAGTTCGCCACGCTGCTGCGCTCCGAGGACGCCAAGGAGGGGCCGCGCGCGTTCGCCGAGAAACGCGCACCGGTGTGGAAGGCGCGTTGAGGCGGTGCCCGAGCCGCTGATCGTTCCCATCCGCGGTCATGCCCCGCAGCTGCACCCGGAGTCGTGGGTGGCACCCAACGCCAGCCTGATCGGCCAGGTCTACCTGGCCGCCCGGGCCAGCGTCTGGTATTCGGCGACGCTGCGCGCCGAGGTGGAGCCGATCGAGATCGGTGTCGACACCAACATCCAGGACGGGGTGACCGTCCATGTCGACAAGGAGTTCCCGGCCCGGGTCGGGGCGCGGGTCAGCGTCGGGCACAACGCGGTGCTGCACGGCTGCACCATCGAGGACGACTCGTTGATCGGGATGGGTGCGATCATCCTCAACGGCGCGGTCGTGGGGGAGGGCTCACTGGTGGCGGCCGGCGCCGTCATCCCGCAGGGCATGGTGATACCGCCCCGGTCGCTGGTGTCGGGGGTGCCGGGCCGGGTCCGGCGGGAGCTGAGCGAGGCCGAAATCCGCAATAACCGGTACAACGCGGCGGCCTACCGCCGGCTGATCGAGGTCCACCGGGCGAACTGACGCAATCAGGCCACCGAGCGCCGTTGGGCCGCTACGTTCTAGGGCATGACCCAGACCAGTTCGGCCCGCCCGGGCCTGCTGCGCGAGTTCACCGACATCTTCTCCAAGGTCTCCGCGCCGTACCACGAGCCGCGGGCCGTCGTGCAGCGCCGTCGCGTCGTGGTCGCCGTGGTGGTGCTGCTCGGTGCCGCGGTACTGGCGTGGATGCACACCAAGAATCCGGGTGACCCGGCGTTCTACTGGCTGTCGCTGACCCTGGCCGTCGTCTGGTCGGTGGGGGCGGTGGCGGCCGGTCCGCTGCATCTGGGTGCGGTGCGCTTCCGCGGCCGCAACGAGCGGCCCGTGTTCACCGGCACCGGTGTCGGCCTGGTGCTCGGCGGGGTGTTTTTGCTGGGCGGGCTGGCGGTGCAGAAGGTTCCCCCGTTGGCCGGCCAGGTGACCGCGATCCTGGACTACACCACCCAGGTGTCCTGGCGGCTGGTGGTGCTGATCGCCATCGTCAACGCGATCGCCGAGGAGATGTTCTTCCGCGGTGCGCTGTTCAGTGCGTTCGGCCGCCGCTATCCGCTGGTGGCCTCCACGGTGCTCTACATCGCGGCGATGATGACCGCCGGCAACCTGATGATCGGTGTCGCCGCGCTGGTTCTCGGCACCGTCTGCGCGATCGAGCGCCGGGCGACCGGCGGCGTGCTGGCGCCGGTGCTGACACATCTGGTGTGGGGCCTGATGATGGTGCTTGCGCTGCCCTCGATCTTCGGGATGTAGCCGCGGCCGCCCCCTATATGCTTTATGCGCGAGCGTGCGTGTTTGCACACCGACACGCCGTCGCGGGCGGCATTTTGCGCACGCTCGCCGCGGCTCAGGAGTCGGTGAATTTCGGCGCGCGCCGCTCCTGAAACGCCCGGGTGCCCTCGCGAAAGTCGTGGGCGTTCAACAGAATCGACTGGCCGACGTATTCGCGGTCCAGCGTTGCGTCCAGCTCGGTCAGCGTCGCGGAATTGATGGCGTGCTTGGTCTTGGCGAAGGCCGCGGCCGGACCGGCCAGCAGCCCGGCCAGCGCCTTGTCCACCTCGGCGTCGAAGTTTTCAGCCGGGTACACCGCGCTGACCAACCCCCACTCCAGGGCGTCGGCGGCCGGCAGGCGTTCGGCCAGCAGCGCCAGCCGCATGGCCCGGATCCGGCCGACCGCCGCGGCGACCAGAGCCGACGCCCCGCCGTCGGGCATCAGCCCAATCTTGGTGAACGCCAACAGAAAAAACGCCTTGTCGCTGGCCAGCACCAGGTCGCAGGCCAGGGCCAGCGACACCCCGACGCCGGCGGCCGGGCCCTGCACCACGGCCACCACCGGACGCGGCAGTGCCACGATCGCGCGGATCGCACGGTTGGCCTCGACGATGATCTCGGTCGGCATCTCGTCGGTGGCATCGTCTTCGCTGATCCCGGCGCCCGAGCTGAACCCGCGGCCCGACCCGCCGAGCCGCACCGCACGCACCCGCGTGTCGCGGGCGGCGCCCTCCATGGCGTCGGCGATGCCGGCCAGCACACCGGTGTTCAGCGAGTTGAGGCTGTCGGGGCGGTCGATGGTCACCGAGAGCACCCCGTCGGCCAAAGTCACGGACAAGCCGTCCACCGGGGCCAGGGCATCGATACCGGAGTTGATTGCGGTCATGAGTGTCCACCTTAGGATGCACATCACATGCAGACGACGAGGAGGCAGACATGGCGGGACCACTGGCGGGGCTGCGGGTCATCGAACTGGCCGGGATCGGGCCGGGGCCGCACGCGGCGATGATCCTCGGTGACCTGGGCGCCGAGGTGGTTCGGGTGGACCGTCCGCCGAAACTCGGTGCCGGCGTTCCGAAGGACACCATGCTGCGCAACCGGCGGTCGGTGACCGCCGACCTGAAATCGCCGGAGGGGCGCGATCTGGTGCTCAAGCTGGTCGCCAAGGCCGACGTGCTGATCGAGGGCTTCCGCCCCGGCGTCACCGAGCGGCTCGGGCTGGGGCCGGAGGACTGCGCCAAGGTCAACGACAAGCTCATCTACGGCCGGATGACCGGTTGGGGCCAGACCGGGCCGCGTGCCCTGCAGGCCGGCCACGACATCAACTACATCTCGCTCAACGGCACCCTGCACGCGATCGGCCGCAAGGGCGAGCGCCCGGTGCCGCCGCTGAACCTGGCCGGCGACTTCGGTGGTGGATCGATGTTTCTGCTGGTCGGCATCCTGTCCGCGCTGTGGGAGCGGCAGACCTCCGGCAAGGGGCAGGTGATCGACGCGGCCATGGTCGACGGTTCGAGCATGCTCGGGGCGATGATGTGGAGCTTCCGCGCCCAAGGTGTGTGGAGCGACGAGCGGGGCGTCAACATGCTCGACACCGGTGCCCCCTACTACGACACCTACGAATGCGGCGACGGACGCTACGTCTCGGTGGGAGCGATCGAGCCGCAGTTCTTCGCCGAACTGCTGGCCAAGCTCGGTCTGGACGCAGCCGAGTTGCCGGCGCAGAACGACACTGCGCGCTGGCCCGAGTTGCGGGAGGTGTTCACCAAGGCGTTCGCGGCGCACGACCGTGACCACTGGGCCAAGGTGTTCGCCGGCTCCGATGCCTGTGTGGCGCCGGTCCTGGCCTTCGGTGAGGTGCTGTCCGATCCGCACATCGCCGAGCGGGACACCTTCTACGACGTCGACGGCTATCTGCAGCCCATGCCGGCGCCGCGATTCTCTCGCAGCGTGCCCGACATCCCCACACCGCCCTCGGTATTGGGGGCCGACAACGACGCCATCCTGAGGGACTGGGTATAGTCCCGACCAACCAGGTGGTTGGTTGACGAAGGGATGACACGTGCAGATCAAGGATGCGGTGGCGGTCGTCACCGGCGGTGCTTCGGGGCTGGGTTTGGCGACGACGAAACGCCTGCTCGATGCGGGCGCGCAGGTCGTGGTGATCGACCTGCGGGGCGCCGACGTCGTGGCGGAGCTGGGGGATCGGGCCCGGTTCGCCGAGGCCAACGTCACCGACCCCGAGGCGGTCACCGCGGCGCTGGACGTCGCCGAGTCCCTGGGACCGGTGCGGATCAACGTCAACTGCGCGGGCATCGGCAACGCGATCAAGACGCTGAGCAAAAACGGTGCGTTCCCGCTGGAGGAGTTCACCAAGGTCGTCCAGGTCAACCTGATCGGCACCTTCAACGTGCTGCGGTTGGCCGCCGAGCGGATCGCCAAGACCGAGCCGGTCGGTGAGGAGCGCGGCGTCATCATCAACACCGCGTCGGTGGCGGCGTTCGACGGCCAGATCGGCCAGGCCGCCTACTCGGCATCCAAGGGCGGCGTGGTCGGCATGACCCTGCCGATCGCGCGGGACCTGTCCCGCGAGCTGATCCGGGTCTGCACCATCGCGCCGGGCCTGTTCAAGACCCCGCTGCTGGGTTCGCTGCCCGAGGAGGCGCAGCGCTCGCTCGGCGCGCAGGTGCCGCACCCGGCCCGGCTCGGCGACCCCGACGAGTACGGCGCACTGGCCGAGCACATCATCACCAATCCGATGCTCAACGGCGAGGTGATCCGCCTCGACGGCGCGATCCGCATGGCCCCGCGATAGGCGTTTGGGCGAAGAACATCCGACAGAGCTAGGAGTATTTATGTCACTGAGAACGAAGTTCACCGAAGTCTTCGGGGTCGAGCATCCCATCGCCCAGGGCGGTATGCAGTGGGTGGGCCGCGCGGAACTTGTTGCGGCGGTGGCGAATTCGGGTGCCCTCGGGTTCCTTACCGCGCTCACCCAGCCCACCCCGGCGGACTTGGCCAACGAGATCGCCAAGACCCGGGATCTGACCGACAAGCCGTTCGGGGTGAACCTGACCATCCTGCCGACGATCAACCCGCCGCCCTATGACGAGTACCGGCAGGTGATCGTCGACGCCGGCATCAAGATCGTCGAGACCGCCGGGTCCAACCCGGCGCCGCACCTGCCGATGTTTCATGACAACGGGATCAAGGTGCTGCACAAGTGCACCTCGGTACGGCACGCGGTCAAGGCCCAGAGCCTCGGGGTCGACGGCATCAGCATCGACGGGTTCGAATGCGCCGGGCATCCCGGCGAGGATGACATCCCCGGCCTGGTGCTGATCCCGGCCGCGGCCGCCCAGATCGAGATCCCGATGATCGCCTCCGGCGGTTTCGCCGACGCCCGCGGCCTGGTCGCCGCGCTGGCACTGGGCGCCGACGGCATCAACATGGGCTCCCGGTTCATGTGCACCGTGGAGTCCTGCATCCACCAGAACGTCAAGGAAGCCATCGTTGCCGGCGACGAGCGCGGCACCGAGCTGATCTTCCGGCCGCTGCGCAACACCGCCCGGGTGGCGTCCAACACCGTCTCGCGCGAAGTCGTCGAGATCCTCGACAAGGGCGGTCAGTTCCCCGACGTGCAGGAGCTGGTGGCCGGGGTTCGGGGCCGCAAGGTCTTCGAGGACGGCGACGTCGAAGCCGGGATCTGGTCGGTGGGCACCGCGATGGGGCTGATCAACGACATCCCGACCGTCGGGGAGTTGGTATCGCGGATCGTGACCGAGGCCGAGGAGCTGATCTCGGGGCGCCTGGCGGACATGCTCGAGGCCGACGACGAGGAGAACGTCGCCTGACGACGGCGGTCTAAAGCCGACCTACTACGCCGAACGTGCAGCTGCTGCGAAACGGTTTTTCGCAGTGGTGGCACGTTCGGCGTTGTCATGTGATGCGCCCGCGGAAGTTGCTGGGCGGCGATGCGACGGGTGACGCTCCGAGGACGCCGAGCGGCCCTACCTGAATGTAAGAGAAATGGGATGACTCACCGGTTGCGGACGACCCGGATGTGGGCGGCCGCCGTCGCGCAAGGGCGCGATATCGAAAGGCGCCGCTGCCGCGGCGCCGATCAATCAACTGGCCAGCGGGTGCCAGTCGTCAAGCTGCTCCGAAGTATCACCCTCGACCAGGACATCGCCGTGGTACAGGGCCTCGAAGTCGACCTTGATGACGTCGGCACTTGAGTCGTCGATCCACATGACACTGAGCCTATGGGTCACTATTAAGGGATCTTTGAGTCACGATTCGGGAAATGGTGGCAATCTTACCGGCCGGTAGCTTTTGCCGGACTTTTCGGCTGAGACCGGCCTCATTGGCTGACTGACGGTGCGCTCGGAGATTTCTGGTACCGCTAAGGTGGCCTCATGGCCTCACCCGCGACCCTGGACAATCCGCTGTTCGCCCGGATCTGGACGTTCATGTCGAGCCGCGAGACCGACTGGCTGCGCGACCGGCGCCGGGAGAATCTGGAAGATCTGTCCGGCCGGGTGCTGGAGGTCGGCGCCGGCACCGGAAGCAACTTCGCGTTCTACCCCGAGACCGTCACCGAGGTCGTCGCCCCCGAGCCGGAATCGCGGCTGCGGGCGGCTGCCGGCGACGCGGCGGCGGTCGCGCCGGTGCCGGTGACGGTCGTGGCGAGCACCGTCGAGGCGCTGGATGCCGGCGAACCGTTCGACGCGATCGTCTGCTCGCTGGTGTTGTGCTCGGTGGACCAGCCCCGTGAAGTGCTGCACCGGCTGTTCACCTTGCTCAAACCAGGCGGGGAGCTGCGCTACTTCGAACATGTCGCCAGCGGTGGGGCGCACGGTGGGCTGCAGCGCCTGGCCGACGCCACGTTCTGGCCGAAGCTGTTCGGGAATTGTCATACCCACCGCGATACCGAGCAGATGATCACCGATGCCGGCTTCACCGTCGCGACGGCGCGGCGCGGGCACCAGTTCCCGGCGTGGGTGCCGCTGCCGGTTTCCGAGTTCGCGTTGGGTCGCGCCCGCCGCCCGGCCTGAGCCTCGCTAGCCCAACAGGGTGGGCAGCCGCTGGAGCAGCCCCGGCAATGCCGCCGACGCGGTGTCGCGCACGCTCACCGTCGCCCTGGCCGACAGCGGCGTCGGCTCGGGATTGACCTCGATGACGATCTTGCCCTGCTCCAACGCCAGCTCGGGCAGGCTGGCCGCCGGGTAGACCACCGCGGAGGTGCCCACCACAACCAGCACGTCGGCGGCGCCGATGGCCTCGACCGCGGCGTTCCACGGCTCCTCGGGCAGGTTCTCGCCGAACCAGACGATGTCGGGACGGATCAAACCGCCGCAGCCGCACACCGGCGGAGCCACTTCCAGCTGCGGCTCCGCCATCTCCGGCAGTCTTTCGGTGTAGGGGTGATCGCAGTCCGCGCAACGGAATTTGAACATGCTGCCGTGCAGATGGTGAACCGTTGAGCTGCCGCCACGCTCGTGCAGATTGTCGACGTTCTGGGTGATGACGTGGACGTCGGCGTACCGCTCCCAGTCCGCGACCGCGCGATGCCCGGCATTGGGGCCGACCCGGCTGGCCAGATGGTGGCGCCACAGATACCAGCCCCAGATCAGTTCGGGGTTCCGGTGCCAGCCGTCGATGCTGGATACCTCATAGGGGTCGAAGCGTGCCCACAGCCCCGTCGCGTCGTCACGGAAGGTGGGGACCCCGCTCTCGGCTGAGATCCCCGCGCCGCTGAACACCGCCACCTGCACGCCACCAACATAGCGGGATACTGGGCCGATGGACTTCACGGAGCTGCTGAGGATCGACGCGCAACCGGACACGCCGTTGTTCGAGCAGGTCCGCACCCGGATGATCGAGGCGGTCCGCGAGGGGGCCCTGCCGGCGGGAACCAGACTGCCGACGGTGCGCGAGCTGGCCGGTCAGCTGGGCCTGGCGGTCAACACGGTAGCGCGGGCCTACCGGGAGCTTGAGGCCGCCGGGATCGTCGAAACCCGCGGACGGTTCGGCACTTTCGTGGCCAGCAGCGATCCGGCCGATGCGGCGATGACGGCGGCGGCGGCAGCCTTCGTCGCGGCGGCCCGCGCCGTCGGCCTGGGCAAGGCCGACGCGCTGCGTTATCTCGACGCGGCCTTCGGCAACGCCGCGGTGATCGGCTCCTAACCGAATTCCAGCAGGGTCAGCGACGGGCGCGCGTCGGCGAGGAACCGCAGCCGGTAGGCGGCCGGGAGCACGGTGTTGAACAGCAGCCCGCGGCCCCGCGGCGGCTGCAGGTCGTGCACGGCCCGGACACCGGGCACGGTGTCCACCAGCTTGGTGGACTCGGCGGCGGACAGGGTGAACGGCATCGCCGGCGCCCGATAGCGCAGCGAGGTCGGCACGCCGTGGCGGATCAGCCAGCCGATCCACGCCGGAGGGAGGTCGAAGATCATGCGGCCGCCCGGAAAACGCCGGGCGCACTCGGCGATGAGGCCCAGGGACTGCTCGGGCTGCAGGTACATCAGCAGTCCCTCGGCGGTGATGAAAACCCCGTCGGAGGTATCGACCCGGTCCATCCAGCTGTAGTCCAGTGCGGACTGGGCGCAGACCGAGATCCGTGGTGCCGCCGGCAGCAGGCGTTCGCGGATCTCGATGATCGCGGGTAGATCCACGGTGAGCCAACGGAATTGCGGATCCGGGACGGCTTCGCTGAGCCGCCAGAAGCTGGTCTGCAACCCCTCGGCCAGTGCGACCACCGTGCCCGTCGGGTGCTGCCGGAGGAAGCGCAGGGCCTCGGTGTCGATGGCCAGCGCGCGCACCGCGATGTCCTGGCGGGTCGAACCGAACTTCGCGAAGTCGTAGTCGATCGAATCCGCCAGCCGGACCGCCATCGGATCGTCGATGATCCGGTCGGGGCGACGCGCCTCGGTCGCCCGGGCGTTCAATGTCAGTAACGCGGTCTCGGAGACCCCGGTCAGGGTGACTTTCTCTGCCTGGCTCACCCGTGCGACTTTACCGGCGGCGGCTCAGCGCAGCATCTTGCTCAACGTGCGCAGGTTGCGGGTCGTGGTCGAGGCCGCGTACCGCTTGTTGCCCATGGTCTTTCCCACGGCGCTGTCCAGGGTGTTGCCCTTGGGGACCTGCCAGTAGATCACCCCGTCACCGGCGGCGATCTTCTCGCCCGGGCCGGTCTGGCCGACGAGTGCGGACAGTTCGGCCAGCAACTCGGTGTCGGCGACGAAGGTGACATAGGAGTGGAGTTCGGGAACCTCGGGTTCGAACGGGTAGGCCGCCACCAGTGCGCGCACCGTGTCGATGTCGTAGATCAGCACCCGCGCCGGGTAATCGAAGCGCGCCTGCAGGGCGGCTTCGGCGGTTTCGCGCACCGCCGCGGCGTCGTCGGGCGATTCGAGCAGGACGTTGCCGCTGGCGAGCACCGTGCGGACCTCAAAGAGTCCGGCATCGGTCAGCGCGGCGGCGACGTCGGCCATCTTGAGGTTCACGCCGCCGACGTTGACGCCGCGCAAGAACGCCGCGTACCGGGTCATCTGGGCGATGGTAACGACGACGCACACCGGGTTCAATCGGTACGCTTCCGGCATGAGACGCCAGGTGTTCGACGATAAGTTGCTGGCTTTGATCAGTGGGAACTCGCTCGGCGTGCTGGCGACCATCAAACGCGACGGGCGGCCTCAACTGTCGAATGTGCAGTACTACTTCGACCCGCGTGCCGTCGCGGTGCAGGTATCGGTCACCGAGCCGCGGGCCAAGACCCGCAACCTGCGTCGTGATCCGCGGGCGTCGCTGCTGGTCAGCTCCGATGACGGCTGGTCTTACGCCGTCGCCGAAGGCGATGCCCAGCTGACGCCGCCGGCGGCCGCACCCGACGACGAGACCGTCGAGGCGCTGGTGGCGTTGTATCGCAACATCGCCGGGGAGCACCCGGATTGGGACGAGTACCGCGAGGCGATGGTGACTGATCGTCGCGTGCTGCTGACGCTGCCGATCACGCACCTGTACGGCATGCCGCCGGGCATGCGCTGAGGCCGCGGGCGCCGATCCGCGGCGACCGGCTGCGCCGGCCTCGCCATCGCGGCTAGGCTCCAGTCATGCCCGAATCAGATTCCGCCGCCGACGAAAACAAGCGCAAGTTCCGGGAGGCCCTGGAGCGCAAGAAGGCGAAGTCGGCGGGTGGCTCCGCCCACAAGGACGCCGGCGCCAAGCAGGCGAGATCGCACGGCCCGCTGGAGAGCCGTCGCGAGTTTCGTCGCAAGAGCGGCTGATCACTGCACCGGGCAGGCGTACTTCCGGGCCACGTCCATCAACCGCTGGTCCGCCCCGGGGCCGACGACCCCCTGAGCAACCAGCTCCCAGCCGATCAGTCCGGGAAGGCCGCCCTCACACGCCTGGTGCGCGACGCGCCACGCGGTGTCGGGATTGAGGTTGAACCCGTTGCGTTCCAGACCCTGCATGTAGGTGTCGAATTCCGGTGTGCCCTGGTCGGGTATCGCACCGGCCGTGGCCGCCAAGGCGACAGCGGTAACCGTCGCTGCGATCAGTGCCGCCACTACACGTTTCATGCCTGTCTCCTGAGATGCGCACGCCCGGTTGTCGATTACACGGTTGCACACGGCACCGACACAGATCAACGCCACCGATTCGGCCGGGTGGATGACCCCACGCAACCGGTGCGGGTCGTTCTAGACTGACCGGGTGCCGAAGTTGCAGCTGGTGGGGGATCCGCCGGCGGATGAGTTGCTGAGCGCCGACCCGTTCGCGCTACTCGTCGGGATGCTGCTCGACCAACAGGTGCCGATGGAGGTCGCGTTCGCCGGGCCGAGGAAGATCGCCGACCGGATGGGCGGGCTGGACCCGCATGAGATCGCCGCCCGCGACCCCGAGGAGTTCGCCGCTCTGTGTGCGGAAAAGCCTGCGGTGCACCGTTTTCCGGGATCGATGGCGGGCCGGATCCAGGCTTTGGCGCGGGCCGTGGTCGACCAGTACGGCGGTGACACGGCCGCGCTGTGGACGGCCGGTGACCCCGATGGGGCGCAGGTGTACCAGCGGCTCAAGGCACTGCCCGGCTTCGGTGAGCAGAAGGCGCGGATCTTCGTGGCCTTGCTCGGCAAGCAGTACGGCGTGACACCGCCGGGATGGCGGGAGGCCGCCGGAGCCTACGGCGGCGCCGGAACCCACCTGTCGATCGCCGACGTCGTCGATACGGCGTCGCTGCACCGGGTACGGTCCACCAAGAAGGCCCAGAAACAGGCTGCGAAACAAGCCCGGGAGAGCAAGGGAAAGGCGGCGACATGAAGACGCATCTGAACTGCCCGTGCGGCGAGGCCATCGTCGGCAAGGACGAGGACGACCTGGTCGACTTGACGCAGAAGCATCTCGCGGATGCGCACCCCGGTATGAGCTATGACCGGGACGCGATCTTGTTCATGGCTTACTGACGCCTCAGGGCACCACTGTCGAACCGATGGTGGGCAGGAAATTGCACTGGTGGTCCTTGGTGCTGACCTGACCGAAGATCGTCGACATGATGCTGCCCGAGCCGGTGTCGACGATCGCGGTCAGCGTCGTCGGCCCGTCGGCGTTGATGTCGCTGCGCGGCTGCAGGGTGGCGCTGCCGGACTTGCCGGTGGTCAGGTTCACCCAGGTGACGTTCAGCGGCAGCTTCTGGGTCTCGGCCGGGCCGGGGGTGCCGACGGCGGTGAAGACGTAGGCGGTCTGGCCCGCCTTGGGGCCGGGCGTGGGAATGCTGGCCGGGCCGGCCACCGACAGCGCGGTGGCGATGACGTTGCCACCGTCGGCCAGGCAGTTCTGGCCGATGGACGGGTACATGAAGTCCTGGGTCGGCGGGGCGTCCGGGCCGAATCCGGGGTTGGCGGCGGCCGGGGTCGCCTCGGGTGCCGGGGTCTCGGCCGGGACGGCTTCGGCCGGCGGTGCGGCAACGGCGGCGGCCTCGGGCGGGGCCGGGACGGCTTCCGGGGCGCTCGGCGCGGCCTGCGCAATCGGTCCCACCGATTTGGCGGGGTCGACCCCGCTGGGCAGGTGGGCCACCAAGCCCGGCGCCGATCCGGCCGTCGGCACATGCTCGCTGGGCAGCACGGCCGGCGCTTCCGGCGGCGACTGCACGAACTGGGCCACCGAGTCGGCCACCTGCCGGGAACCGGCGGGCGCTGCGGAGTTTCCGGCGAACGCGGCGGCGGCCGCGGCCAGCAGTGAGGTGGCCCCGGCCGGGTCGGCGGCCGCCTGCTGGATCACCGGGCTCAACTGCTCGAGGGCCGGCAGACCGGGGAAGCCGGCGGTCGGCAGCGGCAGGGCCGGCACGGCCGGGTCTGCTGCGGCCACCGCGCCGAGACCGCCGAAGATCAGCGCGGCCGACGAGCCGACTGCGACGGTCGCCGTGGTGGTGCTGAACAGCGTCTTCAGGCGCGACATGAGTTCCCCAATTCCTCGGCGGTGGCTGCTACGAAATCCGAAGCTAGCCTGTTACTGGTGAGGCTCAAGTGACACGTGTGTGATTTATGGAACCGTTACGGACCCGAACCGCGACGGTGATCCGCCGGCCGTTCGCTACAGTCGTGCCGGTAGACACCACCCTCGACTCCCCGGCCGCGCGTTCATGGACGAACCGAGTGACCGCCTCGGCCCCGCTGCTGCTGGCGGTCAGCATCGTGGCGCGGATCGCCTGGACCTATCTGACCCCGCGCGGTGCCAACTTCGTCGACCTGCACGTCTACATCAGCGGTGCGGCCGCCCTGGGCAGGCCCGGCGCGCTGTATGACTACGTCTACGCCGACCAGACGCCCGATTTCCCGCTGCCGTTCACCTATCCGCCGTTCGCCGCGGTGGTGTTCTATCCGCTGCATCTGCTGCCGTTCGGACTGGTCGCCTTCGTCTGGCAGGTCGGCACCATGGCCGCCCTGTACGGCGTGGTCCGGCTCAGCCAGCGACTGCTGGGCGTATCGGCCACCGCCGGGCGCCGGGTGGCGATGTTGTGGACGGCGGTCGGGATCTGGACCGAACCCCTGCGCAGCACCTTCGACTACGGCCAGATCAACGTGATCCTGGTGCTGGCGGTGCTCTATGCGGTCTACAGCAGCCGCTGGTGGGTGTCGGGGCTTTTGGTCGGCCTGGCCGCCGGGGTGAAGCTGACCCCGGCGATCGCCGGGGTCTACCTGGCCGGCGCACGGCGCTGGGCCGCCGCCGGCTTCTCGGCGGTGGCCTTCGCCGGCACCGTCGCGGTATCGGTGTGGGCCAGCGGTGACCAGGCCCGTCGCTACTTCACCGAGCTGCTCGGCGACGCGCACCGGGTGGGTCCGATCGGTACCTCGTTCAACCAGTCCTGGCGGGGCGGGATCTCCCGCATCCTCGGACATGACGCGGGCTACGGTCCGCTCGTGCTGATCGCGGTGGCCGTCACCGCGGTGCTGGCCCTGCTGGCCTGGCGCGCACTGAGCAGCGACCCCGCCCGGCCCGACCCGCTCGGCCTGCTGCTGGTGGTGGAGCTGTTCGGCCTGTTGGCGTCGCCGATCTCCTGGACCCACCACTGGGTGTGGTTGGTGCCGCTGATGATCTGGCTGCTGCACGGCCCGCACGCGGACCGCCGGGGCGCCCGGCTGCTGGGCTGGGGCTGGCTGGCGCTGACCCTCATCGGGGTGCCGTGGCTGCTGAGTTTCGCCCAACCGACCATCTGGCAGAACGGCAGGCCGTGGTACCTGGCGTGGGCCGGCCTGGTCTACATCGTCGGCGCGCTGGCCACCCTGGCCTGGATGGCCACCACGAGAGTCAGCTCGCCAGAATCCGGTTGATCTCGCCCGCCATCGCCAGGTCCTTCTCGGTGATGCCGCCCTCGGAGTGCGTCACCAGCGCGAATGTCACTGTGCGCCAGCGAATGTCGATATCGGGATGGTGATCCGCAGCCTCGGCGCGCTCGGCGACCCGCCGCACCGCGTCGATACCGGCCAGAAACGAGGGGAATGTGACCGAGCGGCGCAGTGCACCGTCGGCCCGCTCCCAGCCGTCGATACCGCTCAGCGCGGAGTCCACCTGGTCATCGGTCAACAAAGCCATACCCGACGGTAGGACGGTATAGCCTCACACGCCATGCCCACCCAGATCGTGGTCGCCGGAGCCGTGATCGTCGGGCCGACGGTGCTGATCGCCCAGCGACGCCGCCCGCCGGAGTTGGCCGGACGCTGGGAGCTGCCCGGCGGCAAAGTCATGCCCGGCGAGAGTGAACCGGCCGCGCTGGCCCGTGAGCTCGCCGAGGAGCTGGGCCTCGCCGCCGAGGCGATCACGGTGGGCGAGCGCCTCGGCGCCGACGTCGAACTCGACTCCGGCATGACCTTGCGCGCCTACCGGGTCAGCCTGGCGCGCGGTGAGCCCCGCCCGCACGACCACCAGGCTCTTCGCTGGGTGACCGCTGTGGACTTGCCAGATGTTGACTGGGTACCTGCCGATCGAGCTTGGCTCATCGAGCTGGCTCGGGCACTGTAGGTGAAACAGCTCTGTAAATTCTGCCGACGGAATGGGTCGTTCGGCGATATGTCTCGCTACGCTGGGATTTTGGGCTGAGATGAGCGTGCTGCGACGTCCCGGCCCGCTACTCAACCGCCGGAGTGCGGCGACCCGCTAAGGAGAACCCCGATGACACGCGCTACGACGCCCGCATCGCCCTCAGGGGTCCATATCGGCGGTCCGCTCGAGGAGCTGCTGGAACGTAGCGGCCGGTTCTTCACGCCGGGTGAGGTCTCGGCGGATCTGCGCACCGTGACCCGCCGGGGCGGCCGCGACGCCGACATCTTCTACCGCGACCGCTGGAGTCACGACAAGGTGGTCCGGTCCACCCACGGGGTGAACTGCACCGGGTCGTGCTCGTGGAAGATCTTCGTCAAGGACGGGATCATCACCTGGGAGAACCAGGCGACCGACTACCCTTCGGTCGGCCCGGACCGGCCCGAATACGAACCCCGCGGCTGCCCGCGCGGCGCCTCGTTCTCCTGGTACTCCTACTCGCCGACCCGGATCCGCTATCCCTACGCCCGGGGCCCGCTGGTCGAGATGTTCCGGGAGGCCAAGGCGCGCCTGGGTGATCCGGTGCTGGCCTGGGCGGATATCCAGGCCGACCCGCAGCGTCGCCGGCGCTACCAGCAGGCCCGGGGGATGGGCGGGCTGGTGCGGGTGACCTGGGCCGAAGCGACCGAGATGATCGCGGCCGCGCACGTGCACACCATCAAGGCCCACGGCCCCGACCGGATCGCCGGTTTCTCGCCCATTCCGGCGATGTCGATGGTGTCGTTCGCCGCGGGCTCCCGGTTCATTCAGATGCTCGGCGGCGTGATGACGTCGTTCTACGACTGGTATGCCGACCTGCCGGTCGCCTCCCCGCAGGTGTTCGGTGACCAGACCGATGTGCCGGAGTCCGGCGACTGGTGGGACGCCGCCTACCTGATGATGTGGGGCTCCAACGTCCCGATCACCCGCACGCCCGACGCGCACTGGATGGCCGAGGTGCGTTACCGGGGCACCAAGGTCGTCAGTGTCAGCCCCGACTACGCCGACAACACCAAGTTCGCCGACGAGTGGATGCCGTGTGCGGCCGGCACCGACGGTGCGCTGGCCATGGCGATGGGCCACGTCATCCTCACCGAGTGCTACGTCAAGCAGGAAGTGCCGTTCTTCACCGACTACGTGCGCCGCTACACCGACCTGCCGTTCCTGATCAAGCTGGAGGAACGCGACGGCGAGCTGGTGCCGGGTAAGAACCTGACGGCCGCCGACCTGGGTCAGACGGTAGAGAATGCGGCGTTCAAGCCGGCCCTGATCGACGAGATCACCGACAACGTCGTGGTGCCGCACGGCTCGCTGGGCTTCCGCTGGGGCGACGAGGGCATGGGCAAGTGGAACCTCGACCTCGGTGACGTGCGGCCTGCCCTGACCGTGCTCGACCCCGCGGCCCACAACGGGCACCGGCGTACCGCCCTGGTGTCGCTGCCCGGCTTCGACGCCGTGGACGGCCACGGCACCGTCGTGCAGCGCGGCGTCCCGGTCCGGCAGGTCGGCGAGCATCTGGTCTGCACCGTCTTCGATCTGATGCTGGCCAACTACTCGGTGGGCCGGCCCGGGCTGCCCGGCGAATGGCCCACCGGATACGACGACGGCACCGCCGTCAACACCCCGGCGTGGCAGGAACCGATCACCGGGGTTTCGGCCGCCCAGGCGATCCGGGTGGCGCGCGAATTCGCCCAGAACGCAGTGGATTCCGGCGGCCGGTCGATGATCATCATGGGCAGCGGGATCTGCCAGTGGTTCCACGGCGACGCCACCTACCGCGCGGTGCTGGCGCTGCTGATGCTGACCGGGTCGATGGGGCGCAACGGCGGCGGCTGGGCGCACTACGTCGGCCAGGAAAAGGTGCGCCCGCTGACCGGTTGGCAGACGATGGCCGCGGGCAACGACTGGTCGCGGCCGCCGCGACAGGTGCCCGGCACCTCCTACTGGTACGCGCACACCGACCAGTGGCGCTACGACGCCTACGGGGCGGACAAGCTGACCACCCCGGTGGGGCGCGGTCGCTTCGACGGCAAGCACACCATGGACATCCTGGCTTCGGCCACCGCGATGGGCTGGAGCCCGTTCTACCCCCAGTTCGACAAGTCCAGCCTGGATGTGGCAGATGCGGCCGAGGCCGCCGGCCGCGACGCGGGCGAGTACGTCGCCGAGCAACTCGCCTCCGGCGAGCTGAAACTGTCGGTGACCGACCCGGACAACCCGGTCAACTGGCCGCGGGTGCTCACGGTATGGCGGGCCAACCTGATCGGCGCCTCGGGCAAGGGCGGGGAGTATTTCCTCAAGCACCTGCTGGGCACCGACGCCAGTGTTGTCGGCGAGCCGCCGTCGGGCGGGGTGAAACCGCAGACCGTGCGCTGCGACGGCGACATTCCCGAAGGCAAGCTCGACCTGCTGATGTCGATCGACTTCCGGATGACCTCGACCACGCTGATGTCCGACGTCGTGCTGCCGGCGGCGACCTGGTATGAGAAGGCCGACCTGTCGTCGACCGACATGCACCCGTATGTGCACTCGTTCAGCGCCGCGATCGACCCGCCGTGGGAGACCCGCAGCGACTACGACGCGTTCGGTGCGATCGCCCGGACCTTCAGTGGCCTCGCCAAGAAGCATCTGGGCGTGCGCAGCGACGTCGTACTGACCGCGATGCTGCACGACACCGCCGACGCGATGGCCTACCCCGAGGGCACGGAACGCGATTGGCTGCGCACCGGCGAGACGCCGGTTCCGGGTAAGACGATGCCCAAAGTGACGGTGGTGGAACGCGATTACACCGCAATCCACGACAAGTGGCAGACCCTGGGTCCGTTGGTCGAGACGCTGGGGCTGACCACCAAGGGCTACACGGTGTTCCCGCACGAAGAGGTCGAGGACCTGGCAGCCAGGTTCGGGGTGATGAAATCCGGTGCCGGTGAGGGCAGGCCGGCGCTGACCACCGCGACGCGGATGGCCGACACCGTCCTGGCGTTGTCGGGCACCACCAACGGCCGGATCGCGACGGAGGGGTTCCGCGAACTGGAGAAGCGCACCGGCCAGCGGCTGGCACATCTGTCGGAGGGCAGTGAGGAGAAGCGGATCACCTACGCCGACACCCAGGCCCGCCCGGTGCCGGTGATCACCAGCCCGGAGTGGTCCGGGAGCGAGACCGGCGGCCGGCGCTACGCGCCCTTCACGATCAACATCGAGTGCCTCAAGCCGTTCCACACCCTGACCGGCCGGATGCACTTCTACACCGCGCACGACTGGATCGAGGAACTCGGCGAGCACATGCCGGTCTACCGCCCCCCGCTGGACATGGTGCGGCTGTTCGATGCCCCCGAACTCGGCGAGGTCGGCGACGGCATCGGCATCACGGTGCGGTACCTGACCCCGCACTCGAAGTGGTCGTTCCACTCCACCTATCAGGACAACCTGTACATGCTGTCGCTGTCCCGGGGCGGGCCGACCATGTGGATGAGCCCGGGAGATGCCGCGAAAATCGGTGTGAAGGACAACGATTGGATCGAGGCGGTCAACGTCAACGGTGTGTTCGTCGGCCGGGCGATCGTGAGCCAGCGGATGCCGGACGGCGTGGTCTTCGTCTACCACGTCCAGGAGCGCACCGTCGACACCCCGCGGGCCGAGACCAACAACAAGCGCGGCGGCACCCACAACTCGCTGACCCGGATCCGGGTCAAGCCCAGCCATCTCGCCGGCGGCTACGGCCAGCATGCGTTCGCGTTCAACTACCTGGGGCCGACCGGCAACCAGCGTGACGAGGTGACGGTGGTGCGTCGCCGCCGCAGCCAGGAGGTTCGTTACTGATGAAAGTTATGGCCCAGATGGCCATGGTGATGAACCTGGACAAATGTATCGGGTGCCACACCTGCTCGGTGACCTGCAAACAGGCCTGGACCAACCGCGAGGGCACCGAGTACGTGTGGTTCAACAACGTCGAAACCCGCCCGGGCGGAGGGTATCCGCGCACCTACGAAGACCAGAGTCGCTGGAAGGGCGGCTGGACGCTCGACAAGAAGGGCAGGCTGCGGCTGCTGGCCGGCGGACGCGTCCACAAGTTGCTGAACATCTTCGCCAACCCCAACCTGCCCGCGTTGAAGGACTACTACGAACCGTGGACCTACGACTACGAGAACCTCACCTCGGCGCCGCTGGGCGACACCATCCCGGTCGCCGCGCCCCGCAGTTCGATCACCGGCGATCCGATGAAGATCGAGTGGGGCCCCAACTGGGATGACAACCTTGCGGGTTCGCCGGAGAACCTGGTCAATGACCCGATCCTGGCGAAGGTCAGTGACCAGGTCAAAAGCGAGCTCGAAGAAACCTTCATGTTCTACCTGCCGCGGATCTGCGAGCACTGCCTGAACCCGTCGTGTGTGGCGTCGTGCCCGACCGGGGCGATCTACAAGCGCGAAGAGGACGGCATCGTGCTGGTCGACCAGGATCGGTGCCGTGGTTGGCGGCTGTGCGTGTCGGGGTGCCCGTACAAAAAGGTGTACTTCAACCACAAGACCGGCAAGGCCGAGAAGTGCCACTTCTGTTATCCGCGAATCGAAGTCGGCCTGCCCACGGTTTGCTCGGAGACCTGTGTCGGGCGGCTGCGCTACATCGGGCTGGTGCTCTACGACGCCGACAAGGTTCTCGAAGCCGCGTCGGTGGAGAAGGACACCGATCTGTACGAGGCGCAGTGCGGGGTGTTTCTGGATCCGACTGACCCGGAGGTGATCGCGGGCGCGCGCGCCGAGGGGATCTCCGACACCTGGATCGAGGCCGCACAGCGCTCGCCGATCTACGCGCTGATCAACACCTACAAAGTGGCTTTGCCGCTGCACCCGGAGTACCGCACCATGCCGATGGTCTGGTACGTCCCGCCGCTGTCCCCGGTTGTCGACGCCGTCAGCCGTGACGGGCACGACGGTGAAGACCTCGGCAATCTGTTCGGCGCTCTCGAAGCGCTGCGTATCCCGATGGCCTACCTCGCCGAACTTTTCACCGCGGGCGACACGACCGTCATCGAAGACGTGCTGCGGCGCCTGGCCGCGATGCGCTCCTACATGCGTGACATCAGCCTGGGCCGGGAGACCCAGCCGCACATCCCCGCCTCGGTCGGCATGACCGAAGAGGAGATGTATTCCATGTACCGGCTTTTGGCAATCGCGAAATACGAAGAGCGTTATGTGATTCCGACCGCCTACAGTCAGAAGGCGCACGAGCTCGAACACATGGGATGCTCCATCACCGGTGGTCCCGAAGGCTACGAGGACGACCCGTTCCTGGCTGCCGACGGTCGAAGCAAGTCGTCGTTTCACGTGATGGACAGTGGGGGGCACGCGCAGCGGCCGCGGGGCCGGACCAATCTGCTCAACTGGGGCGGCGGCGACAAGGCGGTGCCCGAGATGTTTCCGGAGCACCAGTGAAGCGCTTCCTCCGTTCGTTGCGGCGCCAGCCGGGCGGGCCCGCCGACCGGGCGGTGTGGCAGGCGGCGTCGCTGTTGCTGGCTTATCCCGACGAGCACCTGAGCCAGCGGCTCGACACCGTCGACGCGCTGCTGGCCCACGCGGATGCGATGCCGGCAGACCTGTTGCGGCGCACCGCGTCAGCGCTGCGCGCGGCGGATCCGATGGCGGCTGCCGTCGACTACGTCGAAACGTTCGACATGCGCAAGCGTTCGACGATGTTTCTGACCTATTGGACCGGCGGGGACACCCGCAACCGCGGGATGCAGATGCTGGCCTTCGCCACCGCCTACCGCGAGGCCGGCGTCGAGCCGCCCGCCGGGGAGGCGCCCGACCATCTGCCGGTGGTGCTGGAGTTCGCCGCGACCGTCGACCCCGAGGCCGGACGTCGGCTGCTGCTGGCGCACCGCGTGCCGATCGACGTCCTGCACAAGTCGCTGGCCGATGCGGGATCGCCCTATGCCTACACGGTGGCCGCCGTGTGCGAGACACTACCGGAGGCGACCGATCAGGAGGTGCAGAACGTGAGTGAGCTGATGGCGTCCGGCCCGCCGGCCGAAGCCGTTGGGCTACAGCCGTACTCGGCGACGGTTTCGCTCGGGATGCCGAAGGTGCCGGCCCGATGACCGAAGTCACCGTCATCAGCCCCGTAGAGCTGTGGTGGGACATCGTGCCCTACTTCGTGCTGGCCGTCGCCGGTGTGGCGACCTGGTGGCGATACAAGTACGACAAGTTCGGCTGGACCACCCGCTCGTCGCAGCTGTATGAGTCCAAGCTGCTGCGGATCGGCAGCCCGTTGTTCCACTTCGGCAGCTTCGTGGTGATCGCAGGGCACATCATGGGGCTGTTCGTCCCGGAGTCGTGGACCCGCGCGCTGGGCATGAGCGATCGCTTCTATCACCTGCAGGCGCTCATCCTCGGAGTTCCCGCCGGCATCGCCACGCTCGTCGGCGTCGGGTTGCTGATCTATCGCCGGCGCACCGAGCGATCGGTGTTCAAGGCCACCAGCGTCAACGACAAGCTGATGTATGCGGTGCTGATGTGTGCGCTGGTGGCCGGCATGGTCTGCACCCTGATGGGCGCCACCGCCTACGGGGAGGAGCACGACTACCGGCAGACTGTGTCGGTGTGGTTCCGATCGATCATCGCGCTTGACCCGCGCGGCGATCTGATGGCGCAGGCGCCGGCGTACTTCCAGGTGCATGTGTTGATCGCGTTGGCCCTGTTCGCGTTGTGGCCGTTCACCCGCCTGGTGCACGCTTTCAGCGCGCCGATCGGCTACCTGTTCCGGCCCTACATCGTCTACCGCAGCCGCGACTTCGCGAAGAAGAATCAACCGATGGGCTCCCGGTCACCGCGGAGGGGCTGGTGATGAAGATCCTCGCGGCCCCGCTGGGTGCCCTGGTGATGATGATCGGCCTGTCCGGACCGGCGCAGGCCGAGCCGCCGGATATCGACAGCGACTTCCTCATGGCGCTGCAGGCGGCCGGTATCACCTACAACCGCGCCGACCAGGCGATCATCACCGCAAAGATGGTGTGCCGGTTCATCGCGGAGGGCAAACCGAGCCCGGAGGTACTCGACGGTCTCAAGGAACGCAATCCGGGCCTGACGACCGAGCACGGGACCATGTTCGTCGGTATCGCCGCGCGGTCGTACTGCCCGGACCAGTTGGTGCAGAACGGCGCCGGGGGTGCGCCGTAGCGACGCGTCGATTGCGCTGAATCACCAGGAGACCCCATGAAACGGACCGTCATCCCGGCCTGGATGCAGCCGATGTTTGACGCTTATCACTTCAGCCCCGCCGTCGTCGACGGCGATCACCTGCGCTGCTCGGGCATGATCGGCCTGCGTCCCGACCTGACCGTGCCGCAGGACCTGACCGAGCAATTTACTCAGGCCTTCGAAAATCTCCGCGGCCTGCTGGGGGAGGTGGGCCTGGACTTCGCCGACGTGACGGAGATGACCACCTATCACGTCGGTCTGGCAGCGCACTTCGACGAATTCTGTGCGGTCAAAGATGCTTTCCTTTCCGCTCCCTACCCGGCTTGGACGGCCGTCGGAATAACCGAACTGGCGTCACCGGGGGCGGCGGTCGAGATCCAGATCACCGCACGGCTGCGCTGATGGCCGCGCGAGCACAGCGGGCAGCATAAAGTGACCGGCGTGGGACTGCCTGACGACGTCTACACCCGGTTGCTGACCTTCCGGACCCGGCTGCGGCGTTTCGAGCGCTGGAGCGCTGACCAGGCGCAGGCCGCCGGGCTCACCCCCGCGCAGCACCAATTGCTGCTGGCGGTGCGAGGTCACAGCGACTCGCGGGGCCCGACGGTCGGTGACATCGCCGAATACCTGCTGCTGCGCCATCACAGCGCCGGCGAGTTGATCCAGCGAGCCGAAGCGGCCGGGCTGGTCACCCGGACCCGCGACAGTGAAGACCAGCGGGTGATTCGGCTACAGCTCACCGAGGCGGCAGCGGAGTGTCTGCAAGCGCTGACCGAGCTGCACCTGCAGGAACTGGAGCGGTTCAGCGCCGAGTCCCCGCTGGGTCTGTGACCGGGCCTGAGAGCCGACTGTGACCTTGGCGGCTTCGGGTGCCTCGTTTTCGCGATTGACGGGGTGCGCTGGCAGAATCGCCCGGTGAACTTTCGTAACGTCGCCATCGTCGCGCACGTAGACCACGGCAAGACGACTCTGGTCGACGCCATGCTCCGCCAGTCCGGGGCCCTGCAGGAACGCGGCGAGGCCGCCGACCGGGTGATGGACTCCGGTGATCTGGAGCGGGAAAAGGGCATCACGATCCTGGCCAAGAACACGGCCGTACACCGCCACCACCCCGACGGAACCGTCACCGTCATCAACGTGATCGACACCCCCGGCCACGCCGACTTCGGCGGGGAGGTCGAGCGCGGACTGTCCATGGTCGACGGGGTGTTGCTGTTGGTCGACGCCTCCGAGGGGCCGCTGCCGCAGACCCGGTTCGTGCTGCGCAAGGCGCTGGCAGCGCACCTGCCGGTGATCCTGGTGGTCAACAAGACCGACCGCCCCGACGCCCGCATCGCCGAGGTGGTCGAGGCCAGCCACGATCTGCTGCTCGACGTGGCCAGCGACCTCGACGACGAGGCGCAGGCCGCCGCCGAACACGCACTGGGGCTGCCGACGCTCTACGCGTCCGGCCGGGCCGGGGTGGCCAGCACCACCGCGCCGGCCGACGGCTCGGTCCCGGACGGCGACAACCTCGATCCACTGTTCGACGTGCTGCTCGAACATGTGCCGCCGCCCTCGGGTGACCCGGAGGCGCCGCTGCAGGCGCTGGTCACCAACCTCGACGCCTCGGCGTTCCTGGGCCGGCTCGCCTTGATCCGGGTCTACAACGGCCGCATCCGCAAAGGCCAGCAGGTCGCCTGGATGCGTGAGGTCGACGGTGAGCCGGTGACCACCACGGCCAAGATCACCGAGCTGCTGGTCACCGTCGGCGTCGAGCGCACCCCGACCGACGAGGCCGTCGCCGGTGACATCGTCGCCGTCGCCGGCATCGGCGACATCATGATCGGCGATACCTTGGCGGACCCCGTCGACCCGGCCCCTCTGCCGCGGATCACCGTCGACGAGCCGGCGATCTCCGTGACGATCGGCACCAACACCTCACCGCTGGCCGGCAAGGTCTCGGGCCACAAGCTGACCGCGCGCATGGTCAAGACGCGGCTGGATACCGAGCTGATCGGCAACGTGTCGGTCCGGGTGGTCGACATCGGGCGCCCGGACGCCTGGGAGGTGCAGGGCCGCGGCGAGCTGGCGCTGGCCATCCTCGTCGAGCAGATGCGCCGCGAGGGCTTCGAGCTGACCGTGGGCAAACCGCAGGTGGTGACCAAGAAGATCGACGGCAAGGTGCACGAGCCGTTCGAGCACCTCACCGTCGACTGTCCCGAGGAGTATGTCGGCGCCATCACCCAGCTGGCGGCCGCCCGCAAGGGGAGGATGACCGAGATGGCCAACCACACCACCGGGTGGGTGCGGATGGAGTTCATCATCCCCAGCCGTGGCCTGATCGGTTGGCGCACCGACTTTCTCACCGAGACCCGCGGCACCGGCATCGCCAACGCGGTGTTCGAGGGTTACCAGCCGTGGGCCGGTGAGATCCGCGCCCGGCACACCGGGTCGCTGGTCTCCGACCGGGCCGGGTCCATCACCCCGTTCGCGCTGATCCAGCTGGCCGACCGCGGTCAATTTTTCGTCGAGCCGGGCCAGGACACCTACCAGGGCATGGTGGTCGGGATCAATCCGCGTGCCGAGGATCTCGACATCAACGTCACCAAGGAGAAGAAGCTGACCAACATGCGGTCGTCGACGGCCGACGTGATGGAGACGCTGGCCAGACCGATCGAGTTGGACCTGGAGCAGGCGATGGAGTTCTGTGCCGCCGACGAGTGCGTCGAGGTCACTCCCGAGGTGGTGCGGGTGCGCAAGGTTGAGCTGGACTCGACGCTGCGGGCGCGCAACCGCGCGCGGGCCAAGAACCTCTAGATTTGGGCGGCCCGGATACCCTGGTGGCCGTGCCGAAATCAGTGCGCCGCGCTCCTCTGACGGCGGGCGCCCTGATTACGGCGATGCTGCTGGTGCTGAGCCAGGCGTGCACGGTCAATCCGCCGCCGGCGCCGCAGAGCACCGAGACCCCGAAGAGCCCCGCGCCGCCGCCCCAGCGGGTCAGCCAGATCATCATGGGTATCGACTCGATCGGGGCGGGCTTCAACCCGCATCTGCGCTCCGATCTGTCGGCGGTTACCGCCGCCATCAGCGCGTTGGTGTTGCCCAGTGCCTTCCGACCGATCCGGGACCCCGGCACGCCGACCGGTTCGCGTTGGGAGATGGACCCGACGCTGTTGGTGTCGGCCGAGGTGACCGACGATGCGCCGTTCACCGTGACCTACCGGATCCGGCCCGAGGCGTCCTGGACCGACAACGCACCGATTGCCGCCGACGACTTCTGGTACCTGTGGCAGCAGATGGTCAGCCAGCCCGGCGTCGTCGACCCGGCGGGTTATGACCTGATCACCGGCGTGCACTCCGTCGACGGCGGCAAGCAGGTGGTGGTCACCTTCGCTAAGCCGTATCCGGCCTGGCGGGAGTTGTTCAGCAACATCCTGCCGGCGCACATCGTCAAGGACGTGCCCGGCGGTTTCCCGGCCGGGCTGGCCCGGGCGCTGCCGGTCACCGGCGGCCAGTTCCGGGTCGAGAACATCGACCCGCAGCGTGACGCGATCCTGCTCGCCCGAAACGACCGCTACTGGGGCCCGCCGGCCAAGCCGGATCTGGTCCTGTTCCGCCGGGCCGGGTCGCCGGCCGCCCTGGCCGACTCCATCCGCAACGGTGACACCCAGGTGGCCCAGGTGCACGGCGGCTCGGCGGCCTTCGCCCAACTGTCGGTGATCCCCGGCGTGCAGACCTCCCGGGTCGTGACGCCGCGGGTGATGCAATTGACGCTGCGGGCCGCCGAACCCAAGCTGGCCGACGTGCGGGTTCGCCGGGCGCTGCTGGGGCTGCTCGACGTCGGACTGCTGGCCACGGTGGGTGCCGGTAGCGACAACACCGTCACCCTGGCTCAGGCCCAGATCCGCACTCCCAGCGACCCCGGTTACGTGCCGACGGCCCCACCGGCCATGTCCGACTCGGCGGCCCTGGCGCTGCTGCAGGCGGCCGGATACCGCATCGAGAAGGACGCACCGCCGTCCGCGCTGGTGCCACCGGCGGGAGCCGAGCCGCCCCGGCCGCACCCGCCGGAGATCACCCGGGGGCGCATCAGCAAGGGCGGCGAACAGCTGTCGCTGGTCATCGGGGTGGCGGCCAACGACCCGACCTCGGTGGCGGTGGCCAACACCGCCGCAGACCAATTGCGCAACGTGGGGATCGCGGCCACCGTGCTGCCGCTGGACCCGGTGAAGCTCTACCGCGAGGCGCTGGTGACCCATCAGGTCGACGCCATCGTCGGCTGGCAGCAGGCCGGGGGCGACCTGGCGACACTGCTGGCCTCGCGATACGGCTGTATCGCGCTGGAGACCACCACCGTGCCCACATCCGGCGTTCCGGCTCCGCCGCGTGCCCCGGCCCCGCCGTCGCCGTCACCCGTGACCGAGCCGACCACCCCGACGTCGAAGGCGCCACCGCGCCCGGCCGGCTCCGGGGCGCTGGTGCAGGCCCCGTCGAACATCACCGGCGTCTGCGACCACGGCATTCAGGACGAGATCGATGCGGCACTGGATGGCAGCAAGTCCATCAGCGAGGTGATCGCAGCCGTCGAACCGCGGCTGTGGAACATGGCGACGGTGCTGCCGATCCTCCAGGACACCACGATCGTGGCCGTCGGCCCGAGCGTGACGAACGTCAGCCTGTCCGGGGCGGTGCCGGTGGGCATCGTCGGCGACGCCGGAATCTGGGTGAAGCGGCCGTAGCGCCGATCGCGCGGCGACCGGAGGCCACCCGATGCGAGCTCTGCGCTGACGCGAATACTTCCGGTTTGCTGAGAGCTGGACCCCGGGACGGCCCGGAGCCCGGCCGCCGGGGTTACGGTCGAGAGGCGCCAGACGTTCCCAGGCGGGTGGGAGCCGTTCCCAGGCCGGTGTCGGACCGATCCGCAGTCTTGCGCACAGATAATTCTTGGATATTATTAAGCAGCTTGCACGCCACACTGGGAGGGGATGGTTGATGGAACACCTCGTTCACCGGTGCGCCCTGGTGGCGGCTGCAGCACTCTCCGTAACCGGGGTGGTCGCGGCGTTGACTCCGTCGACACCGTCCCTTCCCGATGTGCAGATTCGCGACTTCGACATGGCCGCGGCGAACGTCGACGCGAACCCGATCATCGAAACCATCGAGAACCACGTCCGGCCGGACATGGCCGGCGGCGGTGGCGGCGACGCGGAGCAGATCAACCTGGGGGATCTGCTGACGGGCAACGGCGAGGGTGAGCTCGGCGACGGCTCGATATTCAACTCCGGCGACCTGGACGAGAGCGCGATCAACGCCCTGCTCGGCGAGGGCGGGGGATTCGATGCGCAAAGCGTGCTGGGCTCGGTGCCGCTCACACCCGACCTCGGCGTCTTCGGCGCCCCGGCGGTCGGTGCGTTCGGCGGAAGCGAGCAAGCTGCGGGCAGCGCGGCCGCGAACGCCGTTGCCGGCATCTCCTTGATCATGCAGGGTCTCCCGGCCGCCTACCAGTCGCTGCTGAGCAGCATCGGCGCCGCGGAACTGGCGTTCAACAACGCCCTGGTGGAGGCGCAGCTGGGTGTCGTCGGACAGTTCGACGACGGCAGTCCCGCCAGTGAGATCGCCCACTTCATCTTCATCGCCAACAACTCGATCGTGGCCCAGAACGAGCAGGCGCTGAACAGCCTGCTCGGCATCGATCTGGGCGGTGCCGAACTGCAGAACAGCCTGTTCGGTGACTTCGATCCGGGCGTCGCCGCGTTCGGAGCCGATTGGGACGCCCTGCTGGCCTCGTTCAGCCCGGACGTGGTCTCCGCGGTTCTGCACGACAACCTCGCGTTGCTGCTGGCCGACCTCGACATTCCCAGCTACCTGGCGAGCTTCATCCTCGGCATCTTCTGACGCCGGGCGCCATCCAGCCGATCGGTAGAGTTCGGGCCGTGTCGGATCAGACCCCGCGGCTGCTGTTCGTGCACGCCCATCCCGACGATGAGACGCTGACCACCGGGGCGACGATCGCCCATTACGCCGCCCGCGGCGCCGACGTGCACGTCGTGACCTGCACACTCGGCGAAGAGGGTGAGGTCATCGGGGATCGCTGGGCGCAGCTGGCGGTGGGTCACGCCGACCAGCTCGGCGGCTACCGGATCGGCGAACTCGCCGCCGCGCTGCGGGAACTGGGCGTCGGTGCACCGCAGTTCCTCGGCGGCGCCGGACGCTGGCGTGATTCCGGCATGGACGGCACCCCGCCCCGCCGACAGCAGCGGTTCATCGACGCCGACGACGCCGAGACCGTCGCGGCCCTGGCGGAGGTCATCCGGCGGCTGCGTCCGCACGTGGTGGTGAGCTACGACCCGCACGGCGGCTACGGCCATCCCGACCATGTGCACGCCCACCACGTGACCACCGCAACGGTGGCGGCCGCGGCAGACGACGCCACCGGGCCCGGCCCGGGCTGGGCCACGCCGAAGTTGTACTGGACGGTGACCGCCGCCAGCGCCTCGCGGGCCGCCCGGCGGGCACTGCGGGACGCCGACCGGTTGCCGCACTGGACGTTGCCCGAAGACGACGCCGCCGCCGGCACGGTCGCGGAGTTTCCCGACGAACGGATCGACGCGGTCATCGAGGCCGCCGAGTCACTCCCGGCCAAAGTGGCGGCCATGGCGGCACATGCCACACAGGTCGCCGTCGGGCCCACCGGCCGTGCGTTTGCGTTGTCCAACAACATTGCTCAGCCCATCTTGGACAGTGAGCACTACGTGCTGGCCGCCGGCAGCGCCGGTCCGCGCGATGCGCGGGGCTGGGAAACCGATCTGCTGGCCGGACTTCAGCTCGGTGCCGCCGGGAACGGGGTAAGCTCCTGCTGAGCTGTTTCGCGCCGTAGTGGCAAGGACTTAGGTGGTTTAGGCATGGATCCCGATCTGGACCCGAACTTGGAGCACTGGCAGTGGTGGCTGGACAGCTACCAGTGGATGGTCGGTTCGTTGGTCAGCCAGCTGGACAGCATCCCCACTTGAGCCCAGTCGCGCCGCTCACCGAGCCCGCGATGAATGCCGATACGCCGGGTTCGGCACTCAACTTCCCGGTGCTGGCCCTGCTGGCCGTTGACGGCGTGCTCTGCGCCGTCTCCACCGCCCTGCTGCTGCCGGCGCACATCGGCGCCGTCCCCTTTCCGCTCAGCGCCCTGGTCGGGGGCCTGGTCAATGCCGGACTGGTGTGGATCGCGCTGCGCTGCACGTCGTCGCTGCGGCTGGCCGCGCTACCGCTGTGGACCTGGCTGTTGGCGATCGCGCTGATGACGTTCGGCGGCCCGGGCGACGACCTGATCTTCGCCGACCGCGGGGTGATGGCCTACGGCGTGTTGCTGATGATCGTGCTGGGCAGCGCCCCGCCCGGGTGGCTGCTGTGGCGCCGCCGCCAGGCGCTGTCCACCGGCCGGCCGGCCGGCGAACCCTGACGGGCGGGCGGGCACGCCCTGCGGCCGTCGGCCGACTTGGCGCGCCGACTACTGTGGCGCGTATGGCATGCGCGAGATTCCGGGGGGCGCGCGGATGACGAATCCGTCGGCGCTGCGCCGCGTGTTGCGGCGAGCCCGCGACGGCGTCCTTCTCAACATCGAGGAAACCGCCATCGCGATGACGGCGCGAGGCGCTGACCTGGCCGACCTGTGTGCGAGCGCGGCCCGGGTGCGCGACGCCGGCCTGGTGTCGGGCGGGCGGCGCGGGCCGGGTGGCCGGCTGCCGGTCAGCTACTCACGCAAGGTGTTCATCCCGGTCACCCACCTGTGCCGCGACACCTGCCATTACTGCACCTTCGTGACGGTCCCCGGGGTGCTGCGGGCGCAGGGTAAGCAGATGTACCTGGGGCCCGACGAGATCCTCGAGATCGCCCGCCTCGGCTCCGAATTGGGATGCAAAGAGGCGCTGTTCACCTTGGGCGACCGGCCCGAGGAGCGGTGGCCCGAGGCGCGACAGTGGCTCGACGAGCGGGGCTACGACAGCACGCTGGCCTATGTCCGGGCGATGGCCATCCGGGTGCTGGAGGAGACCGGCCTGCTGCCGCATCTGAACCCCGGGGTGATGAGCTGGTCGGAGATGTCACGGCTCAAGCCGGTGGCGCCGTCGATGGGCATGATGCTGGAGACCACGTCTCGGCGGCTCTTCGAGACCAAGGGCCTGGCCCACTACGGCAGCCCCGACAAGGACCCGGCGGTACGGCTGCGCACGCTGGCCGATGCCGGCCGACTCTCGATCCCGTTCACCACCGGCCTGCTGGTCGGCATCGGCGAAACACTGGACGAGCGCGCCGACACCGTGCACGCGATCCGCAAGGTGCACAAGGAGTTCGGGCACATCCAGGAAGTGATCGTGCAGAACTTCCGGGCCAAGGAGCACACCGCGATGGCGTCGACGCCCGACGCGGGCTTCGAAGACTTCCTGGCCACGGTGGCGGCGGCCCGGCTGGTGCTGGGCCCCAAGATGCGTATCCAGGCGCCACCCAATCTGGTCTCGGCCGACGAGTGTCTGGCGCTGATCGCCGCCGGGGTCGACGACTGGGGCGGGGTGTCGCCGCTGACCCCCGATCACGTGAATCCGGAGCGGCCCTGGCCGGCGCTGGACGACCTGGCTGCCGTCACCGAGCGGGCCGGTTACGACCTGGTGCAGCGCCTGACCGCCCAGCCCGATTACGTGCAGGCCGGTGCGGCGTGGATCGATCCGCGGGTACGCCCGCACGTCGCGGCGCTGGCCGACCCGGCCACCGGCTGGGCGCGCGACGTCAACCCGGTCGGGATGGCGTGGCAGGAGCCCGACGAAGTGCAGTCCAGCGGCCGGGTGGACCTGCACACCGCCATCGATGTCGACGGGCGGGCCACCGAGACCCGCAGTGATCTCGGCAGTGCCTTCGGGGATTGGGAATCCATCCGCGAACAGATCCACGAACTGGCCGCGCGAGCGCCCGAACGTGTCGACACCGACGTGCTTTCCGCCCTGCGCTCGGCGGAGCGCGACCCGGCCGGCTGCACCGACGCCGAGTACCTGGCTCTGGCTACCGCAGATGGTCCGGCGCTGGATGCCGTTGCCGCGCTGGCGGATTCACTGCGGCGCGAGGTCGTCGGCGACGACGTGACCTACGTGGTCAACCGCAACATCAACTTCACCAACGTCTGCTACGTCGGCTGCCGGTTCTGTGCGTTCGCCCAACGCAAAGGCGATGCCGACGCCTTTTCGCTGTCCAACGCCGAGGTCGGCGAACGCGCCTACGAAGCGCACCTGGCCGGCGCCACCGAGGTCTGCATGCAGGGCGGGATCGACCCGGAGCTGCCGGTCACCGGTTATGCCGATCTGGTGCGAGCGGTCAAGGAGCGGGTGCCGTCGATGCACGTGCACGCCTTCTCTCCGATGGAGATCACCAACGGAGTGTCCAAGAGCGGCTTGAGTATTCGCGAGTGGCTGATCAGCCTGCGCGAAGCGGGCCTGGGCAGCATCCCGGGCACCGCCGCGGAGATCCTCGACGACGAGATCCGCTGGGTGCTGACCAAGGGCAAGCTGCCTACCTCGATGTGGGTCGAGGTGGTCACCACCGCGCACGAGGTCGGGCTGCGGTCCAGCTCGACGATGATGTACGGCCACATCGATTCCCCGCGCCACTGGATAGGGCACTTCCGGGTGCTGCGCGACATCCAGGACCGCACCGGTGGCTTCACCGAGTTCGTGCCGTTGCCGTTCGTGCACCAGAGTTCGCCGCTGTATCTTGCCGGTGGAGCGCGGCCCGGCCCCAGTCACCGCGACAACCGCGCGGTGCACGCACTGGCGCGGATCATGCTGCACGGCCGTATCCCCAACATCCAGACCAGCTGGGTCAAGCTGGGCGTCGAGCGCACCCAGGTGATGCTGCGCGGCGGGGCCAACGATCTGGGCGGCACCTTGATGGAGGAGACCATCTCCCGGATGGCCGGCTCCGAGCACGGTTCGGCCAAGACCATCGCCGAGCTGGTCGGGATCGCCGAGGGCATCGGCCGACCGGCTCGGCAGCGCACCACCGACTACGCGCCGATACCCTCGCCGGCGGGAAACTAGAGGCGGGCGGCCAGCTCGGTGCCCTGCTTGATGGCCCGCTTGGCGTCCAGCTCGGTGGCCAGCGCTGCGCCGCCGATCACGTGCGGGCTCACGCCGCGCATCCGCAATCCGTCCTCGAGGTCGCGCACCGACTCCTGTCCGGCGCAGATCACCACGGTGTCCACCGCCAGCACCTGCGGCCGTGACCTCTTCGGGCCGTAGCTGATGTGCAGCCCATCGTCATCGATCCGCTCATAGTTGACCCCGGAGAGCTGTTGGACTCCTTTGGCCTTCAACGATGCCCGATGCACCCAGCCGCTGGTCTTGCCCAGCTTGCGGCCCTGTGCTCCCGCCGTGCGGGCCAACAGATAGACCTGCCGGGCCGGGGGCGCCGGATCCGGCGGCACCAGCGCACCCCGGGCCTCCCAGGGGTCGGCGGCACCCCACTCGGCCTTCCACTCCTTGAGGTTGAGCGTCGGTGAGGACTCCGCATTCTCCACGATCAGGAACTCACTGACGTCGAAGCCGATCCCACCCGCGCCGATCACCGCCACCGATTCTCCGACCGGCCGGCCGGTGATGGCTTCGGCGTAGGACAGCACCATCGGATGCTCGATGCCGGGGATCTGCGGGATCCGGGGCCTGACCCCGGTGGCCAGGATCACCTCGTCGAAGCCGGTCAATTCCTCGACGTGGGCGCGGTTGCCCAGTCGCACCGTCACCGCGTACTTGTCCAGCATGGTCGTGTAGTAGCGAATCGTCCCGGCGAACTCCTCTTTACCGGGAATCCGCTTGGCCAGGTCGAATTGGCCGCCGACGAACTCGTTCGCCTCCAACAGCGTCACCTCGTGGCCGCGCTCGGCGGCCGTCACCGCCGCCGACAGCCCGGCCGGTCCGGCGCCCACCACCGCGATGCGCTTGCGCTGCCGGACCGGGCGCAGGACCAGCGTGGTCTCGTGGCCGGCCCGGGGATTGACCAGGCACGAGACCTTCTTGTGCACAAAGGCATGGTCCAAACAGGCCTGGTTGCAGGCGATGCAGGTGTTGATCTCGTCGGCCCGGCCGGCGGCGGCCTTGCGCACCCACTCCGGATCGGCCAGCATCGGGCGGGCCATCGAGATCAGCTGCACCGACGTCTCAGCGAGGATCTGCTCGCCCGCCTGCGGCATGTTGATCCGGTTGGACGCCACCACCGGGATGCTGACGTGCTCGGCGACGGCGTGGGAGATGTCGACGAATGCGCCGCTGGGCACCGACGTCACGATGGTCGGCACCCGGGCCTCGTGCCAGCCGAAGCCGGAGTTGATCAGGGTGGCCCCGGCCTCCTCGACTTCGGTTGCCAGCGCCAGCACTTCGTCCCAGCTCTGGCCTTCCTCGACGTAGTCGGACATCGACATCCGATAGCAGATGATGAAATCGGGTCCGACCGCCGCGCGGGTACGGGCCACGATCTGCACCGGGAACCTGCGCCGGTTGGCCGCCGTGCCGCCGTAGCGGTCGGTGCGTTTGTTGGTGCGCGGCGCCAGGAACTGGTTCAGCAGATAGCCCTCGCTGCCCATGATCTCGACACCGTCATAACCGGCCTCGCGGGCCAGTTCGGCCGCCCGGGCGAAGTCGGCGATGGTCGATTCGACTCCCCGTGACGAGAGCGCCCGCGGCCGGAACGGGTTGATCGGCGCCTTGATCGCCGAAGCGCTGACCGAAAACGGGTGGTAGGCATAGCGTCCCGCGTGCAGAACCTGGAGCAGGATCTTGCCGCCGGCCTCGTGCACCGCGTCGGTGACACGGCGGTGGCGGCGGGCGTCTGCCGAGCTGATCATCGCCGAGGCGAACGGCAGCAGCCAGCCGGTCCGGTTCGGTGCGTATCCGCCGGTGATGATCAGCCCGACACCGCCGTGGGCCCGCTCGGCGAAGTACTCGGCCAGTTTGCCGATGTCGGAGGCGCGGTCCTCCAGGCCGGTGTGCATCGATCCCATCACCACCCGGTTGGCCAGGGTGGTGAACCCCAGATCCAACGGGGACAACAGGATCGGATACGGGTTGGTGGATTCCGATGTCACAGTGCCGCCCTCACCGCAGTGCCTCCTCAACTTCGTCGAGCCAGTCGATCGCGCTTTGCTCCGCGCGAATCCCGCCGCGCAGCACCAGGTACTGGTGCAGGGCGGACCCGCTCAGCGTGGCGGGATCCGGGAATTGCCGCTTTTCCAGGGCCCGGTAGACGTCCAGCCGGGCGGAACGCTCGGCCCGCAGGGTGATCGCCTGCTCGCGCACGGCGGTGACGTCCCCGTAGCAGGCACCGCGGACCTTGACCGCCAGCTCCCGCAATCGGTTGTCCACCACCGAACTCCCGCGGCCGGCCAGCGGGGCGGCGATCCAGCGGGCCAACTCGGTTCGGCCCGCTTCGGCGACGGTGTAGACCCGCTTGTCCGGGCGGCCGCGCTGGGCGACCTCGGTGGCGTGCACCCAGCCGTCGGCTTCCATGGTGCGCAGCGTGCGATAGATCTGCTGGTGGGTGGCGCTCCAGAAGTAGCCGATCGACCGGTCGAATCGGCTGGCGAGCTCATAGCCGGAGCCGGCCTGCTCACGCAGCGACACCAGGATCGCGTGGGGAAGGGCCACGGGCGTGAGCATAGGCACCCGCACCCGAGCTATGCAACTAGTTGCAGTGCAACTGCGCGCATAGGCGGGGCGGCTGGTGCCGGTGGCCGTAGCGGCGCGATTACTATCAGGAACCGATGAACCCGCCGCGTTTGGCCGCAGCCCCGTGAGCCCCCGACACGGCGGCAGGTCGGCCGCGCTGCCGACCTTCCCCTGGGACACGTTGGCCGAGGTGACGGCGCTGGCCAAAGCGCATCCCGACGGCATCGTCGACCTGTCGGTGGGCACCCCCGTCGATCCCGTCGCCCAGGTCATCCGTGACGCGCTGGCGGCGGCCTCCTCGCAGCCGGGCTATCCCACCACCGCCGGCACGGCCGGGTTGCGGGCCTCGGCGGTCGCGGCGCTGGCCCGCCGCTACGGGATCACCGGGCTTGCGGAGTCGGCCGTGCTCCCGGTGATCGGCACCAAGGAACTCATCGCGTGGCTGCCGACCCTGCTCGGCCTCGGTGGCGAGGATGTGGTCGTCGTTCCGGAACTGGCCTACCCGACCTACGAGGTGGGCGCCCGGCTGGCCGGGGCGCCGTGGGTGCGCAGTGACGCGCCGCAGCGACTCGACGGCTCGCCCCCGGCTCTGGTGTACCTGAATTCACCCAGCAACCCGACCGGAGCCATCCTGACCGCCGACGAACTGCGCGCCGTCGTCGGCTGGGCCCGCGAGAACGGGGTGCTGCTGGTCTCCGACGAGTGCTACCTGGGGCTGGGCTGGGACGACACGGAACCGCGTTCGGTGCTGCACCCGCAGGTCTGCGACGGCGACCACAGCGGCCTGCTGGCCGTGCACTCGCTGTCGAAGACCTCCTCGCTGGCCGGCTATCGGGCCGGTTTCGTCGCGGGCGACCCCGCCGTGGTGGCCGAACTGCTCGCGGTGCGCAAACACGCCGGGATGATGGTGCCGACCCCGGTGCAGGCGGCGATGATCGCCGCGCTCGATGACGACGCGCACGAACGCGAGCAACGCGACCGGTATGCGCGCCGCCGCGAGACGCTGCTGCCGGCGATGCGCGCGGCCGGATTCACCGTCGACCTGTCGCACGGCGGGCTGTATCTGTGGGTCACCCGCGGCGAGCCGTGCCGGCGCACCGTCGGCTGGCTGGCCGAGCGCGGCATCCTGGTGGCGCCGGGGGAGTTCTACGGTCCGGCCGGCGCCGAGCATGTGCGGGTGGCACTGACCGCCACCGACGAGCGGATCGCCGCGGCGGCCGACCGGCTCGGATCGGGTGGCTGAACCGCGGCCAACGGAAAAAGCACCCCTGGGCCACACCCCGCTCCGAAGCGTGCGCCGAGTTATCGCACCCCGAGATTCTTTCTGCGGGCCGACAGGGGAACCGCCACGCCCGAGGGCACCGATGCGGCATCGGCGGGCCGCCGGGACGGCGTGTTGGTGCAGGTAATGGCTGTGGCACCGGCCTTCTCCGCGACGGTGTGAGCCCACGGCCCCGACGGCCCGCCCCATGCCCGGTGTTCGAGCCGGGCGCACTGCTCGCGGCCGGGCGGATGCGCCGACCGTATTAGCGTCAGCCACAAGCCGACGGCCGCAGACAGCGACACACAGTTCTCGAGGGCGGCGGGGGAGAGCGGTCCGGAGATAGGCGCGAGGGGTTGTGGTGATGGACTTCGGAGCGTTGCCGCCGGAGATCAACTCGGCGCGGATGTATTCCGGCGCCGGGTCGGCCCCATTGCTGGGGGCCGCCTGCGCCTGGGGTGCTCTTGCCGAGGAACTGCATTCGGCGGCGGAGCTCTACCAGGCACTGATCACCCAGGTGGTCGACGCCTCGTGGTGGGGACCGTCGGCAGCGGCGATGCTTGCCGCGGTCGGGCCCTACGTGTCGTGGATGAGCGCCACCGCCAGCCACGCCGAGCAGGCCGCCGGCTACGCCCGCGCTGTTGTCGGTGCCTACGAAATCGCCTACGCAGCAACAGTTCCGCCTGCCGAGGTCGCAGCGAACCGGAGCCTGCTGAGTCTGCTGGTAGCCACGAATCTGCTGGGACAGAACAGCTCGGCGATCGCGGCCGCCGAGGCGCAGTACGCCGAGATGTGGGCGCAGGACGCCGCCGTGATGTACGGCTACGCGGGGGCCTCACGGGTCGCCTCGATGGTCACACCGTTCCAGACACCGCCGGCGACCACCGCAACAAGCGGCGAAGGTCGTCAGCAGACCGCGGTCGCCCAGGCGGTCGGGTCCGCCGCCCAGCAGCGATCCTCCACGGAGCTCGTCACCGCGATACGCGAAGTGCTGGAGCGGATTTCCTCCTCGCCGTCGCAGCCGGCGACCTGGGAGGAGCTCAAGGCGCACCTGCCGCAGATCGTGAAGAACCTGACCACCAGTGAGCAGGTGGTGCAGCGACTCGCCTCCACCCCGGCCAACCTGCTCGGCATCTCGAAAGCGTTTGCGCCGTCGGCGTCCGCCGAGGCGCCGGTAGCGCCCCCGCCGATACCGCTTCCGGCCACCGCGGGTGCAGTCCGGCCGGCGGGCGTCCCGGCAGCCGGCTTCGGACGAGCCGCAGCGGTGGGAAAGTTGTCGGTGCCCCCCGGTTGGGTCAGCGCGGCGCCCGCAATGACCCCGGAAGTGTCTGCGCCACAGACTGTTCCCGCCTCCAGCGCTGTCGACAGTCAGCCCGGGGGCCTGCTGCGAGGGATGCCGATGAGCGCCGGCGCGCCCCGGCGCAGTGACGGCTATGTCAACCGATACGGCTTCCGGTACAACGTGTTAACCCCTCACCCGGCCGGCGGCTAGCCGGCCCCGGTGTGAAATCTCCCCGCGGGTTCTGCCGTCGCGGGCTGTCCGGATGGTTCGCCGGCATCGCCGAAAACATTATCCGCGTTGGGATTCTTTCTCTGACGCCAACCATGGCGGCGCGCTGCGCCCACCGATTTCCCGCCCGGCTCCGCGGCGTTTGCGGTGTTCAGGGCCGGTCGGGTGGCATTCGGGTGCACCCTGAACGGCGAATGTAGGGCGTCGTGTGGCGGCGGGGCCATCGACATCGGCCGGCGGCCGGCAGGCGCAGGCCGACCTAGGCTGCCAAGCAACGTCTTTCGAAGTGCGCTGGCGCAAAAGAACAATGAGGAGTGGTAGATGTCGTTCGTCAACACACAACCGGAAGCATTGGCGGCTGCCGCCAGTGGTCTGCGGGGTATCGGCTCGGTGGTGGCCGCGCAGAACGCGGCCGCTGCGGGCCCGACCACCGTCTTGCCGCCGGCGGCCGCCGACGAGGTATCGGCTTTGACCGCAGCCTTGTTCGCGGCTCATGCCCACGCTTATCAAGAGGTCAGCGCGCAGGCCACCGCGATTCACGAGGCGTTCGTGCGGACCTTGGCGCTGAGCTCCGAGTCATACGCGGTGACCGAAGCGGTCAACGCCACGGTGGCGAGTTAGTTCCCGCAATGGATTTCGGGTCGTTGCCGCCGGAGGTCAACTCCGCGCGAATGTATTCCGGCGCGGGCTCGTCACCGCTGGTGGCTGCGGCGTCCTCGTGGAGCAGGCTCGCTGCCGAGCTGAATTCGGCGGCCACCGGCTACGAGGCGATCGTCACCGCACTGACGGGTGAGGAATGGCTCGGGCCTGCGTCGGCGTCGATGGCAGTGGCCGTGGCGCCTTACCTGGAATGGATGAACGCCACAGCTGCGCGGGCTGAACAGGCCGCCGGGCGGGCACGGCAGGCCGCCACCGCGTACGAGGCCGCGCTGGCCGCGGTGGTGCACCCGGGGGATGTCGATGCCAATCGCACCCGGTTGTCTGCGCTGGTCTCGACGAACGTGCTGGGGCAGAACACCCCGGCGATCGCGGTGACCGAGGCGGATTACGGGGAGATGTGGGCCCGCGATGCCGCCGCCATGTACGGGTATGCCGGGCAGTCGGCGTCGGCGTCGCAGGTGGCCCCGTTCAGCACGCCCGATCCGACCGCGGACGAATCGCAGACCGCGCAACTGGTCTCGGCTTTGCAATCGGCGCTGGCGAGCCTGGCCTCACCTGCCTCGTCGGCGGCCGGCGCGGCGGACTCGTCGACGTCGCCGCTGGACAGCATGCTCGGCGATCTGTACGCGTTGGTGGGCCTGAAGTACACACCGGGAAGTCCGATTGCCAACCTGTTGGCGCCGTGGACGTCCTATGTCGCTCCGACGCAGAGCAGCATCGCGATCGCGCACTTCTCCACCGGTGCGGTCAACAGCGCGGTCTCCCTGTCGAAGGCGCTGGCGCCGGCCGGCGCCGCGGCGAAGGCCGCCGGTGATGGTGCCAAGGCGGCCGCGGGGGCATTGCCGGCGGCACTACCGGCGGCCGGACTGGGCGCCCAACTCGGCGGCGCAGCACCGGTGGCCGCGGGCCTGGGCACTGCCGCGGCGGCCGGTCGGCTGTCGGTGCCGGCCAGCTGGACGGCGGCCGGCGCCGCAGCAGGTTCGGCCGCGCCGATACCGGTCAGCACCGTCTCCGCCATCAGCCCCGACGCCGAAGGGGCCGGAAGCCTGATGGGCGGGATGCCGCTGGCCGGTGCCGGGGCGGGAGGCCGGGGGTCCGGCCCCCGGTACGGCTTCCAGCACAAGGTGATGGCACGCCCGTTCTCGGCCGGATGACGGCGCGCGCCTACTCGCAGGCGATGCCGTCGCCGTCGCCGTCCAGCCCGGACCGGTATCCGGGCTGCCCGGCCAGAATCGGCGCGGCGCCCGCGGCGCGCGCGGCCGCGCAGTTCGGGAAGTACACCGACGGCCCGTCGTCCGGGGCGAGGAACGGCACCGGCTCGCCCGGCGGCGGCTGCGCCGGTGACGTGCCGTCCGCCGGCTCGGGCGGGGCCGGCCCGCCCGTGGACGCCCCGCATTCGCCGGTGAGAACCCGCGCGATCGCGTCGTGTTCGGCCTGGGTGACCCACAGGCCGTAGCCGGACTTCACCTCGACGATGCGGGAGACGTAGGCGCAGCGGTAGGACTTGTTGGGCGGCAACCAGGTTGCAGCGTCCCCGTCGGCCTTCTGCTCATTGATCGGCCCGCTGGTGGCCTGCAGATTCAGCGGATCATTGGCGAAGTTGCGCCGGGTGAGGTCATCCCACTGCTGGGCGCCCTTCTGCCAGGCATCCGACAATGCCACGACATGGTCGATCTGCACTGCCCGGGACGTGCCCCGGCCGCGCTGGAAGACGATCGCGGTGCCGGTGTAGGGGTCGTGCAGCATGCCGGAGAGCACCACGCAACCGTTGGTGCCCGGCTTGATCTCGATGTCGACCAGATCGCGGCGCAGGATGTCGTTTCGGGTGTCGCAGCCGTTGTGCCCGTCGGGCACCGTCACATCGTCGCTCCACGCCGGGCCGAACATCTCGCGCTCGTAACCGGTCTTGGGGGCGCGGCCTTTGACCGGAAGGGCCTCGAGTTTGGCCAGCTCGACCGAGACGTCGCCGGCACCGACCGGGACCGGGTCGGCGGGTGCGGGAGCGGCCGAAGTGACCAGCGAGACAGCCACCAACGCCGACAAGGCCGATAAGGCCGTCGCCACCACGGCATACCCCGGCCAGTTGTGTCCCTGCTCGACCACGGCTACCTTCCCGTCTCGCTGCGCTGCCGCGGACGCTATCAGCCTGCTCCGACACGATCGCCGGGCGCGAACCCTTTGCGCCCGCCATAAGGTGGGGCGGTGCGCATCCAACCCGAAGTCGCCGATGCGTTGGCCGCCGGCCGGGCCGTGGTGGCGCTGGAGAGCACCATCATCACGCACGGCCTGCCCCGTCCGGAGAACCTGCGCATCGCCCGCGAGATCGAGCAGGCCGTGCGCTCGACGGGCGCGGTCCCGGCCACCATCGCGATCCTCGCGGGCGAGCCACACATCGGTCTCGACGACGGGTCGCTGCACCACCTGGCCACCGCGGGAACCGCGGTCAAGGTCGGCGTGCGCGACATCGCGATGCTGGCCGCCGCCGGTGGGGACGGCGCAACCACGGTCGCCTCGACGGCGCACCTGGCGTCGGCGGCGGGCATCACGGTGTTCGCCACCGGCGGCTTGGGCGGTGTGCACCGCGGCGCACGCGAGAGCTGGGACGAATCCGCGGACCTGACGACGCTATCGCGCACCCCGGTGCTGGTGGTGTGTTCGGGCATCAAATCCATCCTGGACATCGGTGCCACGCTGGAGCGGTTGGAGACGCTCGGGGTCGGGGTGATCGGCTACCGGACCGACCGCTTCCCCGCCTTCTATCTCGCCGACTCCGGCCACCGCATCGACTGGCAGGTGCAGACCCCGGCGCAGGCCGCGGCGGTGCTGCGGGCCCGCACCAGGCTGGGCACCGACCGCTACGGACTGGTGCTGGCCAATCCGATCGCCGCGGACGACGAGCTGGATCGTGCCCTGCACGACCGGGTGCTCGCCGACGGGCTGGCCGCCGCCGAGGCGGCGGGGGTGCGCGGCAAGGACGTGACCCCGTTTCTGCTGGACCATTTTCACCGCGGAACCCGGGGCGCCTCGGTCACCGCCAATATCGCACTGGTGCTGGGTAATGCGCGGTTGGCCGGGGAGGTCGCCGTCGCGTACGCGGCCGGGTAAGCCCGGGACCCCGGGTACCGATTTCACGTAGTATGGACCGCTATAACCGCTGGTCTGGCCGGCACGCTCACCGCCGACGGGGCTAGGACTTCGGCGGGAGGCGGCCGATGGCTGACGTGATGAACCGGGGCGTCGCGCGCGTGCTCGGCCGGCAGCTCTCGCCGGTCCGCCCGTATCCCTCCCGAGGCGGCCCGCGCGGGACGTTGGTCTACCGGGTCATCGCCACCACCGACCACAAGCTGATCGGCATCTTGTACATGGTGACCACGTTCAGCTTCTTTTTGACCGGTGGGCTGATGGCGTTGCTGATGCGCGGCGAACTGGCCGTGCCGGGACTGCAGTTCCTGTCCAACGAGCAGTACAACCAGTTGTTCACCATGCACGGCACCATCATGCTGCTGCTCTACGCGACCCCGATCGTCTTCGGTTTCGCCAATCTGGTGCTGCCGCTGCAGATCGGCGCCCCGGATGTGGCGTTCCCGCGGCTCAACGCCTTGAGTTACTGGCTGTTTCTGTTCGGCGGGCTGATCGTCATCGCCGGATTCCTGACGCCCGGCGGTGCCGCCGATTTCGGCTGGACCGCCTACGCCCCGTTGAGCAGCCTCACCCACGCACCCGGCGCCGGGGCCGACATGTGGATCATGGGGCTGGCGGTCTCGGGTCTGGGCACCATCCTGGGTGGGGTCAACATGATCACCACCGTGGTGTGCATGCGCGGGCCGGGGATGACGATGTTCCGGATGCCGATCTTCACCTGGAACATCCTGGTCACCTCGATCATGGTGCTGATCGTCTTCCCGCTGCTGACCGCGGCCCTGCTGGGCCTGGCCGTCGACCGGCACCTGGGCGCGCATATCTACGACACGGCGAACGGCGGAGCGCTGTTGTGGCAGCACCTGTTCTGGTACTTCGGACACCCGGAGGTGTACATCGTCGCGCTGCCGTTCTTCGGCATCGTCACCGAGATCTTCCCGGTGTTCTCCCGCAAGCCGCTCTTCGGTTACACCCAGATGGTGTACGCGACGATGAGTATCGCGGGCCTGTCAACGGCGGTGTGGGCGCATCACATGTTCGCCACCGGCGCGGTCCTGTTGCCGTTCTTCGCGGCCATGAGCTTCATGATCGCGGTGCCGACCGGGCTGAAGTTCTTCAACTGGATCGGCACGATGTGGAAGGGCCAGTTGACTTTTGAGACGCCGATGCTGTTCTCGCTCGGGTTCGCGGTGACGTTTCTGGCCGGTGGGTTGACCGGGGTGATGCTGGCCAGCCCGCCGCTGGACTTCCACGTCCACGACACCTATTTCGTGGTGGCGCACTTCCACTACGTGCTGTTCGGCACCATCGTGTTCTCGACGTTCGCCGGCATCTATTTCTGGTTCCCGAAGATGACCGGCCGGTTGCTCGATGAGCGGTTGGGCAAGCTGCATTTCTGGCTGACGTTCATCGGGTTCCACACCACCTTCCTGGTGCAGCACTGGCTGGGCAACACGGGTATGCCGCGCCGCTACGCCGACTACCTGCCCACCGACGGATTCCAGCCGTTCAACATCGTCGCCACCGCGGGGTCATGCATCCTCGCCGTGTCGGTATTGCCGTTCCTGTGGAACGTATTTCGCAGCTGGCGCTACGGCGAGGTCGTCACCGTGGATGACCCCTGGGGCTACGGCAACTCGCTGGAATGGGCCACCAGCTGCCCGCCGCCGCGGCACAACTTCACCGAGCTGCCCCGGATCCGTTCGGAGCGGCCCGCTTTCGAATTGCACTACCCGCACATGGTGCCCCGGCTGCGCGATGAGCTCCACATCAGACACCGTGCGGATGTCACCGGCTGACCGCGGCGTCGCGAGCCGAGGCTATCGACCGATCACCTTGGCGATGCACATTTCCGGTTCGACGAACGGGTCCAACTCGGCGCGCGGTGTCGCCTTCGGGGTGTCGGCTCCCTCGCCGTTGAGCAGTCCGCGCAGCAGGCCCAGATGCATGGCGCAGCTGACCTCCGGGTGAGCGCGTGCCAAGTCGCGGACCGGGCAGGCGTGCAGCCGGATCGTGCACTCGCGCCGGCCCTCACCGGCGTCGACTGCCTCGGTGATCTCCGGGCCGAAGCCCATGCGCTCGAAGACCGAGGCGATCCGGTCGGCGGACGCGTCGACGCCGGACTCGGCATCCGGCCCGATCGACTCGACGGGATCGGTGGAGGCGGCGTCGGCCAGGATTCGGTCGGCCCAGCGTCGGCCGGCCCGTTCGGCGCGCTGGCGGCGCTCGGCAGCGGTGTCGCCGAGCTCCATCGCGAGGATCTCGGCGAGGCTGCGGTAATCCAACCGGTCGCGTACCGCGACGTACCCGGTGCGGGGGCGCCCGACGCCGTCCCGCTTGATCCGGGTGCGGGCGACGGAACCGTCCTCGCACAGCGCGTCGAGGTGGAAGCGCACCGTGGTGACGTGCAAGCCCATCTGCGCGGCGATCTCGGAGGCATCCACCGCGCCGGCGGCGCAGGTGACCAGCCGCAGCACCCGTTCCCGCTGCTGGTTACGGGGCAACCGCTGAGTGCGATTGGCGCCGCGCCGCGGGTCGGACTGGTGGTGCATCGATGGGCCTCTCGTTGAGGAGTTGTTCGCAAATTTAATGGAACGAATTCATTGATACCAGGCGTGGCGGATGAGAATTGCTCAGCCGATACGCTGCCGGCATTCCGACCGGCAACCGGTAACGTCCCTGAGGTGCTGCTGACCTCGCTGGATACCCACACCGACGATATCGCCAATGCGGTGCGCATCGACGACACCGTACTTAGCCGAGCTGATCTAAGGGCTGCCTCGGCCGCGGTGCTCGAAGACCTCGGCGGGGCGGGTCGGGTCGCGGTGCTGGCCACCCCGACGGCGGCGACGGTGCTTGCGGTCGCCGGCTGCATGCTCGCCGGGATACCGATGGTGCCGGTGCCGGCCGACGTCGGCGTCGCCGAACGCGCGCACATCCTGCGTGACTCGGACGCGCAGGCGTGGCTGGGGGAGCGGCCCGAGGACCTGGCCGGGCTACCGCACATCCCGGCACGGCGCGGTGACGGACCGTCGTCGGAGTTGCCCGATGTGGGCGAAGGCGACACCGCGCTGATCATCTACACCTCCGGCACCACCGGCCCACCCAAGGGCGTGCAGCTGAGCCGGCGTGCGCTGGCGGCCGACCTCGACGCGCTGGCCCAGGCCTGGCAGTGGAGTCCCGACGACGTACTGGTGCACGGCCTGCCGATGTATCACGTACACGGTCTGGTACTGGGCCTGCTGGGATCGCTGCGGGTCGGCAACAGATTCGTGCACACCGGCAAGCCGACGCCGCAGGCCTACGCGGCGGCCGGCGGTTCGCTGTACTTCGGTGTGCCAACCGTGTGGTCGCGGGTGGTGGCCGATCCCGTATCCGCCGAAGGCCTGCGGGCGGCCCGGCTGCTGGTGTCGGGCAGTGCGGCGCTTCCGGTTCCGGTGTTCGAGGGCCTCCGGGCGCTCACCGGCCATGAGCCCATCGAACGGTACGGCAGCACCGAATCGCTGATCACGCTGAGCACCCGGGTCGACGGTGAGCGCAGGCCGGGCTGGGTGGGCCTGCCGCTGCCCGGCGTGCAGACCCGACTCGTCGGCGAGGACGGCGGCCCGGTACCGCACGACGGCGAGACGATCGGGCGACTCGCCGTGCGTGGGCCGACCCTGTTCGACGGCTACCTCAACCGACCGGAGGCGACCGCGGCGGCCTTCGACGCCGACGGCTGGTACCAGACCGGTGATGTCGCGGTCATCGACGCCGGCGGGATGCACCGGATCGTCGGCCGCGAATCGGTCGACCTGATCAAGACCGGAGGCTTTCGGGTCGGCGCCGGCGAGATCGAGACCGCCCTGCTCGGTCATCCCGGGGTGGCCGAGGTGGCGGTCGTCGGACTGCCCGACGAGGATCTGGGCCAGCGCATCGTCGCGTTCGTGGTCGCCTCCGCGGACCCGGCGGCGCAACCGGATGATCTGATCGAGTATGTGGCCCAACAGCTGTCGGTGCATAAACGGCCGCGCGAGGTGCGGATGGTGGATACGCTGCCGCGCAACGCAATGGGAAAGGTGCTCAAGAAGGCGTTGCTGACGTAGGCTCGCTTGCGCGAATCCAAACCAGAAGGGTGGGCCCTGATTGTGAACCTTGTGCAGCGAACCGGTCTCGCCGCAGCGGGCGTCCTGACCGCCTTCCTGGTCTCCGGGATGTTCGTGCTCGGCGGGTGCTCCTCGGTCAGCAAAGTCATCAACAAGGGCGGCGACACCACCTGCGGGGAGTTCAACAGTCACGACGAGGAGAAGCAGCGGTCGGAAGTCTCCAAGATGCTCAAGGACAAGAAGGGCAACGAGCCGTCCAACATGGAGCTTTCGGCGACACGGGTGGCGGTCAGCGCCTACTGCAAGACCATCGGCAAAGACAGCGACAAGATCAGCAACGCGATGCTCTAGGGCTCAGCCGCGGTCGCACCGGGGGCCGGCCGGTTCCCAGGACTGCATCGCGGCTTCGATGCCGTCGTCGTCGAGCGCCGCTACCGGCAGCGGTGATCGGTCACTGCGATCACGCATACCGTCGAGCAAGATCGCCACATAGCGGCGCCACAGTTCGGCATCGACATGTCCGGCGAACTCGCTGACGGTGCCGGCCAGCAGTGCCAAGAGCGGCAGGTCGGTGGACGACAGTTCGGGACGCAGGCGACCGTCGATCCGCGCCCGCTCAACGAGCTTCTTCTGAACGGGAACCAGCCGCTCCTGGGCGGCCGTCACTCGGTCCCCCCCGTATGACTTACTGAAGGCGATCTCCCGCAAGCCGCGGTCGGTGGCCGTGATCTCACACATCTGCTCGACGTACCACACCAGCCCTTGCCATGGATCTGGTTGGCACAGAGCCGATTCCGCCAGATCCGCGAGCTGGTTGATGCCGTCTTCGAAGATCGCCTCGAGGAGTTCCTCCTTGCTGGCGAACCGACGGTAGACGGTGCCGACACCCACGCCCGCATGATGCGCGACGTCGTTGAGGTTGGGCTCTAGGCCCTTGCTCGCAAACAGGTCGCGGGCCGCTTCCAGAACGCGCTTGCGATTGCGTTCGGCGTCCTTGCGCAGCGGGCGACACGAACTGTCATCACACACACTCACACCGGCCAAGTGTAATGCGCGCAACAGGAGAAGCGGATTGACTTAATCCACTTACATAATTAGCTTGACTACCTGGATGCGACGGCGGCCGAACCCGGCCAGGCCGGGGAAGGCGCACTATGAAAAGCCTGATCAGCCGGGCGTGGCTACCAGCCTTGATCGTGACGGCAGTCGCGGCAGGCGCCCTGACGGTCGCGAACCTGCGGACGGTGTTCGGTTCGCATCCCGTCGTGGTGACCGACTTGTCCTCGGACAACGCCGAGGACTTCAACCCGAAATTCGTGACCTACGAGATCTTCGGTTCGGGCACCACGGCCGTCATCAACTACATGGACCTCGAAGGCAAGCCGCAACGTGTCCCGGATGCGGCCTTGCCGTGGACGCTGAAGCTGCAGACGACCTTGCCCTCGGTAATGCCCAACATCCTGGCCCAGGGCGACGGCGACACCATCAGCTGCCGCGTCACCGTCGACGACGAGATCAAACAGGAACGGACGGCGACCGGAGTGAATGCCGAGACCTTCTGCTTTGTGAAGGCAGCATGACCGCGCCGACGCGGCGCCCGGGGATACCCCGCTTCATCCGCACGTTCGCGGTGCCGATCATCCTGGCGTGGATCGCCCTGATCGCCGTGCTGAACATCGTCGTGCCGCAGCTGGAGGAAGTCGGCAAGCTGCGCGCGGTGTCGATGAGCCCCAACGACGCGCCGTCGATGATCGCCACCAAGCGCGTCGGAAAGGTGTTCGAAGAGTACGACACTTCCAGCTCGGTGATGATCGTGCTCGAAGGCGAGAAGCCGCTGGGTGCGGCGGCGCACGAGTTCTATGACCGCATGGTGCGCGATCTGCGTGCCGACACCGCCCACGTGCAGCACGTTCAAGACTTCTGGGGCGACACCCTGACCGCCAAGGGCGCCCAGAGCGCCGACGGCAAGGCCGCCTACGTCCAGGTCTACATCGCCGGTGACCAGGGCGAGACGCTGGCCAACGAGTCGGTGGAGGCGGTGCGCCACATCGCATCCGAACTGCCCGCGCCCGCCGGGGTGAAGGCCTACGTCACCGGGCCCGCGGCGACCAGCACCGATCAGAATCACGTCGGCGACAAGAGCATGGAGACCATCGAAATGCTCACCTTCGCCGTGATCACGGTGATGTTGCTGACCGTCTACCGGTCCATCATCACCACCCTGATCGTGCTGGTGATGGTCGTGCTCGAGCTATCGGCCGCCCGGGGACTGGTGGCATTCCTGGGATTCCACAACCTGTTCGGCCTGACGACCTTCGCCACCAACATGCTGGTGACGTTGGCCATCGCCGCATCCACCGACTACGCGATCTTCCTGATCGGTCGCTATCAGGAGGCGCGCAAAGCCGGTGAGGACCGAGAAGCCGCTTACTACAACATGTTCCACGGCACCGCGCATGTGGTGTTGGCCTCCGGGCTGACCATAGCCGGGGCCACGTTCTGCCTGCACTTCACCCGGCTGCCCTACTTCCAGACGATGGGCTTCCCGCTGTCGATCGGCATGGTGATCGTGGTCGCCGCGGCCTTGACGCTGGGGCCCGCGGTCATCGCGGTGTGCAGTCGCTTCGGTCGGGTGCTCGAGCCCAAGCGCCTCACCCGCTCGTCCGGGTGGCACCGGGTCGGCACCAGCACCGTTCGCTGGCCCGGGGCGATTCTGGTGGCCGCCGTCGCGGCGGCGCTGATCGGTCTGCTCGCGCTGCCCGGCTACCACACCAGCTATAACGACCGCATCTACCTGCCCGACGACGTCGCGGCGAACGTGGGGTACTCGGCGGCGTTCCGGCACTTCTCCCAGGCGAAGATGAACCCGGACTTGATGATGGTCGAAACCGACCGGGACCTGCGCAATCCGGCGGACTTCCTGGTGATCGACAAGATCGCCAAAGCCCTCAAGAACGTGCACGGCATCGCCCAGGTGCAGACCATCACCCGCCCCGACGGGGACCCGGTCAAACATTCGACGATCCCCTACACGCTCGGCCAGAGCGGCACCGCCCAGCTGATGAACAACGACTACATGCAGACCAACCTGGACAACCTGCTCAAGCAGGCCGACGATCTGCAGGCCAGCATCGACTCGATGACCGAGATGATGAACATCCAGCAGGACCTGGCCGAGGTGTCGCAGCGGATGGCCGACAAGATGTCCAACACGGCCGTCGACATCGGCGAAATGCGTAACCACATGGCCGATTTCGACGACTTCTTCCGGGTGTTCCGCAACTACTTCTACTGGGAGCCGCACTGCTTCGACATCCCCATCTGCTGGTCTTTGCGCTCGATCTTCGACGCCCTGGACGGCGTGGACACCATGTCTGCCGACTTCGATGAGATCGTGCCCGACATGCAGCGCATGGCCGAGCTGATGCCGCGGATGGTCGCCGTCATGCCGGCGCAGATCCAGTCGATGAAGAACCAGAAGCAGACGTTGCTCAACCAGTACCAGGTGCAGAAGGCCCAGCAGGACCAGAACATGGCGATGCAGGCCAATTCCACCGCGATGGGAGAGGCGTTCGACGCCGCCAAGAACGACGACTCGTTCTACCTCCCGCCGGAGGCCTTCGACACCGCCGACTTCAAGCGCGGCATCAAGCTGTTCCTGTCGCCGGACGGACATGCGGTGCGGTTCACCATCATTCACCAGGGTGATCCGTTGACACCGGAGGGCATATCGCGCATCGAAGCGCTCAAGGTCGCGGCTGCCGATGCGATCAAGGGGACACCGCTCGAGGGAGCCCGCATCTATCTCGGCGGCAGCGCCGCGATGTTCTACGACATGCAGCAGGGCGCCAACTACGACTTGCTGATCGTGGCGACGGCCGCACTGATCCTGATCTTCATCATCATGATGGTGCTGACCCGCGCCGTGGTCGCCGCGACGGTGATCGTCGGCACGGTGGTGCTCAGTCTCGGCTCGGCGTTCGGCCTGTCAGTCCTGCTCTGGCAACACATCGTGGGCATCCCGCTGCACTGGATGGTGCTGCCGATGTCGGTCATCGTGCTGCTTGCCGTCGGCGCGGATTACAACCTGCTGCTGGTCTCGCGGATCAAGGAGGAGATCCACGTCGGCCTGCACACCGGGCTGATCCGCGCCATGGTCGGAACCGGTGCCGTGGTCACCGCCGCGGGCCTGGTGTTCGCCTTCACCATGGCCTCCATGGCGGTCAGCGCACTGATCGTGATCGGCCAGGTCGGCACCACCATCGGGCTGGGACTGCTCTTCGACACCCTGATCGTCCGGTCCCTGATGACACCGTCGGTCGCGACCCTGCTGGGACGCTGGTTCTGGTGGCCGCAGATCGTGCGTCCCCGGCCGGTTCCGCAGCCCTGGCCGCAACCGAGCCGAGCGGACCCCGCCAAGGAGCAGGCGTTGGTCTAGTTGGCGTGCAGGTCCTCGTTGAGCGCGATGCCCTGACCGTCGCGGGCGACCACCTCCACCGCGCCGGTCTGCGAATTGCGGCGGAACAGCAGGTTGTTCGAGCCGGCCAGATCGCGGGCCTTGGCCGTGCTGCCGTCGGGCAGGGTGACCTTGGTTCCGGCGGTGACGTACAGCCCGGCTTCGACCACACAGTCGTCGCCCAGTGGGATGCCCAGCCCGGCGTTCGCCCCCAGCAGACAGCGCTTGCCGATCGAAATCACCTGGGTCCCACCGCCGGACAGCGTGCCCATGATCGACGCGCCGCCGCCGACGTCGGAGCCGTCACCGACCACTACGCCGGCCGAGATGCGGCCCTCGACCATCGAGGCGCCCAGCGTGCCGGCGTTGAAGTTGACGAATCCCTCGTGCATCACCGTGGTGCCCGGAGCCAGGTGGGCGCCGAGGCGCACCCGGTCCGCGTCGGCGATGCGCACTCCCGAGGGCAGCACGTAGTCGACCATCCGCGGGAACTTGTCCACCCCGTAGACGGTCACCGGGCCGCGTCGGCGCAACCGGGCCCGCGTCGACTCGAAGCCGTCGACGGCGCAGGGGCCGTGGTTGGTCCACACCACGTTGGTCAGCACCCCGAACAGCCCGTCGGCATTGAGCCCGTGCGGTGCGACCAGCCGGTGCGACAGCAGGTGCAGCCGCAGGTAGGCGTCGTAAGCGTCGACGGCCTTGTCCGCGAGTGAGCCGATGACGACGCGTACCGCCACCGTCTCGGTGCCGCGGTCCTCGTCGCACCCGAGCAGCCCGGCCAGGTCGGCTGGTACGTCGGCCCCGGCGAGGCGGGTGGTGCCGGGCTGGCCCGAGCCACCCAACTCCGGTGCGGGAAACCAGGTGTCGAGCACCGATCCGTCTGCGGCGAGCGTCGCCACGCCGACGCCTGAAGCTCCAGTCACGCCGGTCAGGCTACTTTCCCCCCGCGAGCAGACGCAAAGCCGCACGCTCAGGACCCCGGCGGTGCGACTCTATGTCTGCTCGGCGTGGGGACGGCACCCATTAGGCTGGGTCCGTGCTGGATCTGCGCTCCGACCCGATCGAGCTGACCGCGGCGCTGGTCGACATCCCCAGCGAGTCGCGGCACGAAGCGCGGATCGCCGACGAGGTCGAAGCCGCGCTGCGGGCCCAGACTTCCGGTTTCGAGATCGTCCGCGACGGTGACGCGGTGCTGGCCCGCACCAACCTGGGCCGCCCGACCCGGGTGCTGCTGGCCGGTCACCTCGACACCGTGCCGGCAGCCGGCAACCTGCCCAGTCGGCGCACCACCACCGGCCCCGAAGGCGACGTGCTGCACGGCTGCGGCACCGTTGACATGAAATCCGGTGTCGCCGTCTTCCTGCACCTGGCCGCCACTCTCACCGAGCCCGTGCACGACCTGACGTGCGTGTTCTATGACTGCGAGGAGATCGAGGCGGCGGCTAACGGGCTGGGCCGCATCGAACGCAACCTGGCCGACTGGCTGGCGGCTGACCTCGCCATCCTCGGTGAGCCCACCGGCGGCTACATCGAGGCCGGCTGCCAGGGCACGCTGCGGGTGGTGATCAGTGCGGCGGGCACCCGGGCGCATTCGGCGCGGTCTTGGCTGGGCGACAACGCGATCCACAAGCTGGGGGCGGTGCTGGACCGACTGGCCGCCTACCAGCCGCGCAGCATCGACATCGATGGCTGTGTCTACCGCGAGGGCCTGTCGGCGGTGCGCATCGACGGCGGGGTGGCCGGCAACGTGATCCCCGATGCCGCGAGCGTGACCGTGAACTTCCGCTTCGCCCCGGACCAAACCCCCGAGGCGGCGCTGGCCCACGTGCGGGAGGTATTCGGCGGCCTGGACGTGACGATCGAGCAGACCGACTCCGCGGCCGGCGCCCTGCCGGGGCTTACCGCACCCGCCGCCGCAGCGCTGGTGGCCGCCGCGGACGGACAGGTGCGGGCCAAGTACGGCTGGACCGACGTGTCCCGGTTCGCCGCGCGCGGCATTCCCGCGGTCAACTACGGCCCGGGCGATCCCAACCTGGCGCACTGCGTCGACGAGCGGGTGCCGGTCGGGCAGATCAGCGCGGTGACCGAGCTGATGCGCGGCTTCCTCAGCCCCTGAGCCGGCCCAGCGCGGTCCGGCCGAACGCGCAGTCGACCTCGTCGGACAGCCGGGTCAACGGGTCGACGGCCCGGGCATCGCCGAGTTGGGCGGCCACATCCCACGCCTGCAGCGCCACCGCCGTCTGACCGGTGCGCTCGGCCATCCGGGCGGCCTCTCGGGCTGCGGCGATCGCCCCATGCTGATCGCGCATGCCGGCGCGCTGCCAGGCCCGTGCCACGCCCAGCTCCGGAGCGAACAGCGCCGATTTGGTGCCGTGCCGGGATTCAGCCCGGCTCAACGCTTTTGCCGCGCCGGCGATGTCGGACTGACGGGCCAGCGCGGTGGCCAGCAGGGTCAGCGACAGCGGCCCCCAGGAGTAGCCGGTGCGTTCCAGGGTGGCTGCGGCCGGCACCAGCAGCTTGGTCGCGGCCCCATACTCCTCGGCGGCGATCAAGACCTGCGCCACCAGCACCTCGCCGATCGCCCGGCCAGGCTGGGACAGCTCGGCGAAATCGGTGAACTGCCAAGCCAGTTCACGCGCCTCGGCAAGACGTTCGGCCATCAGCAGCGTGGTGATCTCGGCGAGCCCGATGGTGAACCGCAGCACGCCGGGATGTTCGGCGTTTAGCGCCCGGCGGGCCAGCGGGCCCACGGCATCGAATCGCCCCGCCCGCGCCGCACACAGCGCCGCGGCGCTGCCGGCCCAGGCCACCGCCATGTCGTCGGCGGCCGGATCGGCCAGCACCGCGGCGGCGGCCTCGGCGGCGCGGCCGATGTTGCCGGCGTTCATCGCGAAGGTCGCCCCGAGCGCATCCAGGGTGATCCGCGGGCTCGCGCCGGCGACGCGGCCACGGGTGGCGGCCAGGAATGCGGTGGCGCGTTCGGGTTCCCCCAGCATGAAGAACTGGTTGGCGGCCCGCGGCAACGCCCAGGCCATCAGCTCCGATTCGGTCAAGTCGGCCGGGTCGACCGCCGACAGCACGGCGTCGGCGTCTCGCCCGCGGCCCTGCCAGGCCAGCGCGTGCGCCAGCGCCAGCCGGGCCGGCAGGCCACCGGAGCGATTCAGGGCGCTGCGGGCTAGCCGCTCGCCCAGTTCCAGGTCGCCGAGCCGCAGCGCCTGCTGCGCCGCCTCCACTGCCTGCTCGGCGGGCTGCGGTGCGTCGCTGGCGGCGGCCAGCGCCGCCAGCCGCAGCTGCTCGCCGACGTGTTCGCACGGCCGGTCGGCCAGCACGGTGACCACCTCGGTGCGCCGGGCGCGGACACCGTCGGCCCCCAGTGCGTCGCGGGCCCGCTCGGCGAACAGCGGGTGCGCGGTGTAGACCACCGGGTCGGGTTCGCGGCCGCCACGCGCGCGGGTTTCGACAGCACCCAGCTCCTCGGCCAGGCGGATGGCATCGGCGCTGGTGAGCTCTGTCAGGTCGACCAGCGCCAACGGCTCGAAGACGGCCAGGTAGTCCAGCACGGCGCGCGCGTCGGCCGGTAGCCCCGCCACGAAGGCGTCCACGTCGCGGTCAGCCTCACCGGCCTGGCCCGAGGCGGTGATGTCGATGCGAGTCAGCAGGTCGTCTCCCCACAGTGCGGCGATCGGCGGCGGCGGAGCGGGGGAGCCGTCGGCGCGGCCGGTGACGATCACCCGGGCCGTCCCGGTCAGCGCCAGCTGATAGACCAGCGTCGCCGACAAGATGTCGAGGAGATGGGCGTCGTCGACCACCAGCAGCAGATCGTCCCCCGCAGCGACCAACGAGGCCCGCGCCGCCCGCAGCAGCGCGGCCGGCTTGCCGATGTCGGCCACCGCGACCAGATGGCTGAAGGCGCCGAACGGCACCTCGCGTTCGGCCGGGGTGCCGATCACCCACCGGGTAAGCGTCGCCGGGTGCCGACGGACCCGATCTTCGGCGGCCAGCCGGGCCAGCGTGGACTTTCCGCAGCCGTCGGGGCCGAGCACCACCGCGCCGGCGCGGGTTCCGTCTGCGGCGAGCGCGTCGGTCAGCCGGTGCAGGGCGGCCGAGTGCTCGGGGACGTTCCACCGGATCGGCATCGCGGAGATTTTACGGTCTGAGCCACTTGCCGGATAGCCTTTCGGATGTGCGGGGCAACGAATGGGCCGTGTGCGTCTACTGTGCGTCCGGCCCGACGGATCCGGCCCTGCTGGCGCTGGCCGCCAAGGTCGGTGCGGCCATCGCCGCGCGGGGCTGGACGCTGGTGTGGGGTGGCGGCAACGTCTCGGCGATGGGGGCGCTGGCGGTGGCCGTCCGCCAGCACGGCGGCCGCACCGTCGGGGTGATCCCCAAAGCGCTGCTGCACCGCGAGGTGGCCGACGTGGAATCCGACGAGCTGATCGTCACCGACACCATGCGGGAGCGCAAGCAGGTCATGGACGACCGCGCGGATGCGTTCCTGACCCTGCCCGGCGGCATCGGCACCCTGGAGGAACTGTTCGAAACCTGGACCGGCCGGTATCTGGGCCTGCACGACAAGCCGGTGGTGCTGCTGGATCCCGACGGACACTACGACGGGCTGTGGTGCTGGCTGTCCGGGCTGATCGATGCGGGCTTCGTGTCGCCTCGGGCGATGGAACGGCTGCTGGTGGTCGACGAGCTGGAAGCGGCGCTGGCCGCCTGTTCACCCGGTACCGCCGGTTTCGATTAGGCTGTGCTGTCGCAGGGCGACCCGCTGCGCCCCGCTGTGCCGCGTTTGCGATCGGTAGTCGCGAGACGGCCCTGTCCACCGATTTCAGCGAGGCAAGGGGATAGCGTGTCCGATCACAACGCCGGCGCGGCCACCCGGGTGGGGCTCACCGACATCGTGACCCGACTGCCGGGGCTGGTCGCCGATGCGCCGGCAATCCTGCGCGGAGTGCGGACCGGGCTGCTGGCCCGCCCCACCTCCAAGGCGTCCATCGGCAAGGTGTTCCAGGAGCGCGCCGCCCGGTTCGGCGACCGGGTCTTCATCCGGTTCGGCGACCAGCAGCTGACCTACCGCGAGGCCAACGAGACCGTCAACCGCTATGCGGCGGTGCTGGCCGCCCGCGGCGTCGGGCACGGCGATGTCGTCGGGATCATGCTGCGCAACTCGCCCAACGCGGTGTTGATGATGCTGGCCGTCGCCAAATGCGGCGCGGTCGCCGGCATGGTCAACTACCACCAGCGCGGCGACGTACTGGCACACAGCCTGGGCCTGCTGGGTGCCAAACTGCTTGTGGCGGAGTCGGATCTAATCGATGCCGTGCGTGACAGCGGCGCGCCGGACCGGCCGGAAACCATCGAGGAGGTGGAGCGGCTGGCCGCCACCGCACCCGCCGGCAACCCGGCGTCGGTGGCCGCGGTGTTGGCCAAGGACACCGCCTTCTACATCTTCACCTCGGGCACCACCGGCTACCCCAAGGCCAGTGTGATGACCCACTACCGCTGGCTGCGTGCGCTGGCCGCGTTCGGCGGACTCGGGCTGCGGCTGCGCCGCAACGACACCCTGTACTGCTGCCTGCCGCTGTACCACAACAATGCGCTGACGGTGGCGGTGTCCTCGGTGCTCAACGCGGGGGCGACGCTGGCGCTGGGACGCTCGTTCTCGGCGTCGCGGTTCTGGGACGAGGTGATCGACTACCAGGCGACGGCCTTCGTCTACATCGGCGAGGTCTGCCGCTACCTGCTCAACCAACCGCCCAAGCCCACCGACCGAGCCCACCGGGTGCGGGTGATCTGCGGCAACGGCCTGCGTCCGGAGATCTGGGACGAGTTCTCCCAACGGTTCGGGATCAAGCGGATCTGCGAGTTCTACGCCGCCAGCGAGGGCAACACAGCGTTCCTCAACGTGCTCAACGTGCCCCGCAGCGTCGGGCTCTACCCGATGCCGCTGGCCTACGTTCAATACGACCCTGACACCGGCCAGCCGCTGCGCGGCGAGGACGGCTGGGTGCTGCGGGTGCCGTCCGGGCAGCCCGGCCTGCTGCTGTCCCCGGTGAACAAGCTGTCACCGTTCGACGGATACACCGACCCGGAGGCCACCGAGAAGAAGCTGGTGCGCAACGCATTCAAAGACGGCGACTGCTGGTTCAACACCGGTGACCTGATGAGGCCGCAGGGGATGGGGCACGCCGCGTTCGCCGACCGGCTCGGCGACACCTTCCGGTGGAAGGGCGAGAACGTGGCCACCACCCAGGTCGAGGCCGCCCTGGGCGCCGACCATTCGGTGGAGGAATGCGCGGTCTACGGGGTCGAAGTACCCGACACCGGTGGCCGGGCCGGGATGGCCGCGATCAAACTGCGCGACGGGGTCACCTTCGACGGCCGGGGTCTGGCCGCGGTGGTCTGCGACCAGTTGCCGTCGTACGCGGTGCCGCTGTTCGTGCGGCTGGTGGCGTCGATGGAGCACACGACGACGTTCAAGAGCCGCAAGGTGGAGTTGCGCGAGCAGGGCTACGGCGCCGGCGGCGGCATCGAGGACCCGCTGTATGTGTTCGCCGGCTGCGACGAAGGCTACGTGCCCTACTACGACGACTACCCCGGCGAAGTGGCGGCGGGCAAGCGACCGCGGAACTGACCCGACCGCCCGGGCATACGGGCGGTGAACAGGGGCGCATCATCACCGGGCACCATAGAGCAGTGCAGTCCACCTTCTGCGGTCGTCCGGTGGCGGCCGATCGCGCGCTGATCATGGCGATCGTCAACCGCACCCCGGACTCCTTCTACGACGCGGGCGCCACCTTCAGCGACGAGGCGGCCAAGTCCGCCGTGCACGCCGCGGTGGCCGACGGCGCCGATGTCATCGACATCGGCGGGGTCAAAGCCGGGCCGGGCGAGACCGTCGACGCCGACGCCGAGACCGCCCGGGTGGTTCCCTTCATCGAGTGGCTGCGCAGCGCCTACCCGGATCAGCTGATCAGCGTCGACACCTGGCGTTCGGAGGTGGCCAAACGCGCCTGCGCCGCCGGTGCCGACCTGATCAACGACACCTGGGGCGGAATCGACCCGGAGCTGCCGGCGATCGCCGCGGAGTTCGGAACCGGCCTGGTGTGCTCCCACACCGGCGGCGCCGCGCCTCGCACCCGCCCGTTCCGGGTGAGCTACGGCACCTCCGTCGACGGGGTGGTGGACGCGGTGATCGAGGATGTCACCGGGGCCGCCGAGCGGGCGGTCGCGAAAGGGGTGGCGCCCGAGCGGATCCTGATCGACCCCACCCATGATTTCGGCAAGAACACCTTTCACGGGCTAGCGTTGTTGCGACACACGGAGAAGTTGGTCGCTACCGGATGGCCGGTGCTGATGGCGCTCTCCAACAAAGACTTCATCGGGGAGACTCTGGGTGTGGGTCTGACCGAACGGCTGGAGGGAACGCTGGCGGCCACCGCACTGGCGGCGGCCGCCGGAGCCCGGATGTTTCGGGTACACGAGGTCGGGCCGACCCGGCGCGTGCTGGAGATGGTGGCTTCGATCCAGGGCGTGCGGGCCCCTACCCGCACAGTAAGGGGACTCGCATGACCGACCTGGCCGACCAGGGTCTGGACTCCCTGCTGGACGGCACCCGGCTGGCGGACCGCACCTGGAGCCGTCCGGACTGGACGGTCGCCGAACTGATCGCGGCCAAGGCCGGCCGCACCATCTCGGTGGTGCTGCCCGCCCTGAACGAGCAGGCGACCATCGAATCGGTCATCGACAGCATCACCGGGCTTGTCGACAACCTGGTCGACGAACTGATCGTGCTGGACTCCGGTTCCACCGACGACACCGAGATCCGGTCCATCGCCGCCGGTGCCCGCGTCGTCAGCCGCGAACAGGCGGTTCCGGAGGTGCCGCCGCAGCCCGGCAAGGGCGAGGCCCTGTGGCGGTCCCTGGCGGCGACCAGCGGCGACATCGTGGTGTTCGTGGACTCCGACCTCATCGACCCCGACCCGATGTTCGTCCCCAAGCTGGTCGGTCCGCTGCTCACCGGTGACGGCATCCACCTGGTCAAGGGTTTCTACCGCCGGCCGCTGAAGGTCAACGGCACCGAGGATGCCACCGGCGGTGGCCGGGTCACCGAGCTGGTCGCCCGGCCGCTGCTGACCGCGCTGCGACCCGAGCTGGGTGCTGTGCTGCAGCCGCTGGGCGGCGAGTACGCGGGCAGCCGCGAACTGTTGGCGTCGGTACCGTTCGCGCCCGGCTACGGCGTGGAGATCGGCTTGCTGATCGACACCTACGACCGGTTGGGGCTCGACGCGATCGCTCAGGTCAACCTGGGCGTGCGCGCGCACCGCAACCGCCCGCTGGCCGAGTTGGCGGTGATGAGCCGGCAGGTCGTCGCCACCCTGCTGTCGCGGTGCGGCGTCCCCGACTCCGGCGTCGGGCTGACCCAGTTCTTCGCCGACGGCCCGGACGGCATGGACTACCTGCCGCGCACCACACCACTGTCGCTGGTGGACCGGCCGCCGATGAACACGCTGCGTCACTGAATGAGGCACTATCGATGCCGTGACATTGGTGTTGCTGTATCTCGTTGTGCTCGTCCTCACCGCGCTGCTGCTGTTCGGGGTGGCCAGCGTGCTGTTCGGCCGGGGAGAGCAGCTGCCGCCGCTGCCCCGGGCGACGACGGCGACCATGCTGCCGGCTTCGGGGGTCACCGGCGCCGACGTCGAGGCGGTCAAGTTCTCCCAGGTGCTGCGCGGCTACAACACCGGCGAGGTCGACTGGGTGCTCGAGCGGCTCGGCGCAGAGCTAGACCAACTGCGCGGGGAACTCGCCGCGGCACAGGCCCTCGCCGGCAACCCGGCGGGTTCGAGTTGAGCAGCCCGCCCGACGACGGCCTGGTCCGCTGTGGCTGGTCCGACGGCTCGGCGCTGTATCGCGACTACCACGACCGGGAGTGGGGGCGTCCGGTGCGCGAGACGAACGCACTGTTCGAGCGGATCAGCCTGGAGGCCTTTCAGAGCGGGCTGTCGTGGCTGGTGATTCTGCGCAAGCGGGAGAACTTCCGGCGGGCGTTCGCCGATTTCGACGTCGAGTCCGTCGCCCGCTACACCGACGCCGACGTGACACGGCTGCTGGAGGACAGCGGGATCGTGCGCAACCGGGCCAAGATCGAGGCGACGATCGCCAATGCGCGCGCGACCCTCGGGCTGGGATCCACCGATTTGGCGGAGCTGTTGTGGTCATTCGCCCCTCCGCCGCGTCCTCGCCCGGCGGATCTGTCGGCAATTCCGGCCGTCACGCCGGAATCGACGTCGATGGCGCGCGAATTGAAACGACGCGGGTTCCGATTCGTCGGACCCACGACTGCCTACGCGTTGATGCAGGCCACAGGCATGGTTGACGACCATTTGCAGACGTGTTGGGTACCGCCGGTAGCCGCCGAAATCCATTAAAATTCGGCTACGGAATCGGGTCTGATGCACGCGACGCCGCCGATAGGGGAGAATGGCGGAGTGAATTTGCAGTTCGATGCCGGATGCTGCGACCGCGGTGCACAGCCGGCGCAGATCAAGGGCACGGCCGATGGGCCGGTACCTGGAGGGAGCACTCGATGGCGGCGATGAAGCCCCGGACCGGTGACGGTCCACTGGAAGCGACCAAAGAGGGGCGCGGCATCGTGATGCGAGTACCTCTTGAAGGTGGCGGGCGGCTGGTCGTCGAGTTGACTCCGGACGAGGCAGCTGCGCTCGGCGACGAACTCAAGGCCGTCACCAGCTGAGACGGGCCGCCGTTGTGACCCGACTCGGGTGCGGCTAGCCGCCCACCTGTCGATAGATCGCCAGGGTCTGCTCGGCCACCCGCGCCCAGGAGAAGACCTCGACGCACCGGAGCCTACCGGCGTCGCCGTAGCGTCGTGCCCGGCCCGGGTCGCTGATCAGTGCGTTGACGGCCTCGGCGAGGCCGTTGCGAAAGCCTTCCGGGTCGTCGGCGTCGTAGTGCACCAGCGAGCCGGTGACGCCGTCGGTCACCACCTCCGGTATGCCGCCGACGTCGGACGCCACCACCGCGGTAGCGCAGGCCATCGCCTCGAGGTTGACGATGCCCAACGGCTCGTACACCGAGGGGCAGACGAATACGGTTGCCGCCGAAAGCAATTCTCGGATCTGCCGCGCCGGCAGCGTTTCCTGGATCCAGAACACCCCGCTGCGGGCCGCCGCCAGGTCGGTGACCGCGGCGCTCACCTCCGCGGCGATCTCCGGTGTGTCGGGGGCGCCGGCACACAACACCAACTGCGCCTCGGGGTGGAACCGCTGCGCGGCGGCCACCAGATGGGCCACCCCCTTCTGCCGGGTGATCCGGCCGACGAACGCCACCATGGGCCGGTCCGGGTCGACGCCGAGGTCGGCCAGCATCGATGACTCCGAGCCGGCCGGCTGCGGACACCACACGTCGGTGTCGATGCCGCTGTAGATGACGTGCACGCGGTCGGGCCGCAGGTCCGGGTAGACCCGCAGCAGGTCGTCGCGCATCGCCGAACTGACCGCGATCACGGCGTCGGCGGCGGTCGTCCCCAGCTGCTCCGCCCAGGACGACACCCGGTAGCCACCGCCGAGTTGCTCGGCCTTCCAGGGCCGCAGGGGCTCCAGCGAATGCGCGGTCAACACGTGCGGGATGTCGTAGAGCAACGCCGCCAGGCGGCCGGCCAAGGCCGTGTACCAGGTGTGCGAGTGCGCCACATCGGCCCTACCGACGGCGTCGGCCATCATCAGGTCAGACGACAGCGTGCCCAGCGCAGGGTTCGCGTCCCGCAGCGCCGGATCCGGCTGATGTGCCTGCGCACCCGGCCGGGGCGCCCCCATGCAGTGCACGTCCACGTGACACAGCCGCCGCAGCGCTTCGACCAGATTCGTGACATGCACGCCCGCGCCACCGTAGATCTCCGGGGGGTATTCCCGGGTCAGCATCGCCACCCGCATAACCGGCACGGTAGCGGTAGCGGCGGGCCGGGTGCGCGGCGGATGACCCGGCAAGCTGAGGAGAACTTCCGAATCGTGGGTTCTAGCTGGCAGGGTCCCGAATCGGCCGATAAGTTTGGTGGCTATGAGGGAATTGCCGCACGTGCTGGGCATCGTCCTGGCCGGTGGGGAGGGCAAGCGGCTGCACCCGCTCACCGCGGACCGGGCCAAGCCGGCGGTTCCCTTCGGGGGCGCCTACCGGTTGATCGATTTCGTGCTGTCGAATCTGGTCAACGCGCGCTACCTGCGGATCTGCGTTCTGACGCAGTACAAGTCGCATTCCCTGGACCGGCATATCTCGCAGAACTGGCGCCTGAGCGGCCTGGCCGGGGAGTACATCACCCCGGTCCCGGCGCAGCAGCGGCTGGGCCCGCGCTGGTACACCGGCTCCGCCGACGCCATCTATCAGTCGCTGAACCTGATCTTCGACGAAGACCCGGACTACATCGTGGTTTTCGGGGCCGACCATGTGTACCGGATGGACCCCGAACAGATGGTGCGCTTCCACATCGACAGCGGAGCCGGCGCGACGGTCGCCGGCATCCGGGTGCCGCGCGCCGAGGCGTCGTCGTTCGGCTGCATCGACGCCGACGAGTCCGGACGGATCCGCAACTTCCTGGAGAAGCCGCCGAATCCGCCGGGCACGCCCGACGATCCGGACAGCGCGTTCGTCTCGATGGGCAACTACATCTTCACCACCAAGGTGCTGATCGACGCGATCCGCGCCGACGCCGACGACGACCACTCCGACCACGACATGGGCGGGGACATCATCCCGCGCCTGGTCGCCGACGGGCTGGCCGCCGTCTACGACTTCTCCGACAACGAGGTGCCCGGCGCCACCGAACGGGACCGCGGTTACTGGCGCGACGTCGGAACCCTGGACGCCTTCTATGACGCCCACATGGACCTGGTGTCGGCGCACCCGATCTTCAACCTGTACAACAAGCGCTGGCCGATCCACGGCGCGACGGAGAACCTGGCGCCGGCGAAGTTCGTCAACGGCGGGACCGCGCAGGAGTCGGTGGTGGGCGCGGGCAGCGTCATCTCGGCCGGCTCGGTACGCAATTCGGTGTTGTCGTCCAACGTCGTGATCGATGACGGCGCGATCGTGGAGGACAGCGTCATCATGCCCGGGACGCGGGTCGGGCGCGGCGCGGTGGTGCGCCACGCGATCCTGGACAAGAACGTCGTGGTCGGCCCCGGCGAGATGATCGGCGTCGACCTGGAGAAGGACCGGGAGCGGTTCTCGATCAGTGCCGGCGGCGTGGTCGCCGTCGGCAAGGGCGTCTGGATCTAGCGCCTCGGGCGCCCGCAGGGGCTAGAACGGTTCCTCGGCGCCGCCGGGATTGCAGCCGTTGGCCAACAGGCTCAGGGTGCTGACTACCGGGCGCCACGGCTCCAGGTTCCAACTGGTCTTGCCGGGCTGGATGAACTCGGCAAACTGCCAGTGGCACAGGAACTGTTCGCGCATGCCCGGCGTGTCGGCGTCCGGGTTGCGTTTCACCACCTCCGACCAGGCGTGCTCGCCCTGGCGCAAGGTGCCGGGCTCGCCGGCCTCGGTTCGGCCGGTCTCGGTCGGATACACCCGCAGGCTGGTCCCGTCTTGGTAGCTCACCCACTGGGTGTTCGCGACATAGGGCGCCGCGCTGATGCCCGCGGCGCCCAGCCAGCCACCGGCGCCGCCGAATCCGCCGACGCCGCCCTCGCCGCCGATGCCGCCGTCACCGCCGCGGCCCAACAGCAGTCCACCGGCACCTCCGTCGCCACCGGCGCCCCCGTTGCCCGCCGCGACGTCCACGCCACCGGCGCCGCCATCACCACCCGCGCCGCCGACACCACCGGTGCCCATCAACCAACCACCGGCACCACCGTTACCGCCGTCGCCGCCGTCGGCACCGAGACCGCCTGCGCCGCCGGACCCACCGGCACCGCCGATGCCCAGGAACCAGCCACCGGCACCGCCGTCACCGCCGGTCGCGCCGGCAGCGCCCAGACCGCCCACCCCGCCGTGGCCGAAGAACCCGGCGTCACCGCCGGCGCCGCCCGCCCCGTCGAGACCCGCGGCACCGGCTCCGCCATTGCCGAACAGCAATCCGCCGTCGCCGGCGTCGCCGAACCAGCCCCACTGACCGAACACGCTGGTGTTGACGCCGTCGAACCCGTCGATGCCATCGCCGATCAGGTCTCGGCCGAACAGCGCGACGAAGGGTGCGTTGATCAGCCCGACGCTCAACTCCCCGAACGGACTGGTGATCCACTCGTGCAGCGGGCCATAGATGAACTGGTCCAGCCACGCGGGCGCGTCCAGGGATTGGTTCGGACCCGGCAGCGCCAAGACCGCGTCGATCGCGGCGGAGAACAGGCCGCTGGTCGTCGGGTCCAGTTGCGCCACCCAGGCCTGTGCCAGTTCCATCAGATCGCCCAGATCCAACCCCGCGGGCGTGCTGACGGCGGCCATCGGCTCGGCCGGTTCGATTCCCCAATCCCAGTCCGCCTGCGCGGCGGGGGCGGTCAGCACCGGATGCAGGGTGAGCAGGGCGGCGGTGCCCAGCGCGGCCGGGCCGAGCATCCGAATACCGCCGTTAGCCCGCCGGGGTGCACGCATGGCTCGACCAGCCTCCCTAGGTCACGTCACTGGCCGCTTTGTCAGCCTGTGCTTAGGGAACTGTAAGCCAACCTCTCCGAAAGTGGAATCTCGTCCACTCATCACCAGATGGCGGGCACCAAACGATAGCGAGTGCGCTCGGTGTACTCGCGGTAGCCGCTGAGCTCGTCGGTGAGCAACTGCTCCTCGTCGCGGATGCGCGCAACCAGCAGGGCCACCCCCGGTAGCACGAAGACCAGCCCCCAGTAGGAGCCGAGCGCGAGTGGGGTCCCGACCATCATGATGACGTTGCCGGTGTACATCGGGTGTCGCACCAACCCGTACAGACCCGTCGTAACCAGCGTCTGGCCGGATTCCACGGTGACATTGGCGGCCGCGTAGCCGTTCTGGATGATCACCAGCATGGCCAGGCTGAGCCCGGTCGCCACCAGGGCGGCGCCGAGCAGGCACACCGCTGTCGGCACCGTCGACCATCCGAAGCGGTGATCGAGCGCGCTGAGCACGAACATCGCCGGGAAACAGGTGAATAGGCCGGTGATGACCACCCGTTGCAGGGTCCGGGTCTCGGCCATCGGCCCGGCGCGCAGCCGCCGGTCCAGCGCGGCCGGATTGGTGCGCATCAGATAGATGCTGGGCACCCAGGTGGACACCGCGAACACCGCGAGGAACACCCATGCCTGCCAGTAGTGCAGCGTCCCGGCGGGCACGAACAGCAGCAGCCCGAATGCGATCAGGCCTAGAAAGGCTGAAATAAGTACTTTGCCAACAGCTTTCACCTTCGTCTCCTTAGCTCTGCAGGTCTCTGCGGCGGAATGCCAGGACTCCCAGGGCGATCAGCGAGGTGTCGATCATCATCAGCACCGCCAGCGGCAACGTGCTGAAGGTGCCGCCGCCGACCAGCGGGACATGGGTGAACGGTTCGAGGTCCAGAACCCACTGCGGCAGGCCGGAGAGGGCGCCGAGCAGATACAGCGCGACGAACCCGATCAGCACCGCCCACGCGGCGGGCGCAAACCGGGGGACGACACCGAACAGTGCCACCGCCACCGCCGCGGGCAACCAGATCGCCGGCAACTGCACGGCGGCGCTGCCGATCACGGTGGCCAGCGGTCCGCCGAGGTCGCCGACCGCAATTCCGTAGACGGTCCCGGCCACCACGCCGGCGAGCAGGATCGCGGCCGCCGATCCGGCCAGCGCGATCACCAGGTGGCTTGCCAGCCAACGGTCTCGTCCGAGCGAACCGGCGAGCAGCGTCTCGGCGCGCGCCGCGGCCTCCTCCTGCTGCAGCCGCAGCACCAGCGACACCGCGAACGCGGCCGCCACCATGCCCAGCATGGTGAACGCCACCGCGACGAACGCCTGCTCCAGCGCCTCGGTCCCGCCCAGCCGGACGACGATGTCGCGGGCGCTGTCGCTGCCGACCTCCTCACCGATGCCGTGCACCACGCTGCCGACCAGCAGCCCGTAGAGCACCAGAGCGGTCGTCCACAGCAGCAGCGCACCGCGATCGAGCCGCCACGCCAATCCGAACGCCCCGGCCAGCGTCGGCGCCGCCCGGCGCGGCCCCGGACGATCGGGCAGCAGCCCGGCGCCGACGTCCCGGCGGGCGGCGAACCGGTAGGCCAGCCAGGTGAGGGCCGCCGTGGCCGCCAGGTGCAGCAGCAGCACCCACCAGCGATCCCCCGCGTACGGCCGCACCTGCAGCGACCAGCCCAGCGGTGAGAGCCATGACATCGCCCCGGAGCCGGCGTCCCCGACCGCCCGCAGCGCGAAGGCAGCAGCGAGCACACCGAACGCGGTGCCGCGGGCGAACCGGGCGCCGGGGGACAGCTGCGCCGCCACCGCGGCCACGGCGGTGAATACCAGCCCGGAGCAGGCCAGCGCGGCCCCGAATGCCCACGAGCCGGCCGCCGGAACATCGGTGGTGAGCAGGCCCGCCGCACCGATGACACCGGTGGCCGCCGACGCCCCGAATGCCAGCAGCAGCGCGCCGGTCAGTCCGGCATGGCGGCCCACTGCGGTCGAGTCGAGCAGTTCGGTGCGCCCGTTCTCCTCGTCGGCGCGGGTGTGCCGGATGACGGTCAGGATGACCGCCACCGCGATCAGCGTGTGGAAGATCCCGGCCTTCCAGATCCCCACCGCGCCGAGCGTGTCGTTGTAGACCTGGCCGTACACCGCGCGTTGCGCCGGGCTGGCCATGATGGTCGCGGCCAGACCGGCGCGGTCGGCGGCGCTGGGGTAGATGGCCTCGATGCTGGCGATGTAGACGCCGGCAAGCGGCAGCGACAGCAGCAGCACCCAGAGCGGCAGGACGACCCGGTCGCGGCGCAGATAGAGCCGAAGCATGGCCAGGGTTCCCGACAGCTCGGGCCGGCGCCCGGAGGGCCGCGGCCCCGGATGCGCTTGGTGGACAACGGCGGTGGTCATGCCCGCGCCGTGTCGTAGTGCCGCAGGAACAGCTCTTCCAGCGTCGGCGGCCGGCTGGTCAGGCTGCGCACTCCGGCCGCGCCGAGCACCGCGATGAGTTCAGCGAGGCTGGCGCTGTCGACCTGCGCGTGCAAAACGGTGCCGGTGTAGTGCACGTCGGCCACCCCCGGTATGCGGGTGAGATCGCCGGGATCGCGCATCAGGTCGGCTTGGATCGAGGTGCGGTGCAGGTGGCGCAGCGAATCCAGTGAGCCGCTCTCGACCACGCGGCCGGCCCGGATGATCGTCACCCGCTGGCACAGTGCCTCGGTCTCGGCCAGAATGTGGCTGGACAGCAGGACGGTGACCCCGCGTCGGCTGGCCGCGGCGACACACTGCTGGAATACGTTCTCCATCAACGGGTCCAGGCCGCTGCTGGGCTCGTCGAGCAGCAGCAGCCGGGCATGCGAGGAGAACGCTGAGATCAGGGAGACCTTCTGGCGGTTGCCCTTCGAATACGTGCGGGCCTTCTTGCTCGGGTCCAGATCGAAGCGCTCGATCAACTCGTCGCGCCGCCGTTCGTCGATTCCGCCGCGCATCCGGGCGAGCAGGTCGATGATCTCGCCCCCGGACAACGACGGCCACAGGGTGACATCGCCTGGCACGTAGGCGATCTCACGATGAAGATCCACCGCGTCCGTCCACGGGTCGCCGCCGAGCAGGCGCACCGTTCCGGCGTCGGCTTTGATCAGGCCGAGCAGGATCCGAAGGGTGGTGGACTTGCCGGCGCCGTTAGGGCCGAGGAAGCCGTGGACCTCGCCGCCGTACACGGTCAGGTCCAGCCCGTCGAGCGCTCTGACCTGACCGAAACGCTTTTCCAGGCCGCGGATTTCGATGGCCGGCCAGTGGTTGTCAGGTTGCATCGGTTTTCCCCTGTTCGGCTTCCGCCAGGAAGGCGTCGTACATGGTGCGGTCGGCCAGCAGCCCTTCGGTGTAGATCTCCAGCGAGGGCAGCACCATGTCGCGGGCGTAGTCCCGCAACACCGCACGCAGATCCGTCGGGTTGTCGTGCATCTGCAGGTACAGCAGGAAGCCGCCGCCGCCGGTGATGGCCAGGTATTTCGCCCTGGCCTTGGGGTCGCGGCTGGGTTTGAGGGTGCCGGCGCGCACGCCCTCGTCGAGGTACCCCTCGGTGTTGTCGACCATTCGGCGCCACAGCGTGTTGGCCAGGTCGCCGCCGGACTGCATGGTGCGGACCAGGTAGGCCATCAGGGGCGCGTAGGACTCGATCTCGGCCATCGCGGCGAACCAGGTGGCCGGATCCGCCGAGCGCATCGCCTCGGACTTGCTGCTGCGGATCTCCTCGGCGACGAACTCGTCGCAGGCCCGGCGCAGTCCGTCTTTGGACCTGAAGTGGTGAATGACCAGTGCGGCGCTCACCCCGGCGGCTTCGGCGATCGCCCGGACGCTCACGCCGAAGCCGTTGGCGCCGAACTGGTCGATCGCGGCGTCCCGGATTTTCGCACTGGCCGTCAGATCGGCTGAACGCATGTTCAAAACACTAAACACGTGTTCAGTCGTCGTCAAGCGCTTCGGGGCGAGCGTGCGTGTTTGCCCGTCAAATCGCGGCGTGTCGCGTACGACTGCGCACGTTCACGGAGCGGGAGAGGGTCAGTCGCGGACGGCGGCCAGTAGCCCGTCGCCCAGCGGGATCAGCGCAGGGGTCAGCCGCTCGTCCTCGGCGATCAGCCGGGCAGCTTCGCGCACCGCGACCACCTCGGCGTCGTTGGCCGTCGGGTCTCCGGCCCGGCCACCCAGCGCGGCCCGGTGTAGCACCACCACACCGCCCGGCCGCAGCAGACGCACGGCCTCCAACACGTATCCGGGCTGGTCGATCGGGTCGGCGTCGACGAAGACCAGGTCGTAGGACTCGTCGGCGAGACGGGTGAGCACCTCCTGGGCGCGGCCGCTGATGAACCGGGTTCGCGACGGACCGATGCCGGCATCGCCGAAGGCCTGCTTGGCGGTGCGCTGATGTTCGGGCTCGATGTCGATGGTGGTCAGGACTCCGTCTTCGCCCATGCCGGACAGCAGCCACAGTCCGCTGACGCCGGCCCCGGTGCCGACCTCCACCACCGCCTTGCCTCCGCTGAGCTTGGTCAGCAGGCTCAACAACGCGCCCACCGCCGCGCTGACCGATGCGACGCCGATCTCTCCGGCCCGGTCGCGGGCGGCGACCAGAACCGCGTCTTCGGACATCGAGCCCTCGGCGTGCGCCAGGAGCGCGTCGGCCCGGCTGTGCGGCGGCTGCGGCCCGGAAGTGTCGTCGGTGCTGGCCATGTGCGCAGCGTAGGACAAACCCACCGGCGGTGGTGTATCGGCTCGCCCGCGCGACACGCCCGGGACGCGGCCCGTGTCCGAACTGTTATCCGAGTGCAACGGCGCACCGTGCGGCCTATTCGAACACAAGTTCACAGTCGGCGTTCAGGGCCGACACAGAGCTGACACACCGCGATACGCAACGGTATCGGCATGGAACGAGGTAGGAACCGGCCTCGAGACGCTCGGAATACCAGGGGCCTGGAGCACGTTGACAGCGATATCACGCTGCCGTCGCCTGATGGCTGCCCGGAAACGGAGGACGTCGCCATAACCACATTGCTGCCCCCGGTCGCCATGTCGCATCCGACCACCCACTCGGAGCGCTACTCCGACATCGACTGGGTCGAGCCTTCCGACGAGCCGCAGGGGACCGCGGTGTTCGACGCCACTGGGGACGTGGCGGCCATGCCGTCGTGGGACGAGCTGGTGCGCCAGCACGCCGACCGGGTGTACCGGCTGGCCTACCGGCTGTCCGGAAACCAGCAGGACGCCGAGGATCTGACCCAGGAGACCTTCATCCGGGTCTTCCGCTCGCTGCACAACTACCAGCCCGGGACCTTCGAGGGTTGGCTGCACCGGATCACCACCAACCTGTTCCTGGACATGGTGCGCCGACGGGGACGCGTCCGGATGGAGGCGCTGCCCGAAGACTATGACCGGGTGCCGGCCGACGAGCCCGATCCCGAGCAGATCTACCACGACGCCCGGCTGGACCCCGACCTGCAGGCGGCGTTGGACTCGTTGGCGCCGGAGTTCCGGGCGGCCGTGGTGCTGTGCGACATCGAGGGTCTGTCCTATGAGGAGGTCGGCGCCACCCTCGGGGTGAAGCTGGGCACCGTGCGCAGCCGTATCCACCGGGGCCGGCAGGCGCTGCGCGCCTACCTTGCCGAGCGGTCCGGCCAGCCCGACGGTGCCGCCTTCGGCGGTGCCGCGGCCGGCTGAGTCGGCCCACCAGCACCCCGGTTGCCGCGTCGAGGCGTCATGTCGCGCTACATTCTTATAAGGACGATTCTTATAAGGCATGTTCCGGTGTGAACACCAGGCCTGTGACCGTGTGACGGAAGGAGTCCGGTGGTGACGGAACGGGGAGGTGTCTTCCGTCGCGCATTCTCCTGGCTTCCCGCCCAGTTCGCCTCGCAGAGTGACGCACCGGTCGGCGCGCCCCGCCAGTTCGGGTCCACCGAGCATCTCTGCAGTGAAGCGATCGCCGCCTACGTCGACGGCGAGTTGCGGATGAACGCCCACCTGCGTGCCGCCCACCACCTGTCGCTGTGTCCCGACTGCGCCGCCGAGGTGGAGTATCAGGGCCGTGCGCGGTCGGCGCTGCGCGATTCGCACCCGATCCGGATCCCCTCCGCACTGCTCGGCCTGCTGGCCCAGATCCCGGATTGTCCCGCCGACTGTCCCCCCGATGAGGCCGCCACGCCGCGGCCCGCCCCGTTCGCCGACGGCAAGCCGCAGGATCGCCGCAAACGTCGGTAAGGTGGATGCGATGCGGCGCCAGCGCCGGGAGTAGCGCTTGGCTTGTGACGCCTGGAAGCCGACGCGGGACCGGAAGAGGAATAGGTGAGCTCCAACAACGAGAACGCCGGCGGTAACCGCCTGGCGCCGCGGCCGGTCTACCGGCCCCCGGTGGACAACGCCTCCAGGAGGGCCTTCGGCCGGCCCGACGGGGTGCCCGGATCGTTCATCCCGGCCGAGGTGCGGCCCAAGAAGTACCGCGAGCAGGGCGAGTTCACCCCGCGTGACCTGCCGCCGGACCCGGTGCTCAAGGAGGCGTTCGGCCGCCCCTTCGGGACCGGCCCGTCGTTGCAGCGCCATCCCGCCGACGCCGGTGCGCTGGAGCGCAACGGCAAGCCGGACGAGTTCACCGAGACCGACGACCCGTGGCGTGATCCGGCCGCGGGCGCCGCACTGGGCGCGCCCGCCGTCGTCCCGCCGCCGCCGCTGGCGCCCGGTGACGTGGGCGGTCGGCTCGGCGTGCGTGACGTGCTGTTCGGCGACCGGGTCTCCTACCGCGCGCTGGCCGTACTGGCCGCGATCGCGCTGGCCATCGGGATGGCCGGCGGCTGGGTCGGGCGAACCACCGCTCAGGTCGTCGAGGCGTTCACCACCTCGAAGGTGACGCTGTCGACCAAGGGCAACGCCGAGGAGCCGGCCGGCCGGTTCGCCAAGGTCGCCGAAGCGGTCGCCAATTCCGTGGTGACCATCGAGTCCGTCAGCGACGACCAGGGCATGCAGGGCTCGGGTGTGGTCATCGACGGCAAGGGCTACATCGTCACCAACAACCACGTCATCTCCGAGGCGGCCAACAACCCCAGCAAGTTCAAGACCACCGTGGTGTTCAACGACGGCAAAGAGGTGCTGGCCAACCTGGTGGGTCGCGACCCGAAGACCGACCTGGCGGTGCTCAAGGTCGACAACGTCGACAACCTGACGGTGGCCCGCCTCGGTGACTCCGACAAGGTCCGCGTCGGCGACGAGGTGATCGCCGCGGGCGCCCCGCTGGGGCTGCGCAGCACCGTGACACACGGCATCATCAGCGCCGTACACCGGCCGGTGCCGCTGTCGGGCGAGGACTCCGACACCGACACCGTCATCGACGCGGTGCAGACCGACGCCTCGATCAACCACGGTAACTCCGGTGGCCCGCTGATCGACATGGACTCCCAGGTCGTCGGGATCAACACCGCCGGAAAGTCGTTGTCCGACAGCGCCAGTGGCCTGGGTTTCGCGATCCCGGTCAACGAGATGAAGACCGTCGCGCAAGCGCTGATCAAAGACGGCAAGATCGTGCACCCGACCCTGGGGGTCAGCGCCCGGTCGGTCAGCAACGCCATCGCCTCGGGCGCGCAGATCGCCAACGTCAAGGTGGGCAGCCCCGCGGAGAAGGGCGGCATCCTGGAGAACGACGTGGTGGTCAAGATCGGTGACCGCACCGTCGCCAACGCCGACGAGTTCGTCGTGGCGGTGCGCCAGCTGACCATCGGCAAGGAAGCGCCCGTCGAGGTGGTCCGCGACGGGCGCAACGTCACCTTGAACGTGACCCCCACCGGCGACGGCTAGATGTTCGGCTGATGTTCGCCAATGTGGGCTGGGGCGAGATGCTGGTCCTGGTGGTGGTCGGGTTGGTGATCCTGGGCCCGGAGCGGTTGCCGGGGGCGATCCGCTGGACCGCGACCGCGTTGCGGCAGGCCCGCGAGTACGTCACCAATGCCACCGATCAGTTGCGCGACGAGATGGGCCCGGAATTCGATGACCTGCGCGTGCCGCTGAGCGAATTGCAGAAGCTGCGCGGCATGACACCGCGGGCCGCGTTGACCAAGCATCTGCTCGACGGGGACGATTCGCTGTTCACCGCGGTCAGTTCCCTGGCCGAGGATCCGCGCACCGCGCTAGCTGCGCCAGACATGGCTCCCACGGCCCCCAGGCGCCTGCCCGGGGCGCCCGCACCGTTCGACGCCGACGCGACCTGACCCGGAGGCGGTTCAGCGCTGGGTGTTGCCGGTGTTGAGCCCCAGCGACATGCCGACCAGGCCGCGTCCCCGGGTCGCCAGCTGATCGGCGATGCGGCGCAGTTCCTTGCCGGCCACCGAGTCCGGGGTGAGCACCACCGGAGACCCGGAGTCGCCGCCGGTCACCATCTCACTGTCGATCGGCACCTGGCCCAGCAGCGGCACGTCGCGGCCCATGGCCCGGGTCAGCCGTTCGGCGACCCGTTCACCGCCGCCCTCGCCGAACAGGTGCATGGTGGACCCGTCGGGCATGGCCAGCCCGGCCATGTTCTCCACCACGCCGACGACCTGCTGGCGGGTCTGCAGGGCGATCGCCCCGGCCCGCTCGGCCACCTCCGCGGCTGCCTGCTGCGGGGTGGTTACCACCAGGATCTCGGCCGGGGGAACCAGCTGGGCCACCGAGATAGCGATGTCACCCGTTCCCGGCGGCAGGTCGAGCAACAGCACATCCAGGTCGCCCCAGTAGACGTCGGCGAGGAACTGCTGCAACGCGCGGTGCAGCATCGGGCCCCGCCAGACCACCGGGGTGTTGCCCTTGGTGAACATCGCGATCGAGATCACCTTCACGCCGTAGCCGATCGGCGGCATGATCATCGAGTCGACCTGGGTGGGCAGCGCGGTGACGCCCATCATCCGCGGCACCGAGTGGCCGTAGATGTCGGCGTCGAGCACCCCGACCGACAGCCCGCGCTCGGCCAGTGCCACGGCGAGATTGACTGTGACACTGGACTTTCCGACGCCGCCCTTGCCCGAGGCGATCGCGTACACCTTGGTCAGTGAGCCCGGTTGGGCGAACGGAATGACCGGTTCCTTGGCGTCACCGCGCAGCTGTTTGCGCAGTTCTGCGCGCTGTTCGTCGCTGAATACGTCCAGGCTCACCTTGACCGGACCGGTGCCGGGGACGTCGCTGACCGCGCGGGTCACCATGTTGGTGATCTCGGTTTTCATCGGACAGCCGGCGATGGTCAGGTAGATCGTGACGTGCACGCTGCGGTCGTCGGCGATCTCGATGCTCTTGACCATGCCCAGGTCGGTGATCGGACGCTGAATATCGGGGTCCAACACGGTGCCCAGCGCGGCGTAGATCGCGTCGTGCAGGGCTGCGGTGTCGTCTTGTGTCTTGGACATCGAAGACGAGTCTAAGCCAGTGCGCGTCAGCCCCGGACTGCGCTCTTGGTCACGCCGGTGGGGCCGCCTGCGGTGCCTCCGGCGGCCCCGCCGCGGGGGCCTGTGCCGGCGCCGGGGCGGGCGCTTGAGCCGGTGCGGGGGCGGGCGCTTGCGGCGCCTCGTCCGGGGCCCCTGCCGGCGCGACGGCGTAGGGCGGCATCGGCGCCGGGTGCGCGTCCGGCGCGGTGGCCGGCGCCGCCGGGGTGGTCCCGGCCTGCGGCTCGAGGCAGATCATCCGGCAGGCCGCCGAGGGACGGGGCAGCTGCGGCTCGCCGGAGGTCATCCACTGCGGGGCCCACGGCAGCGTGCTCGACTGGCCCAGGTCGATCAGGGAGGAACCCGCGGTGTGGTCGAGCTGGGCCATCCCGTGCAGGCTGATCGATTCCGGGCCGAGACCCTCCGGGTGTTCCAGGTGCTCGAGGTGCAGGTCCGCGATCGGCGGTGCCGGTCCGATGATCGGTGGCAGATCCACCGGAGCCACCCCGGTGGCGTAGGCCGCCGCCCAGCCCATCACGTTCTCCGCATAGGCCATCGAGTTGTTGTAGCGCAGGATCGCGGTCAGCACCTGCGACTGCTCGCGCAGGTTGAGACCGCCGCTGCACAAATACCGTGCTGCCGCCAGCGTCGCGTCGTAGATGTTCTGCGGGTCGGCCCTGCCGTCGCCGTCCCCGTCGGCGGCGTAACGCGACCAGGTTCCGGGCAGAAACTGCATCGGCCCCATGGCGCGGGCGTAGACGACGCGTCCGGGGGCGCTGCTGGCCACGATGACTTCGTTTCCCGGTAGCGAACCGTCCAGCGTCGGCCCGTAGATCGGCTGTAGCGCCGTGCCGCGCGCGTCGGTGGCGCCGTCGTTGGCATGCCTCGATTCGATGCGGCCGATACCGGCCAGCAGATTCCAGCTGATCCCGCATTCGGGGGCGGCGACCGCCATCTGATGTTCGGCGTTGCGGTAGGCCGCCAGCGCCGTCTTGGGAATGCCCAACGTGCCCGGCGCGTAGACGACGGCCGCCGGCTGCGCCGACGGGGCGCCCGCCGCCACGTGCAGGTTCGGCTGCTGGCGCGGCACCGCGACGACAGCCGGCCCCGAGGAGTGCCCGGAGGAGCCGGTGCTGACCGCGGCCGCCAGCGGGGTCACGGCGGCGTTGCGCAGGGGCAGCGATGTCGACGGGGAACGTGGCGTTGCGCCGACGGCACCGGCGAACACCAGCGGGGTGATGAAGGTCAGGCCGAACGCGGGCCGCAGCGCAGCGCGGACCGCCCGCCGGCATCTGGCCGCGCGTGACAGGTGCTCGGCTGCGCCGCCCCCTGTAGGCACTCGACCGCCCCTTGTCCGCCTTGCTACGGCAGTGGTAGAGCCTCGGTGGAGCCGGGTCGACTCCGTGAACTAGGTCACCATACCCAACACCGGTGCCGCTGGTGCCGATTATGAGCGCCCGTCGCGGGGTAAAGCCGGCCGGCTGGGCGCGGGCTCGGAGGCGGGAGGATCGGGTTCGGCGCGCATGTCCTCGAGCAATTCCCGGACCCGCTCGAGTTCGTGGTGCAGGTAGTCGCGGGTGGCCACCTCGCCGACCGCCAACCGCAACGACGCCAGTTCCCGGGCCAGGTACTCGGTGTCGGCCTTGGTCTGCGCGGCCCGGCGGCGATCTTCGTCCAGGCTGACCCGGTCGCGGTTCTCCTGCCGGTTCTGGGCCAGCAGGATCAGCGGCGCGGCGTAGGCGGCCTGGGTGGAGAAGGCCAGGTTGAGCAGGATGAACGGGTAGGGGTCCCAGCGCAGGCTGACCGCGTAGATGTTCAGCAGGATCCATCCCGCCACCAGCACGGTCTGGATCGCCAGGTAGCGCCCGGTGCCGAAGAACCGTGCCACCGACTCGGTGAACCGGCCCAGGGCGTCGGGGTCCATGCGGAGGCTGGGCAGGCGCGAGGTGCGCGGCGTGGAGAGCCGCTGCGATGACGAGCGGTCGGTCACGACGGCCTCCCGGCGAGTTTCGGCCCCAGATCCGGCTCGGGGGTTTCGCGCCAATCACGCGGCAGCAGGTGGTCCAGCACGTCGTCGACCGTCACCGCGCCCAGGAGGTGATTCTGCTCGTCGAGCACCGGCCCGCAGAGCAGATTGTAGGCGGCGAAGTAGCGGGTCAGCTCGGCCAGCGACACCTCCGGATTCAGTACGGGCAGGTCGGAGTCGACGATCCCGCCGATGAGGTCGGCGGGGGGCACCCGCAGCAGCCGCTGCAGCGGGATGCAGCCCAGGTAGTGGCCGGTCGGAGTGGCGGTGGGGGCTCGGGTCACAAAGACCAGCGAGGCCAGCGCGGGAGTCAGGTCGGGGTCGCGGACCCGGGCCAGCGCCTCGGCGACCGAGGTGTCGGCGGTCAGCACCACCGGATTGGAGGTCATGAGCCCGCCCGCGGTGTCGGGGGAGTGCTCCAGCAGGCGGCGCACCGGGTCGGAGTCGTCGGGGTCCATCCGCGCCAGCAGTGCCTCGGCCTCGGTGGGGTTCATCACGCCGAGCAGGTCCGCGGCGTCGTCGGGATCCATCTCCTCCAGCACGTCGGCGGCGCGTTCGGTGCCCAGCTGGCCCAGCACGACGGCCTGGCGCTCCTCGGGCAGCTCCTGCAGGATGTCGGCCAGCCGCGCATTGTCCAGCGCGTTGATCACCTCGTAGCGGCGCTTGGGTGGCAGTTCGCGGATGGCGTCGGCCACCTCGATCGGCCGCCAGCCCTCGAATTGCTGCAGCAGCTGTGCGACGCCCTGCCCGGGCATGGCCAGCGCGGACGGGGTCAGGCCCTGCACGTTGTGCCAGTCCACGATGTGGACGGCGGCGCGCCGGCCCAGCCGCCGGGAGTGCCGGACCGCGATCCGCGTGACCAGCCAGTCGCGAGTGCGGCTCTGCTCGAGCGCCAGGTCGGTGATCGTCACGTCGACGCCGGCCAGCTCCGGCAGCTCGGGATCGGTGACCCGCACCTTGGTGTCGAGGACCTGCCCCAGCGCCAGGACCTCACCGGGCCGCTGGTTGAACTTGCGCAACGACACCGTTCCGGTGTTGAGGGTGACGGCGTTGGGCTCGATCGCCGCGACCCGCAGAATCGGCACGAAGATGCGTCTGCGGGTGGGCAATTCGACGACGAGTCCCAGGACACGCGGCTGCTGACGCACAATGCTGAGACTGAGTACGACGTCGCGAACCCGCCCGACGGATTCACCGAACGGGCCCAGCACCAGCATCCGCGCGAGGCGCGCTGCGTAAACCCTGTTGCTCGACGCCATGGTTGAAAGGGTAGGAGTGTTTAGGTGACCAACGCATATCGCCCCCGCCGTACCTGCCTGTCGGTACCGGGCAGCAGCCAGAAGATGATCGAGAAGGCCAAGGGTCTGCCCGCCGATGAGGTCTTCCTCGATCTGGAGGACGCCGTCGCCCCCGCCGCCAAGGAGCAGGCCCGGGCGCAGGTGGCCGAGGCACTCACGGCGCAGGACTGGGCGGCGCCGCTGCTGGGCGTGCGGGTCAACGACTGGACCACGCCGTGGACCCACGCGGATCTGATCGAGGTGGTCGCGGCTGTCGGCGCCGCCGGCACCCGACTCGACGTGATCGTGCTGCCCAAGGTGTCCGACGCATCCCACGTGCAGGCCCTCGACCTGTTGTTGACCCAGCTGGAGACCGTTCACGGGCTGCCGGTCGGGCAGATCGGCATCGACGCCCAGATCGAGGACGCCCGCGGGCTGATGAACATCAACGCGATCGCCGCGGCGCCGCGGGTGCAGGCGCTGGTGCTCGGGCCGGCCGACCTGATGGCCAGCCTCAACACCCGCACCCTGGAGGTCGGTGAGCAGCCGGAGGGCTACACCGAGGGCGACGCCTATCACCACGTGCTGATGACCATCCTGGTCGCCGCCCGCGCCCACGGGATCGCCGCCGTGGACGGGCCCTACCTCAAGGTCCGCGACGTCGAGGCGTTCCGACGGGTGGCAGGGCGCTCCGCCGCCCTCGGTTTCGACGGCAAATGGGTGTTGCACCCGGACCAGATCGCGGCGGGCAACGAGATCTTCAGCCCCAGGCAGGCCGAGTACGACCATGCCGAGCTGATCCTGGAGGCCTACGCCTGGCACACCTCACATGCCGGCGGCGCCCGCGGCGCGGTGATGCTCGGCGACGAGATGCTCGACGAGGCCAGCCGCAAGATGGCATTGGTGGTGGCAGGCAAGGGCCGGGCGGCCGGAATGCGCCGCGAGGCGCCGCCGTTCGAGCCGCCGGCCTAGGCGTATCCGGGCTGATCAGTTCAGCGCGACCATCGCGAGGATGAAGGACAGAACCACCGCGGCCACGCCGACGGCGGTGCCGGCCACCGCGATGCCATGCCCGGCCTCGCCGGTCCGCTTGATCTGGCTCAGCGCGACGACCCCCAGCACGGTGCCGACCAGCGCCAGCGGCCAGAACACCAGGCCGAGCAGTGCGACGATCAGGGAGCTGATCGCCAAGACGTTGGTCTTCTGCGGCTGGCCCGGATTGAAGTAGCCGCCCGGATACGGCGTGCCGTAGCCCCCCGGCGGGTAGGCCGGTGGTGGGCCGTAGCCGGGTGGGTAACCGGGTGGTGTGCCGAAGCCCGGGTACTCGTTCGGTGCGCCGTAGCCCGGGGGAGGCGGCGGGTAGCCGCCGGGCGGTGCGTCGAATCGGGGCGGATAACCGCTCCCCGGTGGGGGCGGTGGAAATCCGCCCGGGGGCGGCGGTGGAAATCCGCCCGGCGGGTAACCGGGAGCCGAGGGAGGATAGGAGTCGAAGCCCGACGGATAGGGCCAGCCACCCTGTTCCGGCCCGGACGCACCCGCGTCCGCCCAGGGTTGATCGGCATTGGCTCGTGGATTCTCGCCAGAATCCTCGCCGGGAGCTGTCATGCTGTTCAACCTAGCGGATGCGCCTTGGCCCACGATGTGCACGCAGTGCCCGACCGCCATCCCGGAGACTTCCCGGAGCGAGGAGAGTGAAACCCCATGACTAGCCCGTTTCAGCCCGGACAGACCCCTGATCCGCTCGGCGCGGCGGCACCCCGGGGACGCCGTGACGTGGGCCGGCTGCCCACGCCGCCCAAGGGCTGGCCGATCGGGTCTTATCCCACCTACGCCGAGGCTCAGCGCGCGGTGGACTACCTGTCCGATCAACAGTTTCCGGTGCACCAGGTGACGATCGTCGGTGTCGACCTGATGCAGGTCGAACGGGTCACCGGCCGGCTCACCTGGCCCAAGGTGCTCGGCGGCGGGGTGCTGACCGGGGCGTGGCTGGGCCTGTTCATCGGGCTGGTGCTGGGCATCTTCAGCGCCAACCCGACCCAGGCGCTGGTGACCGGCCTGATCGCCGGCGTGTTCTTCGGATTGATCACGTCGTCGGTCCCCTACGCGATGGCCCGTGGCACAAGGGATTTCAGCTCGACCATGCAATTGGTGGCGGGCCGCTACGACGTACTGTGTGACCCGCAGAGCGCCGAGCAGGGCCGAGACCTGTTGGCGAAGCTGACGCTCTGACCGCGTTGTTGCGCAGCGCGGCCGGACGGCTTTACCGTTTGGGCAAACGGCGACGGGAGGCAGGTGGCGTGGCGAGTCGGCGCGGTCGCGTACGGCGGCTGGGCGCGGCTGCGCTGGCGGCGCTGACCGTCGTTTCGGGTGGTGCGGCCTGTTCGGCCGGGCAAGCCGGCCACGGCCTGGTGATCAGCGTGTACACCCCGGCCAACGACACCTCCACATTCCGTGCCCTCGCCCGGCGCTGCACCGAACAGGCCGGTGGCCGTTACCGAGTCGAGCAGTTCAGCCTGCCGCGCGCCGCCGACGACCAGCGCCTGCAACTGGCCCGTCGGCTCACCGGCAACGACCGCAGCCTGGACGTGATGGGCCTGGACGTGGTGTGGACCGCCGAGTTCGCCGAGGCCGGCTGGGCGCTGCCCCTGTCTGAGGACCCGGCCGGCAGGGCCGAGGCCGACGCCGTCGACGACACCCTGCCGGGCCCGCTGGCAACAGCCCGCTGGCGAGGGCGCCTCTATGCCGCCCCGGTCATCACCAACACCCAATTGCTGTGGTATCGGCCCGATTTGATGAGTACGGCGCCGTCGACGTGGGATGCGATGGTCGCCGAGGCGGCCCGGCTGCACGCCGTCGGGGAGCCGAGCTGGATCGCGGTGCAGGCCAAGCAGTACGAGGGTCTGGTGGTGTGGTTCAACACGCTGCTGGCCAGCGCCGGGGGCCGCGTGCTCGACGACGACGGCAAGACGGTCACCCTGACCGACACCGCCGAGCACCGGGCCGCCACCGTTGCCGCACTGCGGATCATGCACGCGGTGGCGTCCGCCCCCGGTGCGGATCCGTCGATCACCCAGAGCGACGAGGGCACCGCACGGCTGGCCTTCGAGCAGGGCAAGGCGGCCCTGGAGGTCAATTGGCCGTTCGTGTTGCCGTCCATGCTGGAGAACGCGGTCAAGGGCGGCGTCGGGTTCCTGCCACTGGACCGGCGCCCGGATCTGGCCGGCAGCATCGACGGTGTCGGTTCGTTCGCGCCCAGCGACGAGCAGTACCGGGCCGCCTACGAGGCCAGCCGCACGGTGCTCGGGTTCGCTCCGTATCCGGCGGTGACGGCGGGCCACCCGGCCAAGGTGACCCTCGGCGGGCTGAACCTGGCGGTGGCCAGGACCACCCGGCATCGCGCGGAGGCGTTCGAAGCGGTGCGGTGTTTGCGCAACGTGACCAACCAGAAGCACGTCGCGATCGAAGGAGGCCTGCCCGCCGTGCGCGCCTCGGTGTATTCCGATCCGCAGTTCCAGCAGAAATACCCGCACCACAACCTGATTCGCGACCAGCTCACCAACGCCGCGGTGCGCCCGGCGACCCCGGTCTATCAGGCGGTGTCGACCCGGATATCGGCGACGCTGGCGCCGATCACCGCCATCGACCCCGAGCGCACCGCCGACGAACTGACCGTGCAGGTACGCAAGGCCATTGACGGCAAGGGGCTGATCCCGTGACCTCGGGCCTGGACGACGTCAGATCGCAGCGGCGCCTGGCCGTGACGCTGGTCGCCCCGGCGGTGATCCTGATGCTGGCGGTGACGGCCTATCCGATCGGCTACGCGATCTGGCTGAGCCTGCTGCGCTACAACCTGACCACTCCGGACGACACCGCGTTCGTCGGCCTGGCCAACTACCAGACCACCCTGACCGACTCGTACTGGTGGACCGCGTTCGCCGTCACGCTGGGCATCACGGTGATCTCGGTGGCCATCGAGTTCGTGCTGGGTCTGGCGCTGGCCCTGGTGATGCACCGCAGCCTGTTCGCCAAGGGAATGGTGCGCACCGCGGTGCTGGTGCCCTACGGCATCGTCACGGTGGCGGCCGCCTACAGCTGGTACTACGCCTGGACGCCGGGCACCGGTTACCTGGCGAACCTGCTGCCGGCCGGCACTGCGCCGCTGACTCACCAACTGCCGTCGCTGGGAATCGTGGTGCTCGCCGAGGTGTGGAAGACGACGCCGTTCATGGCGCTGCTGCTGCTGGCCGGGCTGGCCCTGGTCCCCGAGGACCTGCTCAAGGCGGCGCAGGTCGACGGCGCCGGGGCCTGGCGGCGGCTGGTCAAGGTGATCCTGCCGATGATGAAACCGGCCATCTTGGTGGCCCTGCTGTTCCGTACGCTCGACGCGTTCCGGATCTTCGACAACATCTACGTGCTGACCAACGGCTCCAACAACACCGGATCGGTGTCGATCCTGGGCTATGACAACCTGTTCAAGGGCTTCAACGTGGGGTTGGGATCGGCGATCTCGGTGCTGATCTTCGTCTGCGTCGCGCTGATCGCCTTCGTGTTCGTCAAGGTGTTCGGGGCCGCGGCGCCGGGATCGGATCAGAAATGACCGATGTCCGCCGCCGCACCGCCTGGCTGATCATCGACCTGGCGGTGGTGGTCTACGCGCTGGTGCCGGTGCTGTGGATCCTGTCGCTGTCACTGAAGCCGACCTCGACGGTCAAGGACGGCAAGCTGATTCCCTCATCGGTGACCCTGGACAACTACCGCGGCATCTTCGCCGGGGACGTGTTCAGCTCGGCGCTGGTCAACTCCGTCGGCATCGGGCTGATCACCACGGTGATCGCGGTGGTGATCGGCGCGATGGCCGCCTACGCGGTGGCGCGGCTGGACTTCCCCGGCAAGCGGCTGCTGGTCGGAGCCGCACTGCTGATCGCGATGTTCCCCCAGATCTCGCTGGTGACACCGATTTTCAACATCGAGCGGGCGACCGGCCTGTTCGACACCTGGCCGGGTCTGATCATCCCCTACATCACGTTTGCGCTGCCGCTGGCGATCTACACGCTCTCGGCGTTCTTCGCCGAGATTCCGTGGGACCTGGAGAAGGCCGCCAAGATGGATGGCGCCACTCCCGGCCAGGCGTTCCGCAAGGTGATCGCGCCGCTGGCGGCTCCGGGAATCGTCACCGCCGCGATCCTGGTGTTCATCTTCGCCTGGAACGACCTGCTGCTGGCGTTGTCGCTGACGGCGACCAAGGCTTCGGTGACCGCACCGGTGGCGATCGCGAACTTCACCGGCAGTTCGCAGTTCGAGGAGCCGACCGGCTCGATCGCGGCCGGCGCGATGGTGATCACGGTGCCGATCATCATCTTTGTTCTAATTTTCCAACGACGGATCGTGGCGGGACTGACCTCCGGCGCGGTGAAGGGATAAGCCGATGGCAGAGATCGAACTCCTCCACATCACCAAGAGCTACCCCGACGGCGCCGTGGCGGTCAAAGACCTGTCGCTGAGCATCGCCGACGGTGAGTTCATCATCCTGGTGGGCCCGTCCGGCTGCGGAAAATCCACCACGCTGAACATGATCGCCGGTTTGGAGGAGATCACCTCGGGGGAGCTGCGCATCGGTGGCGAGCGGGTCAACGAACGCGCGCCCAAGGACCGCGACATCGCGATGGTGTTCCAGTCCTACGCGCTCTACCCGCACATGACGGTGCGGGGCAACATCGCATTCCCGTTGACCCTGGCCAAGATGAAGAAGGCGCAGATCGCCGAGAAAGTAGCCGAAGTCGCCAAAATCCTTGACCTGACCGAGCTTCTGGACCGCAAGCCGTCGCAGCTCTCCGGTGGGCAGCGTCAGCGGGTCGCCATGGGGCGAGCGATCGTGCGGCACCCCAAGGCATTCCTGATGGACGAGCCGCTGTCGAACCTGGACGCCAAACTGCGGGTGCAGATGCGCAGCGAGATCGCCCGGCTGCAGCGCCGGCTGGGCACCACCACCGTCTACGTCACCCACGACCAGACCGAGGCGATGACGCTCGGCGACCGGGTGATGGTGATGCACGGCGGGATCGCGCAACAGATCGGCACCCCCGACGAGCTCTACCAGCGGCCGGCGAATCTGTTCGTCGCCGGATTCGTGGGCTCGCCGGCGATGAACTTCTTCCCCGGCTCCTTGACCCCGACCGGTGCCCGACTGCCGTTCGGCGAAGTCCCGCTGAGCGCGACGATTCGCGAATCAATCGGCAAGCATCCCGCACCGGCCGGCGGTGAGGTGGTCATCGGGGTGCGCCCCGAGCACCTCGGTGACGCCGCGCTGCTCGATGACGCGCAGCGCGGTCGGGCGGTGACGTTCGGGGCCCGCGTCGACCTCGTCGAATCGCTGGGCGCCGACAAGTACCTGTATTTCACCCCGAACGAGCCGGCCGACACTTCCGCTGAAAGCGAGCTGGTGGCACGGGTTCCGGCGGCGTCGAGGGCGGCTGGCGGCCAGCCCATCGAGCTGGCCCTGGACCCCACCCAGGTGGTGGTGTTCGACGCCGCGTCCGGGGTCAACCTCAGCGTCGCCCCGGTCGGCCGGTGAGCGACGATCTGGAGCGGGTGCGCGAACACCTGCGGGCGCACTTCGCCGCCGCGGGCATCACGTCGCAGCCCGATACCGCGCGGGTGACGTTCCTGGGTGTCGAGCCCATCGAGGTGTTGCGGTTCGGTCCCGGCCCCGACCGGATGGTGCACTACGTCTCGGTGGGCTGCTCGCGGCATCCGATGGGGGATCCGGGCCAGATCCTGGCCGACCCGGTGCACGGACCCCGTGGGGAAGTGGTTCTGCGGCTGCGGGTTTCGGGTTCGGACGCCGGGCTGGCCCGAAGCCTTGCCGCGGTGGCCGCAGCGCCGGTGGTGGAGGGCGTGGTGTTGACACCCGACGCGCTGATGGACCTCGGCGGGCCGCTGTGGAGCCGGCAGTCGGGGGCGGTGCCGTTCACCGCCGTGCTGTTGGGCGAGAGTGACATCGCCGAGCTGCCCCTGGAGCCCCCGCGCGAGCCGGTGCGGTTCTTCTCGGCCACCCCGATCACCGCCACCGAGGCGGCCTGGGTGCGGCTCAAGGGGGCTGATGCGATGCGGGAAGCCTGGCGGGCCGACGGGGTGGACGTCTTGGACCCCGATCGCCGGGCCGCCGAACCGCACTGATTACCCGGGGATTTCCCCCCTGGCGCGAGCGTGCGTGTTAGCACACCGACACGCGGTTTCGCCCGTGCAACTGTGCACGCTCACGCCCGCCGACAGTGCGCTCAGAGCCAGCCGTTGCGACGGAACGCGCGGTAGAGCACCGTGCAGATGGTGGCCATCGCTACCAGGACAAGCGGATAACTGAACACCCAGTGCAGTGCGGGCATGTGGTCGAAGTTCATGCCGTAAATTCCGGCGATCATGGTGGGGACTGCGATGATCCCGGCCCAGGCTGACATCTTGCGCATATCGGTGTTCTGCTGCATGCCCACCCGCGCGAGCGCCGCCTGCACCAGCGAGCTCAGCATCTCGTCGTAGCTGGCGATCTGCTCGGCGGCGCGGGTCTGGTGGTCGCCGACGTCACGCAGGTAGCGCCGCACCTCTTTGGAGATCAGGTCCTTGTAGTCGGTCTGCATCCGCTGAAACGGAACCGACAGCGGGGCGACCGCGCGCCGCAGCTCGACGACTTCGCGCTTGATCTGGTAGATCGGCTCGACGTCGGTGCGGGTGCCGGGCGCGAACGCCACCTCCTCGATGGTGTCGATGTCGCTTTCCATAAGGTTGGTCACCTCGACGTAACGGTCGACCACGTAGTCGGCGATCGCGTGCATCACCGCGTACGGGCCCAACCGCAGATGCTCGGGGTCGGCGTCCATGCGTTTGCGGACATCGGAGAGCCCGCTGTGTTCGCCGTGGCGCACGGTGACGACGAAGTTCTTGCCGACGAAGATCATGATCTCGCCGGTCTCGACGATCTGGCGCGGCAGCACCACCGATTCGTGCGGGACGTAGTTGACGGTTTTGAGCACCAGGAACAGGGTCTCGTCGTACCGCTCCAGCTTGGGCCGCTGGTGGGCATGCACGGCGTCCTCGACCGACAGTTCGTGCAGGTCGAAGGTCGCGGCTACCGCCTGCATCTGGCGCTCGTCGGGCTCGTGCAGACCCACCCAGACGAAGGCGTCGCGGCCAGTCGCCTCGATCTCGCGCACCTTGGCCATTGCCCCGGCCGGAGTGAACTCGCCGGGGACCCGCTCGCCCTCGGCGTAGACGCCGCAGTCGACCAAAACCCTGGGAACCGGGTCGCGCAACGCCGTCATGGCGGCCCTCCCTTCGGCGCACACTGCCGGTGAAATGCTACGCGCCCGGACCCAAAATGACCGGTCAGCGCGGTTCGGCCGGGGTCCGGAGTTTTCGTGCCGCCGACGGTGCGCTAGTTTCGACGCGGACCAAATCCAGACAAGCCGAACCCGTTCGAGGAGCACTTGACGTGAGCACAACCCCACTCAAGGTGGCCGTCACCGGCGCCGCCGGCCAGATCGGTTACAGCCTGCTGTTCCGCCTTGCCAGCGGTTCGCTGCTGGGCCCCGACCGGCCGATCGAACTGCGCCTGCTGGAGATCGAGCCCGCGCTCAAGGCGCTTGAGGGTGTCGTGATGGAGCTCGACGACTGTGCCTTCCCGTTGCTGTCCGGGGTCCAGATCGGCTCGGACGCGAACAAGATCTTCGACGGCGCCAACCTGGCGCTGCTGGTCGGCGCCCGCCCGCGCGGCCCGGGCATGGAGCGCAGTGACCTGCTGGAGGCCAACGGCGCGATCTTCACCGCGCAGGGCAAGGCGCTCAACGAGGTCGCGGCCTCCGACATCCGGGTGGGTGTGACCGGCAACCCGGCCAACACCAACGCGCTGATCGCGATGACCAACGCCCCCGACATCCCCAAGGAGCGCTTCTCGGCGCTGACCCGCCTGGACCACAACCGGGCGATCTCGCAGCTGGCCGCCAAGACCGGCGCGAAGGTCACCGACATCAAGAAGATGACGATCTGGGGCAACCACTCGGCCAGCCAGTACCCCGACATCTTCCACGCCGAGGTGGGCGGGCGCAACGCCGCCGAGGTCGTCGGCGACCAGGCCTGGATCGAGGACTACTTCATCCCCACCGTCGCCAAGCGCGGTGCGGCGATCATCGACGCGCGCGGCGCTTCGTCGGCCGCTTCGGCGGCTTCGGCCACCGTCGACGCCGCCCGGGACTGGCTGCTCGGCAGCGCCGAGGGGGACTGGGTGTCGATGGCAGTGGTCTCCGACGGCTCCTACGGTGTGCCCGAGGGCCTGATCTCCTCGTTCCCGGTCACCACCAAGAACGGCGACTGGAGCATCGTGCAGGGTCTGGAGATCGACGACTTCTCCCGCGGCCGGATCGACGCCTCGACCGCTGAGCTGGCCGAGGAGCGCGACGCGGTCACCGGGCTGGGCCTGATCTGAGCGCTGCTGGCGCCCACCGGCGCTGGTCGTTGCCGGTCGCGGCGTACCAGCGCAGTACTCTGGACTACCGATGCCCGAGAACCTTGCGAACACTGCGAACAACACGCCGATCGTCCTTGGCGACGAAGAGATCTTCGAAGCCCACATGGGTGGAAAGATCTCCGTCGAACTGAAGGCCCCGCTGGACAGTCAGCGCGCGCTGTCGATCGCCTATACGCCCGGCGTGGCGCAGGTCAGCCGTGCCATCGCGGCAGATCACACGCTGGCGGCCCGCTACACCTGGGCGCATCGGCTGGTGGCCGTGGTCAGCGACGGCACCTCGGTGCTCGGGCTGGGTGACCTCGGGCCGTCGGCATCGCTGCCGGTGATGGAGGGCAAGGCCGCGCTGTTCAAGACGTTCGCCGGCCTGGACTCCATCCCCATCGTGCTGGACACCAAGGATCCCGACGAGATCGTCGAGACGCTGGTGCGCCTGCGTCCGTCGTTCGGGGCGGTCAACCTGGAGGACATCTCCGCGCCACGCTGCTTCGAGATCGAGCGCCGCGTGATCGAAGCCCTGGACTGCCCGGTGATGCACGACGATCAGCACGGCACCGCGATCGTGGCGCTGGCGGCGCTGATGGGTGCGGCCAAGGTGCTCGGCCGGGACATCTCGTCGCTACGGGTGGTGGTCTCCGGTGCCGGTGCGGCCGGGGTGGCCTGTGCCAACATCCTGCTGTCGGTGGGTATTTCGGAAATGATCGTGCTGGATTCGCAAGGCGTGCTGCACCCGGACCGCACCGACATGAACATCGTCAAAGCCGAACTGGCGCAGCGCACCAACCCCGGTGGCCGCACCGGCGGACTGGCCGAGGCGCTCGCCGGCGCCGACGTGTTCCTGGGCGCCTCCGGAGGCGTGGTGCCCGAGGAGCTGATCGCGTCGATGAACCCCGGCGGGGTGGTGTTCGCGCTGTCCAATCCCGACCCGGAGATCCACCCCGACCTGGCCGCCAAGTACGCGGCGGTGGTGGCGACCGGCCGCAGCGATTTCCCCAACCAGATCAACAACGTGCTGGCCTTCCCCGGAGTGTTCCGCGGCGCGCTGGACGCCGGCGCACAGCGGATCACCGAGGCGATGAAATTGGCTGCCGCCGAGGCGATTTACTCCGTCGTCGCCGACGACCTGGCGCCGGACCGGGTGGTGCCGAGCCCGCTGGACCCGCGCGTCGAACCGGCCGTTGCCGCGGCGGTTGCAGCGGCCGCCGACTCGGCGTCCTGAGCGCGCGGTGCCCCGGCCGCGACGACGTCCCCTGCGCCGGCTGGCGCTCGTGTGGGCCGCGCTGCTGATTGCCGGCTGCGGTGGCCATGCGCCCCCGCCGTTGCTGAGTGTGGGGGCCTCGCCGGACCCGCAATCGCAGGTTCTCGCCCACCTGTACTCGAGCGCCCTGCGCGGGGCCGGTGCCGCGGTGCGCGTCGCACCCGTCACGGACCCGGTCGCCGGACTCGATTCCGGGGAGCTCACCGTTGTCCCGGGCTTCACCGGCCGATTTTTGGCGGTGTTCGCTCCCGACTCGGTGGCGCGCTCGGACCGGCAGGTCTACTGGGCGTTGGCCGGCGCGCTGCCGGAGGGCATCGCGCTCGGTGACTACGCCATGACCGCCGCCGACAAGCCAGCCTTGGCGGTGACGAAAGCCACCGCGGCCTCGTGGGGCGGCACCGATCTGCGTGCGCTGGTCCGGAACTGCGCCGGATTGGCCGTCGGCGCCGTCGCGGGTGCGCGGCCACCGGCCGCGGTGGGGCGGTGTGCCTTGCCGAAATTACGCGAATTCCCTGATGATGCAACACTGTTCGCCGCACTGCACGGCCGCAGGATCACTGCGGCGTGGACCAGCACCGCCGATCCCGGCGTGCCCGACGACGCCGTGCTGCTCGCCGACGTCCGACCGGCCCTGGTGCGCGCCGAGAACGTGGTGCCGCTGTATCGGCGCAATGCGCTGACCGAAACGCAACTGTTGGCGATCAACCAGGTGGCCGGTGTGCTCGACACCGCTGCCCTGGTCGACATGCACCGCCAAGTGGCCGGCGGCGCCGACCCGCAGGCGGTGGTGGACGCCTTCCTCGAGCAGCACCCGCTCGGGCGCTAACACGGCGCCGGCGGGACGCTACCGCGGCATGAACTTGGGGATGACGAACGTGAACAGCCGTTGGTATCCCGACCCCAGGACGCGCACCAGCAGGTCGAGGACCTTGGCGTCCCTGCCGATGAGCACGCGAGCCCGGTTCTTGCTGACCCCTTCGAGGATCACCCGGGCGGCCTCTTCGGCGGTGGTGGCGGCCAACCGCCGGTCGAAGAATTCGGCCATCGCGGCGGCGTCCAGCCCCTCGGCGACGGTGGCGTTGCGGGCGATCGCGGTTTTGATGCCGCCCGGGTGCACCGTGGTGACCTTGACCGGGTGCCCGGAGATGACCATCTCCTGACGCAAGGCCTCGGTGAAGCCGCGGACGGCGAATTTCGCCGCGTTGTAAGCGCCCTGGCCGGGTGTGGACAGCAGGCCGAACAAGCTCGAGATGTTGATGACGTGGCCGTCGCCGGAGTCGATCAGGTGCGGCAGGAAGGCCTTTGTGCCGTTGACCACGCCCCAGAAGTCGACGTCCATCACGCGCTCGATGTCCTTGAACTGGCTGACCTCGATGTTGCCGCTGAAGGCGATGCCGGCGTTGTTGTAGATCTGGTTGACCTTGCCGAAGTGCTCCTTGACCTCATCGGCGTAGGCGAGGAACGCTTCGCGCTCGGTGACGTCGAGCCGGTCGGCCTTGACCCGCACACCCAGCGCCGTCAGCCGCTGCTCGGTCTGGGCGAGCCCCTCGGTGTCGACGTCGCTGATGGCCAGCTGCGCGCCCGCGCGGGCCAGCTCGACGGCCAGCGCCTGGCCGATACCCGAACCGGCGCCGGTGACGACGGCGACTTTCCCGGCAAATCCCTGCATGTGCTCTCCCAGCAGTCGGTGGATCACATGAGCTTATCCGGTACCGCTGGTACCGACTTCAGTGGCTGGGTTCCTTACCCCGGCGAGCGTGCGCAGTTGTACGCCGAGACCGGCGTGTCGGCGCGCAAACACGCACGCTCGCGGGAAGGGGGAGGCTCGCGGGAAGGGGGAAGGCTCGCTCACCCGAATGCGAGGTCGATGATCTCCTGCTGCTCGACGGCGTGGACCTTCGACGAACCCGACGACGGCGCCGACATCGCCCGCCGGGAGATCCGCTTGATCCCGGCCAGCTTCTCGGGCAACAACTCCGGCAGCTCCAAGCCGAACCGGGGCCACGCGCCCTGGTTGGCCGGCTCCTCCTGCACCCAGAAGAACTCCCGCGCGTTCGGGTAGCGGTCCAGGGTCGCGGCCAGCCTGCGCTTGGGCAGCGGGGCCAGCTGCTCGATCCGCACGATCGCCACGTCGTCGCGGCCGTCCTTGGCCTTGCGGGCGGCCAGCTCGTAATAGAGCTTTCCGCTGGTCAACAGGATCCGGGTGACGCTGCTGCGATCGCCGTCGCCGTCCTCGTAGTTGGGCTCTTCGAGCACCGAGCGGAACTTGACGTCGGTGAAGTCCTTGATGTCGCTGACCACCGCCTTGTTGCGCAGCATTGACTTCGGGGTGAACACGATCAGCGGTCGCTGGATTCCGTCGAGGGCATGGCGGCGCAGCAGGTGGAAGTAGTTCGACGGGGTCGAGGGCATCGCAATGGTCATCGAACCCTCCGCCCACAACTGCAGGAAACGCTCGATGCGCCCGGAGGTGTGGTCGGGGCCCTGGCCCTCATGGCCGTGCGGCAACAGCAGCACCACGTTGGACAGCTGACCCCACTTGGCCTCACCGGAGCTGATGAACTCGTCGATGATCGACTGGGCCCCGTTGACGAAGTCGCCGAACTGCGCCTCCCACAGCACCAGGGCGTCCGGGTTGCCGACGGTGTAGCCGTACTCGAAGCCGACCGCGGCGAACTCCGACAACGGCGAGTCGTAGACCAGGAACTTGCCACCGCTCGGGGTGCCGTCGGGGGTGGTGGCCAGCAGCTGCAGCGGGCTGAACTCCGCGCCGTTGGTGTGGTCGATGATCACCGAGTGCCGCTGGGAGAAGGTGCCTCGGCGGGTGTCCTGCCCGGACAGCCGGACCAGCTTGCCTTCGGCCACCAGCGAACCCAGCGCCAGCAGTTCGGCGAACGCCCAGTCGACCTTGCCCTCGTAGGCCATCTCGCGGCGTCGCTCCAGCACCGGCAGCACCCGGGGGTGCACGGTGAAGCCGTCGGGGATGGCCATGAAGGCGTCACCGATGCGGGCCAGCATCGCCTTGTCCACCGCGGTGTTCAGGCCGCGGGGCACCTGCTGCTCGGACTCCACCGACTCGCTGGGCAGCGCGGCGTGCTTCTCCAGTTCGCGGATCTCGTTGAACACCCGCTCCAACTGGCCGTGGTAGTCGCGCAGCGCGTCCTCGGCCTCTTTCATCGAGATGTCGCCGCGGCCGATCAGGTCCTCGGTGTAGCTCTTGCGGACGCCGCGCTTGGTGCCGATCACGTCGTACATGTACGGGTTGGTCATCGACGGGTCGTCGCCCTCGTTGTGCCCGCGCCGGCGGTAGCACAGCATGTCGATGACGACGTCCTTGTGGAACTTCTGCCGGAAGTCCACCGCCAGCCGGGCCACCCAGTCGCAGGCCTCCGGGTCGTCGCCGTTGACGTGGAAGATCGGCGCGCCGATCATCTTGGCGACGTCGGTGCAGTACTCGCTGGACCGCGAGTGATCCGGTGCGGTGGTGAACCCGATCTGGTTGTTGACGATGATGTGGATGGTGCCGCCGACCCGGTAGCCGGGCAGCAGCGCCATGTTCAGCGTCTCGGCCACCACACCCTGGCCCGCGAACGCGGCGTCGCCGTGCAGCATCATCGGTACGACGGAGAACGCCGGCTGCCCGTTGCTGTCAGTGGCGCCCTTGTCCAGCAGGTCTTGGCGGGCCCGGACCAGTCCCTCCAGCACCGGGTCGACGGCCTCCAGGTGCGACGGGTTGGCGGTCAGCGACACCTGAATGTCGTTGTCGCCGAACATCTGCAGGTACACCCCGGTCGCGCCGAGGTGATATTTGACGTCGCCGGAACCGTGTGCCTCGGCCGGGTTCAGGTTGCCCTCGAACTCGGCGAAGATCTGCGAGTAGGGCTTGCCGACGATGTTGGCCAGCACGTTGAGCCGACCGCGGTGCGGCATGCCGATGACGACCTCGTCGAGCCCGTGTTCGGCGCACTGGTCGATCGCCGCGTCCATCATCGGGATGACGGTCTCGGCGCCCTCCAGCGAGAAACGCTTCTGCCCGACGTACTTGGTCTGCAGGAAGCTCTCGAACGCCTCGGCGGCGTTGAGCTTGCTCAGAATGTACTTCTGCTGCGCCACAGTCGGTTTGATGTGCTTGACCTCGATGCGCTCCTGCAGCCACTGCTGCTGTTCGGGCTCGAGAATGTGGGTGTACTCCACGCCGACGTGGCGGCAGTAGGCGTCGCGCAGCACCGAGAGGATCTCGCGCAGCTTGCGGAAATCACCGCCGGGCAGGCCCTCGACCTTGAATTCCCGGTCGAGGTCCCACAGCGTCAGGCCGTGGGTCAGCACGTCTAGGTCGGGGTGGCTGCGGAAGCGGGTGTTGTCCAGCCGCAGCGGGTCGACGTCGGCCATCAGGTGGCCGCGGTTGCGGTAGGCGGCGATCAGTTCGACGACGCGGGCGTTCTTGTCGACGATCGAGTCCGGGTTGTCGGTGCGCCAACGGATGGGCTCATAGGGGATGGACAGCTCGAAGAAGATCTCGTCCCAGAATGCGTCGGAGAGCAGCATCTCGTGCACGGTGCGCAGGAAGTCGCCCGATTCCGCGCCCTGGATGATGCGGTGGTCATAGGTCGAGGTCAAGGTGATCAGCTTGCCCACGCCCAGTTCGGCGATGCGCTGTTCGCTGGCGCCCTGGAATTCGGCGGGGTACTCCATGGCGCCGACGCCGATGATGGCGCCCTGGCCGGCCATCAGCCGGGGGACGGAGTGCACCGTGCCGATGGTTCCCGGGTTGGTCAGCGAGATCGTCACGCCGGCGAAGTCCTCGGCGGTCAGTTTGCCGTCACGGGCGCGGCGCACGATGTCTTCGTAGGCGGCGACGAACTGTGCGAAACGCAGGGACTCGGCGCCCTTGATGGCAGCCACCACCAGCGAGCGCTTGCCGCCGGCGCCCTGCAGGTCGATGGCCAGCCCCAAGTTGGTGTGGGCCGGTGTGACAGCGCTGGGCTTGCCGTCGACCTCGGCGAAGTGCCGGTTCATGTTGGGGAACTGCTTGACCGCCTGCACGATCGCGTACCCCAGCAGGTGGGTGAAGGAGATCTTGCCGCCGCGGGTCCGCTTGAGCTGGTTGTTGATGACGACGCGGTTGTCGATCATCAGCTTGGCCGGCACGGCCCGCACGCTGGTGGCCGTCGGCACCGCCAGGGAGGTGGACATGTTCTTGACCACTGCGGCGGCCGCCCCGCGTAGCACCTGCACCTCGGCGTCGGCGGCCGGAGCGGGGGCCTGGGACTGGGCGGGCTTGGCGGCCTTCGTCGCCTTTGCGGGCGTCGCCGGGCCCGGAGCAGCCGGTGCCGCCGGCGGGGCGGGCGGTGCAGCCGGGGCAGCCGGGGCAACCGAGGTCGGTGCGGCCGGCCTGGATGCAGGCGCGCCGTCACCCCCGGGCCGGTAGTCGGACAGGAACTCGTGCCAGCTTGGATCCACCGACGACGGATCGTCGCGGAATTTGCGGTACATCTCCTCGACTAGCCACTCGTTCTGACCGAAGGGTGAACTCACACCGCTCACGACTGCTTCTCGCCTCGATTCCTGGTCGTCCGGCGAGGCAAATGCGCCGCGCCCGCCTGCCTCATAAAGGCTAGCCCCTCTCGGTTATTCCGCGAGGCTCGCCGCCGAATGTCTCGGCGCTGCTCAGGCCGACGGTTGCGCGGGACTGGCATCGTCGTCGTGCAGGGCCGGGAGCAGATGCAGCGTGACCGGCCAGCGGTCGGCGGCGGGGCCGAACGCCTTGCGGGCGTTCCCGACGATCTTCTTGCCCATCATGCGGTTGCCCAGGGCCCCGATCACCGCGCCCAGACCGACCGGCAGCAGCTTGCCGAACGCCAGCGCCCCGCGCCGCAGGGTGAAACGCTTGACGAAGTACCGCAGCAACCGCGAGTTCAGCTCCGACACCGCCGGCAGCGGAACCGCGGCCGTGCCCTCGGTGAGCCACGCGCCGCTGGTGCGGCCCGAGCCCAGCAGCTCGGCGACGGCGCCCTTGCCCCGATCGCCGACCAACACCGCCAGCACCAGGGCGCGGCGCCGCTCCCGGTTGTCGACCGGAATGCCGTGCACCTCGGCGACGCAGAGCACGAAGAACGCGGTGGCCTCCAGGAAGACCGCGGTCTCCCCGGCGACCGCCGACAGCGCGAGCAGCGTGCCGATTGCCGGCACCGCCGCGGTGGCGCCCACCGCGGCACCGCTGGCCGTCGCCGCCGCCAGGTAACGCTTCTCCAGCTTGGCCACCACCTGCGCCGGGCTGGTGCCGGGATCACTGTGGCGTAGTCGCTGCACGTAGGCGCGCACCGCCGGGCCCTGCACCCGCTCACTGCGTTCGATGACCCGGGAGAGCACCCGGGCCGCCATGCTGGGCTTCTCACCGGCGGGGGTCGGCGCTAGTTCCTGCGCCGAACGCCGTCGTCGAAAGATGCCCATGGTCGCCTCCGTTCCGGTCGCTGGTGTTCAGGCTAACGCTCCGGTAGCGGTTTACCCGCTTCAACGGTGCAGTAGCTGTTCGGCAGCGAATCAGCGCATCGGCGCTGCGAGTTTGTTCAACACAAAATCAGTCCGTAGCGTCGCATCAAGTGGCTTCGTACCCGGAAGCGCAGCGCGCAGAGAGGGGAGGGGCGGCGCTTGTGAGCACCGCGAGCAGCCGGACTCGACCCGGCGATCACGCCAGGGGTGCCGATGCCGCGCAGTTCGCGGCGCGGCGACCCGACGCTCCGGTGGACTCGCCCAATCCGTGGAACGCGCTGTGGGCGATGATGCTCGGTTTCTTCGTGATCCTGGTGGATTCCACCATCGTGGCCGTCGCCAATCCCAGCATCATGGCGGCACTCGACATCGGCTACGACACGGTGATCTGGGTGACCAGCGCCTATCTGCTGGGCTACGCGGTGCCGCTGCTGGTCGCCGGACGGCTCGGCGACCAGTTCGGCCCGAAGAATCTCTACCTGGTCGGGCTGGCGGTGTTCACCGCCGCCTCGCTGTGGTGCGGCCTGGCGGGCGGTATCGCGATGCTGGTCACCGCGCGTGCGGTGCAGGGCGTCGGCGCCGCGCTGTTGACCCCGCAGACCCTGTCGGTGATCACCCGGACGTTCCCCGCCGACCGCCGCGGCATGGCGATGAGCGTGTGGGGAGCCACCGCCGGTGTCGCGACGCTGATCGGACCGCTGGCCGGTGGCGTGCTGGTGGACCGGCTCGGCTGGGAGTGGATCTTCTTCGTCAACGTCCCGATCGGCGTCCTCGGCTTGGTGCTGGCGGTGGTGCTGATCCCCGAGCTGCCGGTCCACCGGCACCGATTCGACCTGGTCGGGGTGGCGCTGTCGGGGATCGGGATGTTCCTCGTCGTGTTCGCCCTGCAGGAAGGCGAGTCACAGGCGTGGGCGCCGTGGGTCTGGGCGGTGATCGTCGGGGGCATCGGCTTCCTGGCTGCCTTCATCTACTGGCAGGCGGTCACCAACGGTGAGCCGCTGATCCCGCTGCACATCTTCCGGGACCTCGACTTCGGTCTGGCCAACGTCGGGGTGGCCGTCATCGGTTTTGCCGCCACCGCGATGGTGCTGCCGGTGATGTTCTACGCACAGGTGGTGTGCGGAATGTCACCCACCAGGTCGGCGTTGCTGACCGCGCCGATGGCGATCGCCACCGGGGTGCTTGCGCCCGTCGTCGGCAGAATCGTCGACCGGGCCCATCCCCGCTCAGTGGTCGGGTTCGGCTTCTCGGTGCTGGCGATCGCACTGACCTGGCTGTCGATCGAGATGACGCCCACCACCGCGGTCTGGCGCCTGCTCCTGCCGTTCGCGGCGATCGGGGTCGGCATGGCGTTCATCTGGTCGCCGTTGGCAGCGACCGCCACCCGTAACCTGCCGCCGCACCTGGCCGGCGCCGGCTCAGGGGTCTACAACGCGACCCGTCAGATCGGAGCGGTGCTCGGTAGTGCCGGCATGGCCGCCTTCATGACGTCGCGGATCTCGGCCGACCTGCCGCCGATGCCCGGGGGCGCGCACCCCGGGGCACTGCAACTGCCCGAGTTCCTGCACGAGCCGTTCTCGGCGGCGATGTCGGAGTCGACGCTGCTGCCGGCCTTCGTCGCGCTGTTCGGCGTGGCCGCCGCCCTGTTTCTGGTCGGCATCGTGATCCCGCCGGCCCGCCGGCGGTCCCGGCAGATCGACCACCTCGACGAACTCGACGACCTCGACGAACTCGACGACCTCGACGAACTCGACGACGAGGTTCGGGTCGCCGAGGTGCGCGTGGAGCGCGTCAGCCTGCCTCGACACTTCGCGACGGTGCGCACCGCCCGCGACGTCGACGAGCCGACCGAGCTGATCCCGGTCGTCGCCCCGAGCGAGCCGGAAGCCCGTCACGACGTGCACCGGGCGGTCCAGCAGGAAGTGCACCGGCCCGTCCGGCCTCAACCCCGTCGACCCGTCCGGCACGACGACCCCGCCACCGAGCCGCTGACCGTCGAAATCCCACCGGTGGCGGCCCCGATTCCGAAACCGGAGCCGGTGAGCCGCAACGGCTTTCACATCGCTGCCGGAGATCATTTCCGTCCCATCGCCAACGGGACGCAAGTGCCCGACGTGCTGGCGAAATTCGGTATCACCGGCCAAGGACCGGCGCGCCGCAACCGGCACTACCGGGAGGACCCCGACGACACCGACGCCTTGGGACGGCACTCCCAGCGCGACCGCTAGTTGCCGCGCGCGACCGGCTAGCGGGCGGTGGTGCCGATGATCTCCACCCCGGAACCGTTCCAACGGAATTTCACCAGGCCGCTCAGCCCGGCGATTCCGCTGGCGTTCTTCAGTGCCACCGTGTCGGCGGTGCAGTGGGCGAGGTCGATCCCGCTGAACCCGTAGGTGTCGGGCACCGACTGCGGTAGGAACGCCCCGCGATGGAACAGCACCGCCCGGGTGCTGGGATGTTCGGCGTTGGTGTTGGCCTTGACGATCACCGCCGACAACTCCGAACACTCGCTGTAATTGCCGGCCAGCGGTTCCGGGCTCCAGGGCTGGCCGCTGCGCGGGTCGGGGGGCAGCTCCGAGACCGCCTTGGCGATCGCCGGGGCGGCCAGGTTGACCGCGCACGGGTCCGCCGGAGCCGGGCCGGCACCCGTCTTCGGCGCGGTCGAGGTGGGCGCCGCGCTATCGTCGGCCGCCGCGGGAGGGCTGGTGTTCTGCGGTGTCTTGGCGACGGTGGAATCGCCCGAACTGCAACCGGCCAGCAGCGCCACGGACAGCGTGCCGGCCACGGCTAAGGGTCTAGCGGCTGCAAACACACCGGGCACCGTACCGTCGCGCGGGGGACAATTTCGGGAGGCGCGGCCGACCACCGCTGTGCCACGGCGGTTCCGCCTCGGTCAGCACGTGTCGTCTCGGGCCGACGCACCCACCGACGCCATCGGGGGTGCAGGTCAACTGTGGCGGTAGGCGGGTGATGTTGCCCGTAGACTGCTAGGCGCCATGAGCTCCCCTGACACCCCCGCCGGGTCCGATTCCCACCCACCCGCCGGGTCCTTCGCTGACCTGCAGATCCACCCTTCGGTGTTGCAGGCCGTCGCCGACGTCGGCTACGAGACGCCCTCGGCGATTCAGGCCGCCACCATCCCGGCATTGCTGGCCGGCTCCGACGTGGTCGGTCTGGCCCAGACCGGTACCGGCAAAACCGCGGCGTTCGCCATTCCGATCCTTTCGCGCATCGACATCGCCAGCAAGGCCACCCAGGCGCTGGTGCTGGCGCCCACCCGGGAGCTGGCCCTACAGGTGGCCGAGGCGTTCGGGCGGTACGGCGCTCATCTGCCGCGGGTCAACGTGTTGCCGATCTACGGCGGCGCGTCCTACACGGTGCAGCTGTCCGGGCTGAGGCGCGGCGCCCAAGTGGTGGTCGGCACCCCGGGCCGGGTCATCGACCATCTGGAACGCGGCAGTCTGGACCTGTCGCACCTGGATTACTTGGTGCTCGACGAGGCCGACGAGATGCTGCAGATGGGTTTCGCCGAGGACGTCGAGCGCATCCTGGCCGACACCCCCGAGTACAAGCAGGTCGCCCTGTTCTCGGCGACCATGCCGCCGGCCATTCGCCGCATCACCAGCCGCTATTTGCACGACCCTGTCGAAGTGACCGTCGAGGCGAAAACCACTACGGCGGAGAACATCTCCCAGCGTTACATCGAGGTCGCCGGCCCCCGCAAGATGGATGCCCTGACGCGGGTGCTCGAAGTCGAGTCCTTTGAGGCGATGATCGTGTTCGTCCGCACCAAGCAGGCCACCGAGGAGGTCGCCGAAAAACTGCGTGCCCGAGGGTTTTCCGCGGCGGCGATCAACGGTGACATCGCCCAAGCGCAGCGGGAGCGGACCATCGCCGCGCTCAAGAGCGGCAACATCGACATCCTGGTCGCCACCGATGTCGCGGCCCGCGGACTGGATGTGGACCGGATCTCCCACGTCGTCAACTACGACATCCCCAACGACCCCGAGGCCTACGTGCACCGGATCGGGCGCACCGGACGGGCCGGGCGCTCGGGGACGGCGCTGCTGTTCGTCAACCCGCGGGAACGCCACCTGCTCAGGCTGATCGAGAAGGTGACGCGGCAAAAGCTGGTCGAGGCCGAGCTGCCCAGTGTCGAGGACGTCAATGCCCAGCGGGTCGCGAAGTTCGCCGACGCGATCACCAACCACCTCGGTGCGTCGGGCATCGAGTTGTTCCGCCGCCTGGTCGAGGACTACAGCCGCGAGCACAACGTGCCGATGGCCGACATCGCCGCCGCGCTGGCGCTGCAGTCCCGTGACGGCGAGGCGTTCTTGATGGTGGAGCCGCCGCCGGACAAGCGACGCGATCGCGCCAAGCCGGATCGCGACGGCGGCCGCGACGACCGCAAACGCGACCGCAAAGGCCCGCCGAAGGACGGGTTCGCCACCTACCGGATCTCGGTCGGCAAGCGGCACAAGGTCAGCCCGGGCGCGATCGTCGGTGCACTGGCCAACGAGGGCGGTCTGCACCGCAGCGACTTCGGCAACATCAGCATCCGGGTGGACCACTCGCTGGTGGAACTGCCCGCCAAGCTGTCCGGCAACACGCTCAAAGCGCTGGAACGCACCAGGATTCAGGGCCAGCTGATCAACCTGCGCCGGGACCGCCCGTCCGGCAAACCCGACCGCCACGGCGACGGGGGGACGCACCGGAAACGGATGGGATGACGCTGCCGCGCGAGGAGGTCGCCCAGGGCGGACTGGAGCAGGTCGCTCACGTCGATCGGGTCGCCTCGCTGACCGGTGTGCGTGCGGTGGCCGCCATCCTGGTCGTCGGCACGCATGCGGCCTACACCACCGGCAAGTACACCCACGGCTACGCCGGCCTGCTGGGTTCGCGGATGGAGATCGGGGTGCCGATCTTCTTCGTGCTCTCCGGTTTTCTGTTGTTCCGACCCTGGGTGCGCGCCACCGCTTTCGACCGTCCGGCGCCCTCGGTGCGCCGCTACGCCTGGCACCGGGTGCGGCGCATCATGCCCGCCTATGTCGTCACCGTGGCGCTGGCCTATCTGATCTACCACTACCGCACCGCCGGCCCGAACCCGGGCCACAATCCGATCGGGTTGCTGCGCAACCTGACTCTGACCCAGATCTACACCGACAACTACATGTTCGGCTATCTGCATCAGGGCCTCACCCAGATGTGGAGCCTCGCGGTGGAGGTCGCCTTCTACGTGGTGCTGCCGGCGATGGCCTATCTCACGCTGGTCTGGCTGTGCCGGCGGCAGTGGCGACCGGTGCGACTGCTGGCCGGGTTGACCGCGCTGGCGATGATCACCCCGGCCTGGCTGATCCTGGTGCACGCCGGCGACTTTCTGCCCGACGGCGCCCGGCTGTGGCTGCCGACCTACCTGGCCTGGTTCCTCGGCGGTATGGCGCTGGCGGTGCTGCAGGCGATGGGCGTGCGCTGCTACGGGTTCGTGGCGATTCCGTTGGCGCTCATCTGCTATCTCATCGCGGCCACCCCGCTGGCCGGAGAGCCCACCACCTCGCCGGCCAAACTCTCGGAGGCACTGGTCAAGGCGGGCTTCTACGCCGCGATCGCCACCCTGGCGGTGGCGCCGCTGGCGCTGGGCAACCAAGGCTGGTACGCGCGGTTGCTGGCCAGCAGGCCGATGGTGTGGCTGGGCGAGATCTCCTACGAGATCTTCCTGGTCCACCTGGTGCTGATGGAGGTGGTGATGGTGGAGGCGCTACGCGCGCCGGTCTACACCGGCTCGATGCTCAACCTGTTCGTCGTCACGATGCTGGTCACCATTCCGGTGTCCTGGCTGCTGCACCGGTTTACCCGGGTGCGGAGTTGAGCCGTCCCGGCGAGACCACGACCGGGACCACGAATTGCATCAGCATCGCCCGCTCGTCGTCGGCGTCGCGGCCCGGAAAGCTCAGCAGCGAGGTCATCACCCGCACCACCCAGCGGGCGCGCTGCTGCATCGCCTCGGTGTCATCGGTCCCCAACGCGGACAAAAACGTCGTGACCATCACGGTGATGACCTCGGAGCGCTCGGCCATCGCCGCACCGATCGGCGGACCGGTCTCGGCGAACCACGACACCAGTGCCGGATTGCCGCGCACCAGCGCCAGCGACTCGATGATCCCGGTGACCAGCCGCTGCGACGGGTCCTCGATACCGGACAGCCGCCGGGTCAGTTCGTGATACAGGGTGTTGGCCCAACGGTGTACGTAGGCGGTGTAGAGCGCCTCGCGGCTCTCGAAGTAGCGGTACAGCGTGGCACGCGAACACCCTGCGGCGCGGGCGATCTCGTTCATGCCGACCGACGCTGGGTCACGCTGGGCGAACAACTTCTCGGCCGCGTCGAGGATCTTCTCGGCGGCCAGCTCACCGCGCTGATCCGACAGCCAGGCCCGCCCGGCCATCATGACCCGACGGTGAAGGGCACCGACAGCGGCCGGCGCACGTAACCGCCTCCGGCCCAGCGGATCCCGGCCTCATCGACCGTATAGTTCGGGCAGCGGGCCAGCACTTCCTCCAGCGCCACCCGGGCTTGCATACGCGCGGCCTGATTGCCGATGCAGTGATGAGCGCCGTAGCTGAAGGTGAGGATCTGGTGCGGCTTGCGCACCACGTTGAGCTCTGCGGCGTCGGGCCCGAAGTGCCGCTCGTCGCGGTTGGCCGAGCCGTAGAGCAGCAACACCTTGCGGCCCGCCGGAATGGTGGTGTCGCCGACCGTCACGTCGCGGGTGGTGGTGCGGGCCAGCCCCTGTACCGGCGAGGTCAACCGCAGCAGCTCCTCGACGGCGTCGCGGATCAGCTCCGGCCGGTCCACCAGCAGCTGACGCTGGTCGGGGGACCGTTGCAGCAATTGCACTGAGCCGCCCAGCATTCCCGTCGTGGTGTCGTTGCCGCCGGTGACCATGGTGAAGGTGAAAGCCAGCACCGACAGCAGACCTTTGATGTCACCGTCGGCACCCAATCCGGCCGCCACCAGATGCGAGACCGTGTCGTCCCCCGGTTCGGTGCGGCGCCGTTCGATGAGCTCGGTGAAGTAGCCCATCATCTGGCCGATCGCGTCACCGGCCGAGGCGACACCGTCCTCGCTGACGGTGGCCGCGACGATCGCATCGGTCCAGCCGTCGAACTGCGCGCGGTCCTGCTCGGGCACACCCAGGTAGTGCGCGACGACCATCGACGGCAGCGGCTTGAACAGGTCGACGACGATGTCCCCGGCGCCGTCGGCCTGCAGCCGTTCGAGCCGCTGCACCACGAACTCACGCACCTTCGGCTCCAGCAACTCCACCTGCCGCGGCATGAAGCCCCGCGCCACCAACTTGCGGAACTCGGTGTGCACCGGCGGATCCTGCATCACCATCGGCGGGTTGTCGGCCAGGCCGATCATCTCCAGCTCGCCGTAGTTGACGGTCAGCCCCTGCGCGGAGGAGAAGGTCTCATGGTCGGCGGCGGCCGCCCAGATGTCGGCGTGGCGGGACAGCACGTAGTAGTCCTGGTCGGGCGCGTTCGCCGGAACCACGTGATGGACCGGGTCGTGATCGCGCAGCGCGGTGTACATCGGCCAGGGGTTGGGCCAGGTGTCGGCGTTGCACAGCTCAAACTTTGGATGAGACACAGCAGTCGTCATGTCTCATTGATACGACATGACTTCCTAACTGTCAATCCCCCCCTCGGGCGGACCTTCGCGGCGCGTTCGCGCCCGCAGAGCACCGCTCAGATCCCCGCACCCGGGTTGAGAAGGTTCAGCGGATCCAGCGCCGCCTTGACCCGCTGGTTGAGCGCCATCGCCTCGGGCCCCAGCTGCTGGGCCAGCCACGGCCGCTTCAGCCGCCCGACCCCGTGCTCGCCGGTGATGGTGCCGCCCAGGGTGATCGCCAGGTCCATGATCTCGCCGTATGCGGCCTCGGCGCGGTGGACCTCGTCGGGGTCGTTCGGGTCGTGCACGATCAGCGGGTGGGTGTTGCCGTCCCCGGCGTGGGCGATCACCGCGATCATCACCCGGTGATCGGCGGCGATCTTCTCGATCCCGGTGATCAGCGCGCCCAGCTGCGGCAGGGGCACGCCCACATCCTCGAGCAGCAGCGGCCCCTTGGCCTCGACGGCCGGGATGCAGAATCGCCGGGCCGCCACGAAGCCTTCGGCCTCGACCGGGTCATCGGTGGAGAAGACGTCCTTGGCGCCGTGCTCGGTGAACACCCGGGCCATCAGCTCGATGTCGTCCGCGCCGGCGTGACCCCGCTCGTCGGAGGCCGCCACCAGCATGGCGGCGGCGTCGCGGTCCAATCCCATCCGCAGTTGGTCCTCGACGGCGTTGATCGCCGCGCCGTCCATGAACTCCAGCATCGACGGGCGCAGCCGCCCGGAGACGTCGAGCACCGCCTCGGCCGCGGCGGCCACCGAGTCGAAGGTGGCCACCACCACCGCGGACTTGGGCTGGGCCGGCAGCAGTCGCAGTGTCACCTCGGTGATCACCCCGAGGGTGCCCTCGCTGCCGACGAACAGTTTGGTCAGTGACAGCCCGGCGACGTCTTTGAGGCGCGGCCCGCCCAGGCGCACCGCGGTGCCGTCGGCCAGCACCACCTCCAGGCCCAGCACGTAGTCGGTGGTGACGCCGTATTTGACGCAGCACAGCCCGCCGGCGTTGGTGGCGATATTGCCGCCGATGCTGCAGATCTCGAACGACGACGGGTCCGGCGGGTACCACAGTCCGTGCGCGGCGACGGCCTTCTTCACCTCGGCGTTGAACAGGCCGGGCTGGCACACCGCGGTGCGGGTGACCGGGTCGACGGTGATGTCACGCATCTTCTCGGTGCTCAGCACGATCCCGCCGTCGACGGCGGTGGCGCCGCCGGACAGTCCGGTGCCCGCGCCGCGGGTCACCACCGGGACCCGGTGCGCGCTCGCCCAGCGCATGACCGTCTGCACCTCCTCGGTGCGCAGCGGACGCACCACCGCCAGCGGTTGGCCCGCCAGCGGGTCCAGCGCGTTGTCCTGGCGGTAGCCCGCGGTGATCGTCGGATCGGTGACCACCATCCCGTCGGGCAGGTCGGCGATCAGCTGGGCCAGGGCATCGGAATCCACGCAAGCGATCCTACGGAGCTGCGGTGGCGTGCCGCGTCGCTACGGGTCGACGGTGAACTGCTGCTCGCCGTGGGCTGAGCCGCTCGGCTCGCCCTGCAGGTCGACGACGTAGGTGTAGGTGCCGGGTTTGGTGAGTTGAAAATCCCAGCCGCCGCCCCCGTCGCAGGTCGCCAGTCGCTGCTTTCGCTCCAGCACCACGCCGCCACCGCTGTCGAGGACCTTCGTCTGCTCGGTGCAGTAGGAAAACAGTCCCTTTCCGTCATCGGTCTTCCAGCGCAGGCCCAGATCGACCCAGAAAGTGCCGTCGTGCTTGGTCTTGCTGAGCTGGAAATGGTTGGGCGCCAACTCGACTCCGGTATCACCGGGGTTGGTGTGCGAGTGGAACACGCTCAACTGCAAGGTGCCGGTGCTCCGGGCCGGCGCGGTGGGGCCCTGGCCGTTGAGGGTGAACTGCAGGTGATTCTTGCCGGTCACCTCGCCGATCGCTCCGGCGATGTTGGCGAAGAACTGGTCGGGCAGGGTGGTCACCAGCGACAGTGCCACGCCGGTCCGGTGCACCACATCGCCCAGGTATTTGGGGTCGGCGCCGGCTGCGCCGCTGATTGGCCCGCCGGCGGCCCCGATCCCGGCCAGCAGGCATTGGGCGACGCCGCCGTACTGATCGCGGGCCTGGTAGGCGTCCTTGGGCAGCTGCAAAGCGTTCATCGCGGTCAGCGCGCAGTCCCAGGCCGACCGGCTGTTCTGGAACACCGTTACCAATTGGTCGCCGTCGATGCCCAGCATTCCGAGTCCGGTCAGGATCGAATTCAATTGCAGCGCCACCGGATTGACATCGGCATTGATGGTGGCGCTGGTGGTGCCGGCTGGAAGTGCGAGCCGGCCGCCGGCGCGCGGTGTGAGCAGCCCGTTCTTGTCGCCGAACAGCCACACCGCGAGCTGGTCATTGCTGTTCAAGGGCGTCGGGTTGGTGAAGGCTCCGGGAGGCGAGGATGTGATCCCGTAGAACTGGCTGCTGTTGTTGGCGAAGTCGACGCCGACGCCGCCGTCGCCGGGGTCGCTCAGGCAACCGGTGACCGGCGCGTCGGGCTTGGATGCGCTGAGCGTGTAGGAGATCGATCCGATGGTCAGTCGGCTGCCGCCCGCACAGGCCGGGCCGGAGTTGGTGCCGGGCAGCAGCACACCCCGGATGGTGTCGACCACCTTGCCCAGGTCGGCGGCGACGACCTGAAAAAACGACAGGTGGTCGGTGGTCGCGCTCACCGTGCGGGTCGCCGGATCCCAGGTGGCCGGTATCAGGTCGATCACCGACCCGTCGGCGCCGGAGCCCGAGTGGATCACCGGCTTCACCGAATCGCTGAACGCCCCGGCAAGCTCCGGGTCGGCGGACAGGTCGAAGCGCAGCTCGATCGGCTGCTTGGGCTGCAGCCCTGAGCCCAGCGTGATCGACGCCGGTGCACTGGCGGCCACCGCGGCCGCAAATGGTTTGCCCGTGGCTTCTGGGCCACCCGAGATCGTCAGCGGCACACCGGGATCACTGACACCGGCCGGTGCGGTTGCGGTGACCCGCATCTTGCTCAGAGTGATCTCGACGCTCGCCCCGTCGGGGCCGATCACCGCCGACGGCGACACCGTCGGCGAGGGGGACGATGAAACGGTCGGCGTCGCGATCGACTCGGGCACCCGGTTCCCCGACGAGCAACCGGTCAGCCCGGAGGCAAGCAACACGACCGTCAGCGCGACATGACCGCTGTACCTGCGCATTCCGGGAGTGTAATGGCGGCGCCGGGATTTCAGCGGCGGATCAGCCGGCGTCGAACAACGACGCGAACCACGAACCCAGGTCCGTACTGGCGGCCTGCCCGATCAGCTCGGACATGTTCGCCCACTGCTGGGCGGCCTGCTCACCGACCTCCGTCGGCCAGGCGTCGTTGGCGGTCAGGATGGTGGTGGCCAGGTCGTCGCGGGCATTGAGCAGGCCGGCGATGATGCCGCTGTTCGGGTCGAGCAGGGCGTCGCTCAGCAGCGAGCCGGCCGCCCCGGGCAGCAACAGCGACAGCACCGATTGTGCTGCGGCCAGCTGGAACGGCAGGCTGATATCGCTCCACAGCAGCGGCAGGTTGTTGGCCACCGCGGTGAGGCTGCCGAACGGGTCGCTGGTGAACCCGTGCCAGACGGCGTCCCAATCCGGGCTCAGTGCGTCGGTGAACCGCAGCTCCAGCGGCGTTTCGGGCTCCGCGCCGAAAACCGCCGCGAAATTGTCGTCACCGATGAGCCCCTTGAGTCCCGAGAACAGCAATTCCTGGATCAGCCAGCTCGGTTGGGCGTGCATCCGGGACACGTCCAGGGCGTAGTCGTAGGACAGCACCCGCTGGGTCATGTCGGCGGCGTATTCGGCGGCGCTGACGGTCGGGGTGTCCTCAGGCAGGTACTGGGCCACATCGGCCACCGACACCACCTGAGTCGTCACCTCCATGCCCGTCGGATCGGTTCCGTCAGGCAGGTTCTCGAACCGGGCGAAGATCTCGCCGTTGGGGATGCCCCCGGTGTCGAGCCAGTTCGCCACGCCCGGGTTGGTGGCGCTGACCACGTAGTAGGTGTAGCCGTCGGCGGAGTGAAACGCGGTGGTGTTGTTCAAGGTGGTCTGCGCCAGGGTGAACGGCAATGCGGCGCCGTAGACGTTCATCAGCTCGATCCCGCTGTAGCCGGCCGCCACATCGGGCACTTTGACGATCAACGCCTGGCCCGGGTCCAGGTCGAAATTCCCCGCGGAGACATCCGCACTCGGCAGACCCGTGGCGAACAGGCTGGTCTCGGTGGCCAGCGGACTCATGGTGTTGGCGGGCTGCTCGATCCCGGCGATCTGGGCCAGCCCCATGTTCTGGGTGTTGAACGGGCCGGCGATCTTGGCGAAGGCACTGAACAGCATGGTCAACGCATCGTCGACCGAGGTGATCTTCGTCGGAGCCGTGGTCTCGTCGCTGGGAAAGAAGCCGCCCTCGGGGATGGCGAAGAACGGCGGGCAGTCGGCCACGCAGTGGATGCTGATGTTGCTGGGACCTTTCGCCCAGTCGCCCAACATGTCCCGCACCAACAGTGAGGCGGCGCCCTGGATGGTGGCGCTGTCGTCGTCGATGAAGTTGACCGCGCCGCTGGGCGCTTCCGGGCCGATGTAGACGGTGAACGTGCCGTCGGGATTGACCACCAGGTCGTGGCCGAGTTCCAGGCTCTCCTTGCTGACGGCCTGCGACCCGGTGATCTGCTCGGTGGCGATGGCGAACGCCTCGGTGCCGCCGCCGATGCGGCCGGTGAGCTCATAGGTCGCGCCCGGGGCCAGGCCCGCGGTGGCGTGGTAATAGATGTCGGGCGTGAAGAACTGGAAGTACTGGCGAGGGTTGGCGGCGTCTCCGGCGATCACTTCCGGCGATTGGAAAAACCATCCGTCGAACAACTCGGTAACCCGGGAGACCCCGGCCATGAGCAATTCGTAATTCGTGTTCTGCAGGCCCGTCATCAGCATGGCGACGCCATCGGGTGTCGCAAAGGGCAGTGCCGCGTCGTCGGCCGCTGCCTGCTTCATCGCGTCCAGCAGGGCATCGATCGCCTGTTGCACCTCGGCCGAGACCGACGTCAGCGCCACCGGCGTCAGGTGAGCCGCGCGGGCCGGATGGATCGGGCCCGCTACCGCGCCGGCGGCCACGACCGCCGCCAGCCCGGCCGCACACAGTGCACTGGTAGACCGGCCGCCCCGGTGGGCTTCGCGTCGTCCGGTGGCCATGACCGGCTCCTCTCCGGCAATATGACAATTATTTGTCATATGAACGACAACTGAAAATGCGATGAGACGGGACGCTACCGGCGGCCGAACCTGAGCGCAAGGGTCCGGGCCGACGCCGTACGATCGGTGATTTCCCGGCAGAGCCAGGCATAAGGAGGGCGATGGGCGGGCACGACGACAAGCGGGTGGGCTCGCCACCTACCGATCGCGTCGTCGCCGTCGTGGGCTTATTGGCAGCCCAGTCGCAACCCAGTTCCGTCGCCTCGATCGCATCGCGGTTGGAGCTCAACCGTGCCACGGTGACGTCGATCCTGCTGGCATTGGAGCGGGCCGGATGGGCGGCCCGCAACGATGATCGCAAGTACACCCTGGGCCCCGGACTGATCGGTATCGCCGACACCGTCCGTCGGCTCTGGCCGCTGTCGACCGAGAGCGCGCACGTGATCGAGCAATTGGCGGAACGCGCCGGTTGCGGAGCGGGGCTGGCCCTGGTCGGGCCGACCGAGCTGAGTTTCCTGACCCTGGTGCGGGGCCGCGGCCGCATCCCGGCCGGGGTCGGTGTCGGTGTTCGGTTGCCGCTGATCGCTCCCGTCGGGGCCACCGTGATCGCTTACCGCGATGTGCGGGCACGGCAGGCGTGGCTGGAATCGGCGCACGGGGTCGGTCGCGACGTGCTCGAGGACGTGCTGGACCAGGTGCGGCAGCACGGCGTCGTGGTGTTCGGGCTGGGCGGTCCGGGCCTGGAGGCACTCGACGTGCTGGCCGAGGTGGTCGACCTGCTGGCGGAGCATCCCCGCCGGGTCGCGCTGCGCCAGCGGGTCTTCGAGCTGCTCACCGGCGTGAACGGAAACCCGTACACCGCAGAACAACTCGCTACCACGCAGCCGCTGTCGGTGAGTTATCTGGCCGCGCCGGTGTTCGACAAGGGCGATCCCACCTACGAATTGCAGTTGGGGCCGCTGCGCCGAGACGTCAGCGCCGCCGAACGCGACCGCTACATCCGCGAAATCCGGGCGACAGCCCAACAGCTCTCGACGTAGCCGTTTCACGTTGCGCGGCACCCGGCAGGATGGTGCCATGCTCAACCACCCGCGCACCGGTCAGCGGTTCGCCTCCCCGGTGCCGCCGGGCACCGGCTGGCCCGGCGACCCGGCCACCCCGGACACCCCGCAGGCCCCGGACGCCGCCCGGGTGCTGCAACTGGCCGGCCAAGTCGAGTCGATCCCCGAGCTGGACGCGCTGATCAGTGTCTGCCGGGCCTGCCCGCGATTGGTGTCCTGGCGCGAAGAGGTGGCCGTCACCAAACGGAAATCCTTTGCCGACCAACCGTACTGGGGACGCCCGGTGCCCGGCTGGGGGTCACCGAAGCCGAAGATCGTCGTGGTCGGGTTGGCGCCCGCCGCCAACGGGGCCAACCGGACCGGGCGGATGTTCACCGGCGACCGCTCCGGCGACCAGCTCTACGCCGCGCTGCACCGCGCCGGTCTGGTCAACCAGCCGACCAGTGTCGACGCCGCCGACGGGCTGCAGACCGACACGATCCGGATCATCGCCCCGGTGCGCTGCGCCCCGCCGGACAACTCGCCGACGACGGTCGAGCGCAACACCTGCGCGCCGTGGATCGACGCCGAATGGCGGCTGATCGCCCCGCACGCGCGGGTGATCGTCGCGCTCGGCGGTTTCGCCTGGCAGATCGCGCTGCGGGTGGCCACCGATCAGCCACCCAAACCCAAACCGAAGTTCGGCCACGGCGCGCTGGCCGAACTCGGCCCGACGTTGCGGCTGCTGGGTTGCTATCACCCCAGCCAGCAGAACATGTTCACCGGCCGGCTGACCCCGGCGATGCTCGACGACATCTTCGGCCGGGCGGCGGAGCTGGCGGGACTATCCGGCTGAGTGACGGCGTTGACATCCACGTGCGCTTATCCGTTCTTGATCTTGTGCCCGTCCGTACCGACCAGACCAGCGCCGACGCGCTGGCCGCCACGGTGCGGCTGGCCCAGGCCGCCGACCGGCTCGGTTTCACCCGCTACTGGGTGGCCGAGCACCACAACATGCCCTCGGTGGGGGCCACCAGCCCGCCGGTGCTGCTGGCCTACTTGGCCGCACAGACCACCCGGGTGCGGCTGGGCTCGGGCGGGGTGATGCTGCCCAATCACGCCCCGCTGGCCGTCGCTGAACAGTTCGCGCTGCTGGAGGCCGCCGCACCGGGGCGAATCGACCTGGGGATCGGCCGGGCGCCGGGTTCGGATCCGGTCACCTCGTTCATGCTGCGCGGCAGCAGGGAAGGCGTGGCCGAGCGGGAAATCCAAAACTTCCCCGACTATCTCGATCAGGTGCGCGCGATGATGAGCAGTCGCGGCGTGAAGGTCCAGCTGCGCGACGGGGACTACCTGCTCAAGGCCACCCCGGCCGCGGTCGGGGAGCCGAGGCTGTGGCTGCTGGGATCGAGCATGTATTCGGCGCGGCTGGCCGCGGCCAAGGGCCTGCCGTACGTCTTCGCCCACCACTTCTCCGGCCACGGCACCGAAGAGGCACTGGCCTACTACCGGGAGCATTTCACCCCCAGCGAGATGTGTTCCGAACCGACGACGTTCCTGACGGTGAACGCGTCCGTGGCCGAAACCCGGGAAGAGGCAACGGCATTGATGCTGCCGAATCTGCAGATGATGGCCCGGCTGCGGACCGGCCGGCCGCTGGGCGCCGTCGACCTGGTCGAGGACGCTCAGGCAGCGCAGGTGTCCGATCAAGAGCAGCGCATCATCGACAGCGGGCTGCGGCGCGCGGTCGTCGGCGCGCCCGGCGAAGCGGCCGAGCAGCTCATGGCGCTGGCCGAGCACTTCGACGTCGACGAGGTGATGGTCAACCCGGTGGCGTCGGCGCGGCGCGGCACCGACCCGGCCACCGCGCCCGGGCGCGAGCGGACCTGCGAACTGCTCGCCAGGGAACTGTTCTAGCCGCTGAAGACCGTCGACCCGAAACCGCTTGGGCGGTAATCGATGTAGATCGGATTCTCCGCGAACGGCCAGTACCCGGAGTTCATCGATGTGTTCGACCACACCCACGGGCTGTTGGTCGCGGTCGTCGTGAAGGAGTACAGCAAGGTCTGGCCGTCGGCGGTGTACACCGAGATCTCGGTGCCCACCGGCACGTGCGTGCCGATGCCGGCGCTGGGGAACAGCCACTGCGGAACGCTGCCCAACATGCCGCCGGAGTCGATCGAGGTCGAGACCGCCACCGGAGCGCCACCATTGACCGACACCATCGTGTCGACGAACGGGGAACCGGGAAGGGACAGTTCCGGCTCCAACTGGTTGGGGCCGAAGACCACCTCGCCGCGGGCCTCGTCGATGAGCACCCCCTGGTTGAGCGCGCCGGGCAGCGCCGAGATGATCGTCGAGGTTCCCGAGAAACCGTTGTTCGGCCCGATGCCGAGTACCCCGACGATGCCGTACTGGTTGAAGTACTGCGTCATCAGCGCGGTCGATGCCGGGTCGACGATGTTGACCGCGGTGGGATCGGTGACCAGTCCCTCGGGGCAGACGCCCAGCTTGTCGCAGAAGCCGACCGTGGTGTCGTAGGTGTGGTAGCTGTAGGACTGATTGCCCAGTCCGGCGTAGCTTGCGCTGCCGGAAAAGACCGAGTCGCCCAGGCCCTGGCTGTTGCCCAGGATCGTCAACCCGGTGGAACCGGTGTCGATCTGCACCGGAACCGGTGGACCGCCGTTGAGCGAGATGTAGACGATCGGGCTGATCCCGCCGCTTTGCAGATACAGCGGGATGGACGCGTTGACCAAGCCTTCCGGGCCGCCGGCGGCACCATCGGCAGCCGATCCCGAGCCCTCGCCGCCGGCACCGCCTGCGCCATTGGCCCCGGTGGAGCCGACCGTCCCGCCGTAGCCACCCACGCCGCCGTCGCCGCCGTCGCCCCCCATGGCCCCGGCGCCGCCGGCGGCCACGTTGCCCGCGGCCCCTCCGGCGCCGCCATCGCCGGCCGCCCCGCCGTGCACGTTCGTCGAGGCCAGGGTGGCGGTGCCGCCGTTTCCGCCGTCGCCGCCGTCACCGCCCGCACCGGCGTTGCCACCGGTGCCGGCAGCGGCACCCGAACCGCCCGCTCCGCCGGTACCGGCGTCGCCGCCGTCGCCCCCTGAGCCGCCGTTGCCACCGCTGGAACCCTGCGAATAGAAGCTGCCGCTGCCGTCGCCGCCGTCTCCGCCGGAACCTCCCACACCGCCGTTCCCGCCGGCGCCGCCGGTGTATCCGGCCGCACCGATCCCGCCGGATCCGCCGTCGCCCGCTCCGCCGCCGTGGCCACCGGCCCCGCCGATCCCGACCGGCGCCTTGTTGATTCCGGGTTGGGCGAACGTGCCGGTGCCTGGTGCGCCGCCGGCGCCGGCCGTTCCGCCGTTGCCGCCGTTGCCGCCGGCGCCGCCGGCGCTGGCGATCCCGGTGCCGCCGGTGCCGCCACCGCCGCCGGTCCCGCCGGATCCACCGGCGCCGCCATCGCCGTTGGTGCCGAAACGCCCGTGCTCGCCCAGGGCGGCGTTGCCCTGGTAGGAGGAGCCACCGGCCCCGCCCTGGCCGCCGGCTCCGCCGTGGCCGCCGTCGAAGCCCGCGTTGGGGCCCGCGGCGCCGTTGTCGCCGAGGCCGCCGTTGCCGCCGGCGCCACCGGCGCCGCCGTCGCCGCCGCTGCCGTATTGCACGTTGTTGGGCGCGTCCACGGTGGCGATGCCGTTGCCGCCACCGTTGCCGCCGGCCCCGCCCGTACCGCCCGCGCCGCCGTTACCGGTGCCGGGGCCGTGGGCGCTGGCGCTGCTGCCGCCGGCCCCGCCGGCCCCGCCTTGCCCGCCGTTGCCGCCGCTGCCGGGCAGGGTGGCGCCGGCCGGCTGGCCCGATTGGTCCAGGCCGCGGCCGCCGTTGCCGGCCGCGCCGCCGTTGCCGCCGTTGCCGCCGTTGCCGTCGCCGAGGGAGTTGCCGCCGGCGCCGCCGGCCCCGCCGTTGCCGCCATCGCCGGCGTTGCCGCCGAACAGGCCGGCGACGCCGTTCCTGCCGGTCGCCCCGTTGCCGCCGTTGCCGCCGTTACCGCCGTTGCCGTGGACGCTTCCGGTTCCGCCGTCGCCGCCCTTGCCGCCGCTGGCGCCGGCGGTGGTGGCGTGGTAACCGTCGCCGCCGTCGCCGCCGTCGCCCGCACGTCCCGTCGGGGCGGCCCCGGCCGCACCGGTCGCCCCGGTGGTCGAACCCGCCCCGCCGGCACCCCCGGCGCCGCCG
>NZ_MVHU01000079.1 GCF_002086285.1 Mycolicibacter kumamotonensis | reverse complement strand
TACGATGCATCACGGACCGACCAACCCCTGGTCGGAATCCAATAGCTCGAGCCTCCGACGAATCCAGGGCGATTCACGTCGCCGGTTCCGCGCTGAGTTGTCGGCCGGTAGCGGGTGCTAGCGCCGGTGCTGGCTGCATCGCTGACGGCCTACTTGCAATCGTGGTGGCGCAACCGGAGACAACGCGCAGCGGGACGTCGCACCATTTCCGCATAGTTTCTCGACTTCCAAAAATGCAATTCCAATCGAAATAGTGCAAGACGCATTTCATTCCCACTCCTTAACGTTGACTTAAACCATTGCGTTGCATACGTTCCTATTCGTCACATATCGGCTACCAACTTATAAGGAGAGCAGATGTCAGACTGTGTTCAAGTTCGGCGATCACTTACCGTCCAGACCGGCGCGGTCCGACAACCTGGCCGCGTTAGCATCGGAACGTTCGGAACGGCGCGGGCTATCCTTCCATTCAGCATTGTGGCGGCCATGTCGCTAGCTTTCACGGTGTCGCCGTTCGCCCATGCAGACGAGGGAGATCCTGATATCCCTTCGCTGTCCGGTGCAGCGGGTAGCGCCGCTGCCGACAACCCCGGCAACCCGCTTTCAATCTTGATCGAAAGCACTTTAACCAACCCGGCTGAAGGCACAATCCAACCCGGCGCCTATTATGCAATCAATGATCTCTGGTCTTCCGACTCCCTAGCGTTCTCCAACGACTACCTTAACGAGGTGACTGTTGTCTCCGATGCAATCGGCGACGTAAACGGAACGGTCCAGTCGAGGCAGGCTACTGACGGTTTATTGCGCTAGAAGCCGGTACGTGAACCCGTTGCAAATAATGACCAAAGTAAGGACATCTTAATGTATCAGCGCTCGGTTATCGCCGTTGGAGCTGCCACTGGTGGGCTAATAGCCGTGGCATTTTTGAATTCGGCTCTCGCCTTAGCGACCAGCGGCGATGAAGGAGGTAGCAATGCCTCAACATCGGCGGCCACGGGGTTCCCAGATGTGCCTGGGAAAGATGCATTCACAGTCGGTCGGGACACGTTCGATCCTTTCACTATCCAGAACGGCGCCGAAGTAGAGGACTTTGCTCCAGTAAGTCCCTTGTTTTCCTTCGCTCCATTCGCTGAAATCGGCGGTGGGAACCTGAGCATTTTCGGAAATTCCGCACCGCTCGCGGTGCAAGCCTTCGACATATATAGCACCGGATCCACACCCAGCATGCTGGGCATTGTCAATGCAGACGAGGATGTCGCGACGGTCCTTGGAATGACAAACGTCGAGTTCATTATTTCCAACTCAGCGTCCGCGTCCGGGGTTGAGGCCACCGCCCTGCCTTCCGTCGGAACAGTTTACGATGTGTTGAATATCGGTGGCGGCTTGGAGAACGTCTATGTTGAAACCCCGGGGGTAGACGGAACAGTGACGGACACCCTTGTAACGCCGGTTGGTAATATTGATCTGTCGTCTCTGTTTGGTGGTTTTGATGCTAGTGGGCCAATCGATCCCGGTGACGCATTTAGCGGTCTGGCAGTTTCCGCGACGACGGTAGATCCTACCGACGTATTTGGAATTTGATGCAGTACGGGGGTGGTCTTCGGTGTAGTAACTGGCTCAAGTTCGATACGAATGACCTCGAGGAGTCACCTGGGCTGTCGTAGGCTCTCATGGCAGCCGTCCGAGACCGCAGGCATCCTGTGAGCCACGCCCGCTGATGCGATCTTCGAATTGGGATCGCTGTTGTCGTAGCCATCCCGAGTCGCGCCCCTCGCTGTAGTACTGATCCGGCTATAGATGCGCTTTGACCACAATAACCGAATCCGGTTAGGAGATTTCCATGAAATTCGCAGTGGCGACCATTGGCGTCGGTGCCGCACTGATCGCCGCCGGTGTCATCGTTACCCCCGCGACACCGCAAGGCGCCCGAGGCATCGAACCGCCCAGCGTTGCGCTTACGTCGGCGGACAGTTCGTTCGTCGCGGGGCCGGACGGGACATTCCCACAGTTATACTGGGCGCTCTCTGGTTTCGACCAAGGGGACGCGGACTTGGCGCACGGGGTCGCAAGCGGCGCAAGCAACCAGGCCGAGCTTGCCGGAGCGGAGTATTCACAATACATCGCTGGCGTATCGCAATCCGAGGCCCTGCCGACCATGCCAGACCCGCCGGTCCTCGACAGCCTGGTGGGCCAAGAAAATACTATCTTGGAGAACGCGGGATCGTTGGCTCCGGTCGTCGACGAATTCTGGTTTCACCCACTTAATCAGCAGTGGGATGACGCTGCCACCAAATTCATGGATACTGCCATCGCCCTCTCGACCGGACCTGACGACTCAGGAAGTTTGAGTCAAGTCCTTCTCGACTTACAGATCCTCGATCTCGAATCCCTCCCTGTGCAATGGCTTGCCGACTTATTCTGACCATCATCGTCAGCGGCGGGTGCGGATAGGAGCAATGATCAATACCTGTGGATGAGCCTCGGTGAGGCGGCGTAGGAAAGGGCGCACCTTCCCGAGGATGATCTGA
>NZ_MVHU01000078.1 GCF_002086285.1 Mycolicibacter kumamotonensis | reverse complement strand
CCTCCCGTGAAGCCAGGGACGCCGCCCGGCGATCCGCCTATATTTCCGCCGTTAGGCCCGCCGCCTCCTTGCTGGCCGCCGCCACCATTACCAGCACTTGCACTACCACCACCGCTACCACCAGCTTGGCCCCCACCGCCACCGTTACCCGCAGCCGCGCTACCACCACCGCTACCACCAGCTCGGCCTCCACCGCCGCCGTTGCCTGCAGCTGCGCTACCACCGCTAGCGCTGCCACCGCTTGCGCTGCCAAAATCGCTGCCTGCCTTGGGGCCGTTTGCGCCGCCGTCGACGTTGCTGCTTCCAGCGACTCCTGCATTACTGAAGCCACCGCCGCCATTGCCAGCCCCGGCGTTGCCGGCACCCGCGCCATCAACATTGCCCGATCCCGCATTATCGACACCGCTACCCGGGTTACCGGCGGTATTGTCCGCGCCTCCGACACCGCCCCTGCCCCCGTCAGCACCGCTACCGGCGCCATTGCCTGGGACAGGTGAACCGTTGGAGTCGAAGGCGCCTTTACCGCCGTCCCCGCCGTTAGCACCGTCGCCCCCGGTGCGTTGTGAACCGTTTGTACCAAGGCTGCCCTGACCACCGTCATAACTTTGTTTTCTGGCCACTTGGTCTGGCGTCAATGGCTGTCGCGGGGGCGGGACATCGAGGTCTGCGCCGTTTTCTTTCAGTACATCGCGGGCCTTGGCGTCTACACCGGTTTCATCAAGCATCTGCTGGGTAGCGTCAACTACTGACGTGATCGCGGTCGCTGCAGCATCACGAGCCTGCGAGTTCGCGTTCCAGATTACGCCGTTGATCTCGCCTACTTTTATCTGAGGGTCTTCGTTCTTTTTGAGGATCTTGTCGATGTCGTCGTTGCCTGAATTAGCGATACTAGTTAACCTGGTGCGCAGATCGTCGATGGCTTTCGCAACATTCTTGTTCGCTTCGCTCTTTGCACGGCACTGATTGGCAACATCGAGAAGACGCTTCCTGCCGAGCCGCAGACGCGTGAGCATGTCCTCTGCGGTGTGGCCGCTGTTCCGTTGCCCCAGCAGCGTAATAAGATTGTTGATGCCATCAGCTTCCCGTTGTTTTGCCTCCATGTGTCCAGACCAAAAATCGACTGCGGCAGCCGGTTGGGTGGGCGGGGCAGGCCACCACAAGCCGATCAACGTCTCCGTGAACGGCCTGTAGTCAGGAAGGTCACTCACCGCACAACTCCTGCATAACTTGGTTCTTAGCGTTTGAGTCGTCGACCGCAGCTCGGTATTGGTCAGCGGTAGCCATGCCGTTGGTGCCAATAACTGCTGTAGTCTGATAGGCCTTTGCTAAAGCGCGTGCAGCATCGCGGTATTTCGGATCTAGCGCCGGGTCCGCTGCCGACATGTCAAGAATTAGAGCGCCATTGATCATGGAGATTCGCGCCAAAGCTATGTCACCGTCCGGTTGTGTCTCGATATTCAACGCACGTGCGGCGAGCGTGTACTGGTCGCACAACTGCTTCTTCGCCGCCGCCTTCTGTGCGGCGGTATACGTCGGACTGGACCCCGACCCCGACCGCGTGAGCGCCACGATCAAGGCCGCCGCAGCAAGGACTACCGCCACGGCGGCCAGTGTCACGGCCACCCAGTTGCGGGATCGGATTGGTGCGGGCGGTGCGGGCCAGGGCTGCGTCATGGTCACGTCACGGATGGTATCCCCGAGCACCGATTCTTCGCTTACATCATCGTTTCCCCGATGCGGCCACAGATTCGAATACCGGTCGCCGTGCCGCGACGGGCCTGGACACCCGCAGGTGAGACCGGCGACAAACGAGCTCGTGGGCTACCGCGCAGGCTGAATTGACGCCGAAGGGGCACCCTGTCAGGGTTGTTAACGACCGATCTGAGAGGGGTTCGAGTGTTCGTCGATCCGGCGATGCTGCGTTCAGGGGCAGCAGATGCGCGCGGAGCAGCCGAACACGCCCACACCGGAGCGACCCGGCTGAACCGAACCGCCGTGACGGCAGGCATTTTCGGCGGCTTCGGCGCCGCTGATGTCTTCCACGGCGCGCTCTCCACGGCCCACACCGAGCACATCACCACCCTCACCGGCCACGACCGGACCCTGGACGGGGCCGGCGTCAAGGCCCACCGTGCCGCGTGCGTGTTCACCGGCATGGATCAGCACAACGCAGCCCAGCTTCGTACGGTGCGGTGCACCTGCAGCACATAAACCTGGCGCTGCTGATCGACGCCGCCGGCGGTGACCCGTGGCAGGTCAACAACACCCTGCAAAGCGGCAACCCGGCCGCCATCGACGAACTGGCGAGCGCCTTCCACGACGCCGGATTATGCACCGCCGAATCTAGTGCCGCGTTCGCTCAAGCGCGCCAACGCTTCCAGGCCGCCTGGAACCGGGAAAACGGCGAGCATCCGATCAACGACTCCGCCGAAGTCCAGCGCGCCACCACCAGCTTGCATCTGCAACAAACCCAACTCACCGCGATCGGTACCGATCTGGAGGCCATCGCCGCCGCCCTGGCCGAGGCCCAAAAGTCCGCGGCGGCAAAGATCAACGCCCTGCAGATCCAGCTGCACGACATCGACAACCGCATCGGCATGTACCAGGAAGCCGACTTCGACACCGCCGAGCTGGAGCAGGTGGCGATCGATGACACCACCGGCATCCTGCATCAACTCGAAAAGCTCCGCGACGACTACGCCGGGATCCTTGCGGCCTCGACGACCAA
>NZ_MVHU01000077.1 GCF_002086285.1 Mycolicibacter kumamotonensis | reverse complement strand
ACTCCGGCGTAGACGCCGGTGGTGGTGCCGCGCAGGGAGTCCGGGGCGATCCCGGCCCGTTCCAACGCCTCCCAGGCCACCTCCAACAACACCCGCTGCTGGGGATCCATCGCCAACGCCTCACGCGGACTGATCCCGAAGAACTCCGCATCGAAATCACCCGCGTCATACAAGAACCCCCCATGACGGGTATAGCTGGTGCCCGCCCGATCAAGATCCGGATCAAACAACCGCTCCAGATCCCAACCCCGATCCTGCGGGAACTCACCGATGGCATCCACCCCACCAGCCACCAACTCCCACAACTGCTCCGGAGAACCCACCCCACCCGGATACCGACACCCCATCCCCACAATCGCAATCGGCTCGAGGGCCTTCTGCAACAAGCGCTGGTTCTGCTGGCGAAGCTGCTCGCGTTCCTTAAGGGAAGCGCGCAGGGCGCCCAAGAGATCCTCGTTGGTCGCTGTCACGTCGTTGAGCTCCTGTCGTGGGACATGCGAATCAGGCTTTCGACATCGAGGTCGTCGATCGCGTCGGCGGGGCCGTTGTTGGCGGGATCCGCGTCGCCGTCACGCGCTATCGCGACGAGCGGATCGAGGAGGCCTGACCGGCGTAGCCGCTCGAGTGGAATCGTCGCCAACAGGGCGCGAATCTCGTCGTCAGGGGATACGGTCGGCTCGGCGGGGGGAGGCGCCAGCCACTCCGTCACTACTGCGGCAACTGCGGCCGGGTTCGGGTAATCGAAGATGAGCGTCGCAGGTACACGCACACCGGTTGCCTGTGCGAGCCGATTGCGCAGTTCGAGCGCTGCGAGCGAGTCGAAGCCGAGGTCGGTGAATGCCTGCTCAGGATCGATAGCTGTCGGGGACTCATGACCGAGAACCTCCGCGATGGCGGTACAGACGAATTGCAGCACCACTGTCTCGCGCGCTGCCTCACCGACTCCTGCGAGGCGGCTGACCAGCGCGTTGGCGACTGTCCCGCGACCGGCTGGCACGCGGACAAGCGCACTCATCAGCCGCGGCAGCATCCCAGCGGTGGCGTGGCGTCGCAACGCGGCGGCGTCAACGCGCACAGGAACAAGGAGTGTCGGCTCAGCGGTGTGCGCGGCGTCGAAAAGCGCGAGCCCCTCGGCTTCGCCAATCGGTTCGAGTCCGGCGCGACCCCAACGCGCGGCGTCGGCGTCCTCGGCGCCTGCGGCCATGCCCCCTTCGACCGACCACGGTCCCCAGGCCAACGCGCGACCTGGTCGGCCCTGAGCACGCCGCCGCTGGGCCAGGGCGTCGAGGAATGCGTTGGCTGCGGCGTAATTGCCTTGCCCCGCCGACCCGAACGTAGCCGCGACCGACGAGAACAAGACAAGTTCAGCGTCATGCACCAGCTCATCGAGATGTTGTGCTGCATCGATCTTCGGACGCAGAACCAGGTCGAGTGAGGCTTCATCGAGCGACGTCACGGTTGCATCTGCCAGGACGCCCGCAGCGTGAATGACCGCCCGCAGGGGCTGCGACCGCGGGATCTGTGCAATCACCTCGGCGAGAGCGTCGCGATCGGCGGCATCGCAAGCGGTGACCGTGACGTCGCATCCGAGCTCACTCAGTTCAGCCGCCAGTTCGGGAGCACCAGGCGATGCCGCGCCGCGGCGGCTCACCAGTAGCAGATGGCGGACGCCGTGGGCGGTCGCGAGGTGGCGGGCGATCAGCTGCCCCAAGGCGCCGGTTCCGCCGGTGATAAGCACGGTGCCCTGCGGAAGGTCAGTTCGAGCAGGACTTGTCACCGGCGATACCCGCACCAATCGCGGTGCCCGGAATTGCCCATCGCGGATGGCCACCTGCGGCTCGTCAACGATCAACGGGAGCGCCTCCATGGCGACCGCCAGTGACGCCGCACGATCGACCCCCGGATCGAGGTCAACGAGGAGGAAGCGTCCTGGATGCTCGGCCTGCGCGGAGCGCAGCAATCCCCAGACCGCCGCAAGGGCAGGTTCGGGTGCTTCGTCGGCTGCGGCTGCGACTGCCCCGCGGGTGAGGAGCACGAGGCGTTGATCGCCGAGGCGGTCGTTGGCGAGCCAAGCCCGGACCAGGCCGAGCGCGGTCCTGAGTGCACTGCGGGCGCTGGCGGCGGAGTCGTCGGTGTTCATCAGGGAGATGTCAACGAGGGTGAACTGCGCCATCTGCGTTCCGTCGGCCAGCGCTTCGAGCAGATCGTCGGAAGTTTCATAGTGCGTCGAGGCACAGCCATCGAACTCGCCTTGGTCATGCGCAGCGTCGTCAACGACCTCGGACCCGTTCGGTGCGTGGTCACCGAGCGGCACAGTGGTCCAGTCGAGTTTGAACAGGCTGGCGGCCGCGCCCGTGCCGGCCGCTGCTAGCGCTGCTGTGTCGACGGGCCTAGTGATCAGAGAGGTGAACGTCAGCACAGGGCGGCCGTTTTCGTCGACGGCTGCGAAGGACACGCCGTCGTCGTCGGTTGCGGTCATCCTTATGCGCATTGCGACGGCCTGGCGACGGTGGAGCAGTATCCCCCTCCAGGAGAACGGCAGGGGCAGTTGGTCGTTGGTGTTGATGAGCAGTGCGTGTAGGGCGGCGTCGAGCAGTGCCGGGTGCAGGTTGTAGTCGCCGGCGGTGGTGGTTTGGTGGTCGTCGAGTGTGACTTCGGCGAACAGTTCTTCGCCGCGGCGCCATGCTTTTTGCAGTCCTTGGAACGCTGGTCCGTAGGCCAGTCCGATGCTGAGCAGGTGGTCGTAGAGGCCGGCGGTGTCGAGGGGTTCGGCGTGTGGGGGTGGCCAGGGTGTGGTGCTCAGTTGGTGTAGTGCGGTGGTGTGGGTGGGGGTGGTGTCGTGGGTGGTGAGG
>NZ_MVHU01000076.1 GCF_002086285.1 Mycolicibacter kumamotonensis | reverse complement strand
AGCGTTCAACACGACTCGTTGATCGCGACGCGTGAACCACGCCAGATCCGAAGTCCACCACTCCCTGGGACGCTATCAGACCCCACGACAGAAGATCTTTCGCTCGCTTGGCGCGTTCACCGATGAGCCCAAGAAACATCGCTCGCATGAGCCCGTGCGCGCCGTCCGGATACGCAGCCTTGAGCTTGTCCCAATCCACCTCCGAGAAGTCAGGCCGCGAGGCGGGGCCGCCTGGAGCGGCCGGCGATGGCATTTTGATGCCGAAGGCCTCCGGACCGGGATCGGTCTCGGGAACCGTATGACGACGTTGCTTCTCGCGCTCTTGCCGGCGCCGCTTCGCCGCCATACGGTCACCACGCTTGGCCATCTGCCCGTCCTTCACCTATTCCGCCGCACAACAAGCCCTCACAATAGGTCTCGGCTCCGACAAGGCCACCTGCTAATACGACCCAAACCGTCACAGTGACTAAACGCGAGGGTGGCGGTGATGTCATCATTGACAACGTGGTTAGACGCGTCAGCCTGATCCTGAGGGAAGCCGACGAAACGGTGATATCCCCATACCTCAGTCAGGATTCGCCCGCGGCGGAAGCTCTGCGACGATGGACCAGGCGGCAAGGGTGGGTCCCAGCCGAAATACCAACGGAAGCCGACGTGCTTCGTGCGCTGCTCAGGGCCGGGGCAGACGCACTGCATGAACAAGCCCTTGATGTTGGCTATACCCAACTGGCCTCGGACTTTGATGATCTCTCTGCTGACGCGGATAGGCGTGCCGCCCCGGGACCGCCATGCGCAAAGGATCCAAGACAGCAATGAGGGCGGAGCGTAACCGCCATACGAGGGGCCTAATGGAGAAGCCCGACTCGACTAATACGTCACAGTGACGAATTGGTCGGGTCCCGCGGCCGTAGCGACCGAGGACGGTGCGGGGCGGAACTCGGGCGGAAGCTGATCACGCCACCGGCGCGGAAACGTCACGAGATGCGACATCCAGTAGGCGAAGGAGTGGAAAGGGCCATGCGCTGGTTCTCGAACGAGTGAAAAAGTCGGAGATCAACTGCAAAACGACACGGCAGGCGACGACGCTAGTGTCCGATCCCATGACTTCCCCCCGCCCAGCTCACACCGTGTGCCGATAACGTACATTATGTCGGGTAGAGTAATGCGTTTTCACCTGCCACTCAACGGTTCTCACCTATCGGGCAAGGCCAAGGAATGCCATCATCGCTCGCTCGACCTCGACGACTTGCTCCGCTGTCAACCGACCTAGTCGGGAGTGGACGTTCGCCCTTCTGAGGGTTGTGAGCTTATCGACCATCACGTCGCTGTCGTGGTCCAGTCCGGATAGCCGGCCGTCTCCGCCGGCTATCCGGATGCGCATCAGCGGTGCATCCAACAGCGTGCTGGTCATCGGGGCGACAGTCACTGAACTCGTACTATCGAATAGGTCGTCTTGGATGATGACCGCGGGACGCGGCTTCGCGGCATAGACGCCACCCGCCACGGTCCAGATCTCCCCTCGGTTCACTCCTCGTCCCATGGCGTCGAGATGGCCTCAATGAAGTCTTGGTCGTCTCCGGTCTCGTCTGCCCGTGCGACCAACGAAGCCTGGCGATGCGCCTCGGCCGCAAACGTCTCGGTTCGAACATCAGGCACCCAGACCTGCAGCGGCCGGAGGCCTCGCTCCCGCATCCGCCGTCTGTACTCGCCGACCCTCTCCCTCACAGCCATGCCACGATGTTACATGTAACGTTGGACTTCAGCGGCTGGACAATCAGGAGCTGGCGGGCCAGAAAACAAAGATCCCAGCTACGACTTTCGCTCGGCGGCGGGCCTGGCCAACCTGAAGATAACCATCGTCACGGACGTCTTGAGGCTGTTCTGACGTTGGCGGGCAACTTGCGGCCGGGGCCGAATACGGCGGAATCGAATACCGCGGGTTACCAGTAAAGCTCACCCGCCCCGCCGCCTGTGGCAAACGTCGGCCTTGCCGAGCTAATACAGCAAGTGCTATTGTTCGTAACTGTTAGCGTTTCCGGATGGTGCGCGCGACCGTGCGTTGGTCAGATCCCGACTGGTTTCGTCGTACCGACAACACCAACCATGAGGGAACCCGCGATGTCTACCCATCCGCTGTTGCGCCGCGCGCGCCGCGTGACCGTACTTCTTGGAATCGCGGTTGGCACGGGCCTCGGTGTTGCCCTTGCCGCAAGTCCAGTCGCCGGCGCTGACGCCATCGATGATGCCTGGCCGTATCTCTCGATGACGTCGACGCCATATCCTGTGGCGACATTCCCTGGTGCCATAGCCTCACTTCCGACGACCTCTAACGGAGACATCGCGACATACGTCCACCACTTATGGGCGAATGACGAGTGGTACACGGCCCACGCGACTAATACCTATATAACGCTTTTGGGAAGTGTGGGCCATTCGGAAATCACCGCAATACTCGACGGCTCCACGTTCCCCCATGTCGGCGCCACTGAAGATGACGTGTCGCTGTTCCCGTTCACCCCTGTGCAAATCGGGCTAAGCGGTTATCAACCGATGTTTATCAATTCCTACCTGAACGATCCGACGATCGGGTTCGCCGACACATTTACGATGCAAGGATACTTCGGCAACGGGGTCGGAATCACCAACACCTACATCAGCGACGCAGCCGGCATCAAAGACACCCTCAGTTTTGAGGGCCAGCCGCCATTTTTGACGCTGTTTGAATTCCCAGCAACCGACCCTGCTTCTGCCGCATCGGATTTGAGTCAGCTGATGACCGACTTCACTGGACTGTTCTGATCGGCGACAGCCACACCGACGCGCCTCAACATCACAGACCGAGGACGTGTCGACGACGGTCGAAATCTAGGCCAGAAGCGACGGGGTGGTTTCGAGATATTGTCAAGACCTGTGGATCGGTGATTTTCAGGCGACCTCCGATCCGGCGGTTGCGGGCTCGCCCGTCGACG
>NZ_MVHU01000075.1 GCF_002086285.1 Mycolicibacter kumamotonensis | reverse complement strand
TGGGCACACTGTTGGGTCCTGAGGCAACAGGCCTGTTGTTGCCCCCTTGGTGGGGGTGGGTGTGTTGTCGCTCCATCTTGGTGGTGGGGTGTGGTGTTTGTTTTGTGGATAGTGGTTGCGAGCATCTAACAGGCAAGGCTCCGTTGTGGGTTTTGTTTGTTTTGCAATTTTTGTTTCTTGGTTTTTGTGTTTGTAAGTGTTTAAGGGCGCATGGTGGATGCCTTGGCATCGAGAGCCGATGAAGGACGTGGGAGGCTGCGATATGCCTCGGGGAGCTGTCAACCGAGCGTGGATCCGAGGATGTCCGAATGGGGAAACCCGGCGCGAGTGATGTCGTGTCACCCTCCGGTGAATGTATAGCCGGTGGGGAGGTAACGCGGGGAAGTGAAACATCTCAGTACCCGTAGGAGAAGAAAACAAAATGTGATTCCGTGAGTAGTGGCGAGCGAAAGCGGAGGAGGCTAAACCGTATGCATGTGATACCGGGTAGGGGTTGTGTGTGCGGGGTTGTGGGAGTGTTGTGTCCGGTTCTACCTGGCCGGAGGGCAGTGAGAAAGTGTTGTGGTTAGCGGAAGTGGCCTGGGATGGTCTGCCGTAGACGGTGAGAGCCCGGTACGTGAAAATCCGACACCTGCCTTGCAATGTTTTCCCGAGTAGCAGCGGGCCCGTGGAATCTGCTGTGAATCTGCCGGGACCACCCGGTAAGCCTGAATACTTCTCGATGACCGATAGCGGACGAGTACCGTGAGGGAATGGTGAAAAGTACCCCGGGAGGGGAGTGAAATAGTACCTGAAACCATGTGCCTACAATCCGTCAGAGCCTTCTCTTTTGAGTGGGGTGATGGCGTGCCTTTTGAAGAATGAGCCTGCGAGTCACCGGCACGTCGCGAGGTTAACCCGGGTGGGGTAGCCGTAGCGAAAGCGAGTCTGAATAGGGCGTATCCAGTCCATAGGGGTTGGTGTAGTGGCGTGTTGTGGACCCGAAGCGGAGTGATCTACCCATGGCCAGGGTGAAGCGCGGGTAAGACCGCGTGGAGGCCCGAACCCACTTAGGTTGAAGACTGAGGGGATGAGTTGTGGGTAGGGGTGAAAGGCCAATCAAACTCCGTGATAGCTGGTTCTCCCCGAAATGCATTTAGGTGCAGCGTTGCGTGTTTCTCACCGGAGGTAGAGCTACTGGATGGCCGATGGGCCCTACTAGGTTACTGACGTCAGCCAAACTCCGAATGCCGGTGAGTGTAAGCGTGGCAGTGAGACGGCGGGGGATAAGCTCCGTGCGTCGAGAGGGAAACAGCCCAGATCGCCGGCTAAGGCCCCTAAGCGTGTGCTAAGTGGAAAAGGATGTGCAGTCGCTTAGACAACCAGGAGGTTGGCTTAGAAGCAGCCACCCTTGAAAGAGTGCGTAATAGCTCACTGGTCAAGTGATTGTGCGCCGATAATGTAGCGGGGCTCAAGCACACCGCCGAAGCCGCGGCAATACTTTGGTATTGGGTAGGGGAGCGTCCTGCATCCGGTGAAGCCACAGAGTGATCTAGTGGTGGAGGGTGTGGGAGTGAGAATGCAGGCATGAGTAGCGATGAGGCAAGTGAGAACCTTGCCCGCCGAAAGACCAAGGGTTCCTGGGCCAGGCCAGTCCTCCCAGGGTGAGTCGGGACCTAAGGCGAGGCCGACAGGCGTAGTCGATGGACAACGGGTTGATATTCCCGTACCCGTGTGTGGGCGTCCCTGATGAATCAGCGGTACTAACCACCCAAATGGTGGAGGATCTGATCCCTTCGGGGTGAGGACTTCTGCCGGCTGCGTGGGACCTTCGTTGGTAGTAGTCAAGCGATGGGGTGACGCAGGAAGGTAGCCGTACCAGTCAGTGGTAATACTGGGGTAAGCCCGTAGGAAGTCAGATAGGCAAATCCGTCTGGCATATATTCCGAGAGGTGATGCATAGCCAATTGTGGTGAATTCGGTGATCCTATGCTGTCGAGAAAAGCCTCTAGCGAGCACGCACACGGCCCGTACCCCAAACCGACACAGGTGGTCAGGTAGAGAATACCAAGGCGTACGAGTGAACTATGGTTAAGGAACTCGGCAAAATACCCCCGTAACTTCGGGAGAAGGGGGACCCTCATACCGTCAACACCCTTGCGGTGGGTAGCGGGAGGGGGTCGCAGAAACCAGTGAGAAGCGACTGTTTACTAAAAACACAGGTCCGTGCGAAGTCGCAAGACGATGTATACGGACTGACGCCTGCCCGGTGCTGGAAGGTTAAGAGGACCGGTTAACCCTTCGGGGTGAAGCTGAGAATTTAAGCCCCAGTAAACGGCGGTGGTAACTATAACCATCCTAAGGTAGCGAAATTCCTTGTCGGGTAAGTTCCGACCTGCACGAATGGCGTAACGACTTCTCAACTGTCTCAACCATAGACTCGGCGAAATTGCATTACGAGTAAAGATGCTCGTTACGCGCGGCAGGACGAAAAGACCCCGGGACCTTCACTATAGCTTGGTATTGATGTTCGATGCGGTTTGTGTAGGATAGGTGGGAGACTGTGAAACCCGCACGCCAGTGTGGGTGGAGTCGTTGTTGAAATACCACTCTGATCGTATTGGACCTCTAACTTCGAACCATGAAGCTGGTTCAGGGACAGTGCCTGGTGGGTAGTTTAACTGGGGCGGTTGCCTCCTAAAATGTAACGGAGGCGCCCAAAGGTTCCCTCAACCTGGACGGCAATCAGGTGTTGAGTGTAAGTGCACAAGGGAGCTTGACTGTAAGACTGACACGTCAAACAGGGACGAAAGTCGGGACTAGTGATCCGGCACCCCCGAGTGGAAGGGGTGTCGCTCAACGGATAAAAGGTACCCCGGGGATAACAGGCTGATCTTCCCCAAGAGTCCATATCGACGGGATGGTTTGGCACCTCGATGTCGGCTCGTCGCATCCTGGGGCTGGAGCAGGTCCCAAGGGTTGGGCTGTTCGCCCATTAAAGCGGCACGCGAGCTGGGTTTAGAACGTCGTGAGACAGTTCGGTCTCTATCCGCCGCGCGCGTCAGAATCTTGAGGAAACCTGTCCCTAGTACGAGAGGACCGGGACGGACGAACCTCTGGTATACCAGTTGTTCCACCAGGAGCACGGCTGGATGGCCACGTTCGGACAGGATAACCGCTGAAAGCATCTAAGCGGGAAACCCACTCCAAGACCAGGATTCTCACCCATTCAGTGGGATAAGGCCCCCCGCAGACCACGGGATCGATAGACCAGACCTGGAAGCACCGCAAGGTGTGCAGGGAACTGGCACTAACCGGCCGAAAACTTACCAACACACAACAAACAATGTGTTGCCCGCAACCACACCACAAAATACTTGAAACCCACACCCCACCACCAAACACACGTGGTGACACGGTGAACCACCCCCACACAGGGAAACAGGTCCACCACACAAGAAAATAGAGTTACGGCGGACATAGCGACAGGGAAACGCCCGGTCCCATCCCGAACCCGGAAGCTAAGCCTGTCAGCGCCGATGATACTGCCCCACCGGGTGGAAAAGTAGGACACCGCCGAACACAACATAAAG
>NZ_MVHU01000074.1 GCF_002086285.1 Mycolicibacter kumamotonensis | reverse complement strand
CAGTGTGGTGTCGGGTCGGGTGGCGTATGCGTTGGGGTTGGAGGGCCCGGCGGTGTCGGTGGATACGGCGTGTTCGTCGTCGTTGGTGGCGTTGCATCTGGCCGCTCAGGCGTTGCGGTCGGGGGAGTGCTCTTTGGCCCTGGCCGGCGGGGTGACGGTGTTGTCCACCCCGTCGTTGTTCACCGAGTTTTCCCGGCAGCGGGGGTTGTCCCCGGATGGCCGGTGCAAGGCGTTCTCAGCCTCGGCTGACGGGGTGGGCTGGGCTGAGGGTGCGGGAGTGTTGGTGTTGGAGCGGTTGGCTGATGCCCGGGCCCACGGTCATCAGGTGCTGGCGGTGGTGCGGGGCTCAGCGACCAACCAGGACGGTGCGAGCAACGGGTTGACCGCCCCCAACGGCCCCTCCCAGGAACGGGTGATCCGCCAGGCCCTGGCCAACGCCGGGGTCTCCGCCGCCGACATCGACGCCGTGGAAGCCCACGGCACCGGAACCCCGCTGGGCGACCCGATCGAAGCCCAAGCCTTGCTGGCCACCTACGGCCAACACCGCCCCGAGGACGGCCAACCCCTGCAGGTGGGATCAGTCAAATCCAACATCGGCCACTCGGTGGCCGCGGCCGGAGTGGCCGGAGTGATCAAAATGGTCCAAGCCCTGCACCACCAAACCCTGCCCCCCACCTTGCATGTCGATGCCCTGTCCCCCCACGTGGACTGGTCGGCCGGCGAGGTCGAAGTACTCACCGAAGCCAAACCCTGGCCCACCGGCCCCCGACGACGCCGATTCGGGGTGTCCTCCTTCGGCATCAGCGGCACCAACGCCCACGTCATCATCGAAGAACCCCCCGTGGTCAAGGAACCGGTCACCCCGCAAGACCCGGCGCAGGACTCGCCAGAGACGGCGGAGGTGGCCGGGGCCTCGGCGGCGGCTGCGGTGGTGGTGTCGGCCCGTAGCGAGGCGGCGTTGTGTGCGCAGGCGCGCCGGTGGCAGGCCTACGTGCAGGAGCGCCCGGAGATCACCGTGGAGCAGGTTGCGGCGACGGCGCGTGGTCGAGGGCAGCTCGAGCAGCGGGCGGTGGTACTGGCCGGCAGTCGTGACGAGCTGGTGGCAGGGCTCGGTGCTCTTGCCGGCGGCCAAGCGTGGCCGGGTCTTGTGCGTGGGCGGGCGCGGCCGCGCAAGCCGGCGTTCGTCTTTCCCGGCCAGGGTGGGCAGTGGCCGGGGATGGCGTTGGGACTGTGGCAGGCCGGCGGGGTGTTCGCCGAGTCGATGCAGGCGTGCGCGCAGGCCTTGTCGGAGCATGTGCAGTGGTCATTGCGTGAGGCGCTGCACGACGCGGCGTTGTTGAAGCGTGTCGATGTCGTGCAGCCGGCGCTGTTTTCGGTGATGGTGTCGTTGGCGCAGTTGTGGAAGGCGCACGGAGTTGCGCCGTCGATGGTTATCGGTCATTCCCAGGGCGAGATCGCCGCGGCGTATGTGGCCGGGGCGTTGTCGCTGGAAGACGCTGTCAGGGTCGTGGCGTTGCGCAGCCGCGCGATCGCCGAGGAATTGGTCGGCAAGGGCGGCATGGTATCGGTCGGCTTGCCTGCCGAGGACCTGCGGCGACGGCTCAGCGAGTTCGGCGGTGAGGTGTCGATCGCGGCGTTCAACGGGCCGATGTCAACAGTGGTCGCGGGCAGCCCTGAGGCGCTGGAGGCCTTGGTCGCGGCCTGCGAAGCCGATGAGGTGCGGGCCCGGTGGATCGCGGTGGACTACGCGTCACACACCGCTCAAGTCGAGCGGCTGCGTGAACGACTGCTGGCCGACTTGGCGCCGATACGCCCACGGCGAAGCGACATCCCGTTTTACTCCACAGCCACCGGCGCCCTGCTGGACACCACGCGACTTGATGCACAGTACTGGTTTGACAGCCTGGCCAGCCCGGTGCTGTTCGAGCAGGCGACACGCGCACTGCTCGGCGACGGCTGTTCGCTTCTGGTCGAGCTCAGCCCACACCCGGTGTTGGCGTTGGCGTTGCAGGAAACAATCCACGATGAGCGAGCCGATGACGCTGTCGCAGTGATCGGTTCATTGCGCCGCGACGAGGACGATGCGCAGCGCTTCGCGTTGTCCCTTGGCGAAGCCCATGTTCACGGCGTCCCCATCAACGGGGAGATGTTCGCCGGCCGCGGCGCCACCAAAGTCGACCTACCCACCTACCCCTTCGAACACCGCACCTACTGGCTGACCCCCCACACCACCACCCCCGGCGACCTCAGCGCCGCCGGCCTCCAAGACGCCCACCACCCCCTCCTCGGCGCCGCAGTCACCCTCACCGACGGCACCACCCTGTTCACCGCACGCCTATCCCTGACCGAACAACCCTGGCTCGCCGACCACGTCGTCCTCGACCGCGTCATCGTCCCCGGCGCCGCCTTCATCGAACTCGCCCTCCACGCCGGCACCCACATCGGCGCCCCCCACATCGACGAACTCATCATCGAAACCCCCCTCATCCTCCCCAACAACGACGCCGTCGACCTCCAAATCACCATCACCCCGGCCAATCAAGCCGGGAACTATCCGCTCACCATCAGTTCACGAATCACAGGCAGCGACGACGCGGTATGGACACGCCACGCCAGCGGACTGATGGGCCTGTTCGATCGCCACCCAGTCAAAGCGGAGGCCTTAGCCCGGGAGGCGTGGCCCCCTGTCGGCACGGAGCCCATCGATGTCTCACTCCTCTACGACCGCTTGCCCGACCTCGGCCTTAACTACGGACCCGCCTTCCAAGGCCTCCACACAGCATGGGAACGCGACGGCGCCTTCTACGCGGAGATGGCACTCGGGACCGGTGACGCCGCCACAGCGAAATCATTCGGAATCCATCCAGCGCTGCTCGACGCAGCGTTCCACGTGGCGCTCGAGCCGCTCTCGGCCAACTTCGAAAACGGCAGCGCCCCAGTACCGTTCCTTATCGGACGTGCTCAACTGCACCGTCCAGGGTCCGACCATCTACGAGTGCAGATCGAATTCCTCACCGAAGACACCGTCGCAATCACAGCGATCGACGACGGTGGGACACCGGTTCTCACCGTCGACTCACTCGTGGTGCGGCCAACTGAGCGCAAGCAACTCGTCGGCACCGGGGCAGATCCACTGTTCGCCGTCGAGTGGAGCGAGTTCACCGCGACTAGATCGAAGCAACCGTCGACGATCACCCGCCTCAGCGTCGAGTCCGATCTCACCGCCCTGTCAGCTGGAACAGTTCCCGGTGCGGTCGCGTGGGAAGTGAGTACGCCGGCGGGGCATCGGGCTGATGCGGCGCGTGTGGGTGTTCATGCGGCGCTTTCGTTGTTGCGGGCTTGGTTTGCCGCTGAGCATCTCGCCGAGGCGCGCTTGATGTTTGTCACCCGTGGTGCGGTTGCGGTGGGTGAGGGTGATGTTCCCGACCCCGCCGCGGCGGCGGTGTGGGGGTTTGTCCGCTCTGCACAGGCCGAATACCCCGATCGCGTGGTGCTCGTCGATGTCGATACCGACACCGAACCGCCGTGGGAGGCGATTCTGGCCATAGGTGAGCCGCAGGTCGCTGTGCGCGGTGACCGGCTGTTCGCCCCTCGGTTGCGGCGCATCAGCGTCTCGCCCTCGGGGCCGACGCTGCTCGACGGAGCCCAAACGGTGGCGATCACCGGCGGTACCGGCGCGCTGGGCCGGCTGGTCGCACGCCACCTCGCCGCCGAGTACGGGGTGCGGGCGCTGATTCTGCTCAGCCGTCGCGGCGCCGCAGGGGAGGGCTGCGAGGAGCTGGCCGCTGACCTGTCCGCCCTGGGATGCGACGTGACGTTCGAGGCGTGCGATGCCGCCGACCGGGACGCCCTGGAAAGGGTGCTCGACAGGCATCGCCCCGACGCGGTCATTCACGCCGCGGGTGTCATGGATGACGCGACGATCACCGCGATCACCGACGACCAGATCGACCGTGTGTTGCGCGCCAAGGTTGATGCGGCCGTGCACCTCGATGAACTGCTCGCCGATGTGCCGCTGATCCTGTTCTCCTCAGCGGCACCGCTGCTGGGCGGCCAAGGCCAAAGCAATTACGCCGCAGCCAACGCATTCCTCGACGCCCTGGCCCAGCGCCGACACACCGAGAATCGTCCCGCACAGTCTCTCGCCCTCGGGGCCTGGGGGGCGCTCGACAGCAGCATGTTCGGCGGCCGTGATCGCGCCACAGTGGAGCAGCACATCCGCACACGCCTGGGTATGCGGCTGTTCGAACCCCAGGAGGGACTGACTCTCCTCGACACGGCACTGCACTCAGACCGCGCCGTCGTCGCCCCCATGCTCCTCGACTCCGCCGCCCTGC
>NZ_MVHU01000073.1 GCF_002086285.1 Mycolicibacter kumamotonensis | reverse complement strand
CCAGGCGACTGTTCCTTCGGCATACCTGCATCCTCGTTTCCAAGGTCAGGAGCCTCCAGCATTTCCAGGGCGATTCAACGAGCCGACATACTCGGGTATTGGACCGGAAGTGCCAATAGTGTGTCGATCCCCGGTAGATCACGTTTCCCCGCGGCACAGCCGGCTGGCCGGCACGGGGAACAGGCGCTGAATCAGCTGGATCCCGACAGATTCCCTCGAAGGCGCTGCTGCTTAAGGCGCCAAGACCACGCGGCGACAAGGCAGGTCCCCGCAGACCCGGAACACAGCAGCCACCACGTGAACAGCCCGTGAACAGGCTGTTGGATGCCGCTGAGAACGGACACGATCTGCAGAGTGCACGCCGCGATACCACAACCCATGGTCGCGATGTAGGCATTGGCGACGTGCCGCGAGTCTCGGTCGCGACGCATCACGCGCAGGACGCACAGACCGGCAACCCAGATGTAGATCATCATTGCTGCCACGATCAACCAATAACCCGTGAGCCACGCATCGGGCGCCGCGTCGAGAATGTTCGGCGTCCCCTCGTGTACTGCTCGGGTTAATGCCATGCATGCGGCCATGTGCGGCATCGCTAGCGTGACCACCGGCTGTACCCGATAGCGCATCCAAATTTTGCGTTCACCGTCGTTGAACACCCCGCCCAACAGCCAGTAGTGCGCACTGATCTGCGATGCGATCAGGCAGAAATCGCCTGAACAGGTTTCGAGGTGCCACTGACCGGTTAGGGCGTGGAGTCCTGCACCGGTGATCGACGATCCCTGCGGCGACACCAACGCGATACCGACGATGCCTAGGGCAATCGAGACCGTCAGCGGACGTTCGATCTCGGAGCTGAAGGTACCGCGGCGCACCCAGATGGCGTACACCATCGAAGAGAGTGTCGCGACGATGGTGAGATCGACCGCGATCACAGCGGCCGAATGGGTTTCGCCTGCCGGATTGCCGGTACGCGTTTCTGCACACTGGGGTGTATAGGCTTACCCGGGATAGCCGCCCCGGCTTGGATCGGCCTTCTGCGCATTGATTTGATCACGTCGATGGCCTTCCGGTAGGCGATATAGCGTTGCCGAAGCTGGTCGCTCAGACTGGCCACTTCGATGTATCCGAAGTCGACCAACAGGATGGTCTCATCGACACCGAGGCGTTCCGCGATCTTGCGCAGCTCGCCGAAGGTCGGGAAGTCTGACCGGTTCTTTCGCCTGCTAAAGGTACTCACCGACATGTCAAGAGCGGCAGCGATTTCACTGTCGCGGACCCCCCTGCTGAGCAACCGACATACGCTTTCGCGGACGGTTCGGCCATCAACATCTGTTATAGCCACATAGGCACGCTATCGGTAGCGTTAACTTCTGCGCAAACCGCTTTTAAGGTTATGAAAATCCAATTGCATATCTGGGACGTCAATACCGGCGTTACCAAAAACGCCGTTCGGTGTAACGCCAAGTCCGCGCGCAGATGCGAATCGGCGCCCGCAGAAGCCCACGCGCACAAGGCCGCACGACGATCCGCCAGGTCACGCCAAGCAAGAAGGCGCGCAACGAAAGCAGGGCGCACGCCGGCTACCCTTGCGCGGTCAGTTCTCCGGAACGGTGATCGGAATCGGGATCGGCACCAACGGGATTCGCAGGTACTCGGTCGTCATCGGCACGGTGGTGGTGGTCGGCGGCACCGTGGTGGTCGGCGGCGCAGTCGTGGTCGGTGAAACCGTGGTGGTCGTGGGCACGGTGGTGGTCGTCGTGGGCGGTGCCGTCGTCGTGGTGGTGGTGCTCGGCGGCGGCGTGGTCGTGGTCGTGGTCGTGGTCGGCGGCGCCGTCGTCGTGGTGATCGGAGGCTCGGTGGTGGTCACCGGGGGCGGCGCCGGGGTGGTGGCCGCTGGCGGCGGCGGGACAACGGGCGCCGGGGGTGGCGGCAATGCACTGGAGACCGGCGGCACCACGACCGCGCTGGTCTCCCGCTGCACCGGCGCCTCGTCCTCGGTGGAGCGCGCCAGGCTGTAGAGCGCGCCGGCGACCGCGATCAGCGCCACCAGGATGCCGATACCGAGCGCGTAACGCGGCCACTGCGACGGGTGCCGACGGGCCGGGATCGGAGCCGGCGTCACCGCCGGGCGACGCCCAGTGGTGGGCACCTGGTCGTAGCCGTAGGGGTCTTCGACATAGGGCGCCGGCTCGGCGCTCGCGCTGCCGTCCTCCTGCGACCAGGCGAAGGCGTCCACGACGGAACCGGTTCCGGGGGCAGACGTCACCGTCGGTGCCATCTCGGTTGCCCCGATCGCGTCGGCCTCCCGGGTGACCTCGTCGTCCTGCGGGTCGTACATATGCGGCTTACCTTGGGTCGACAACGGCGGGGAGTCGTCACCACGTTAGAGGCGGAGCACGGTGCGCCGCCACCGCCGTGACCACAGGTTTATACAACTGTTAGCGGCAGTGACCTGCGGGGCCGGAACACGAAGTTCGCCCCGCCGCTGACCTTGGTCACCATCACCTCGGGCAGCTCGTCCGCCGCGGTGTCGGTTTCGCTCACCGTTGCGGTCCAGTCGGTGTCGGAGCCGTCGACGCTCACCCGCAGGTGCGGATTGACCGCGGTCGCGATGGCCTGCAGCGGGTTGACCTCGGCCGGCGAGCACAGCGTGATCCAGGCCCCGTCGTCGTGCGCGGGCGAGTGGCCCACGACGATCCGGCCGTCGCCGAGCTCGGCGCGCACATATCCGGCCGGGTTGAGCAGCGGGTGCAGCTCGAAGGTGCGCAGCGCCGCGTCGACGTCGTCGGAGAGCCGCAGGGCGTTCTTGATGCGCATCGCACCCAGCCCGGCCAGGCCGGTGAGCTGGCGCCGGCCCACCGAAGCGGCCAGCTCGTCGGTTGCGGCCCGGGCGCGCACCGCCAGCGCGAAGGACAGGTACAGCAGGTGCATCTGCAGGCACACCTCGTCGGCCAGCCGGACCAGCGCCGAGTGGGAGAACGCGGTGAAGTCGATGTCGGACAGCAGCGGCCCGGTGTAGTCGGCCAGACCCTCATCGGACGGATCAATCGCGTCGAGTTCCCAAGTGGCGGCTCTGGTTTCGCTGATCACCGCCAACGCCGGAATCGGCTGCGCCGGGGGATAGGACTCGTCGATGATGACGGTCCAGCAGCAGTGGGGTTGCCGGTCGGCCGGAGCGCGGGGCGGGCGGTGCACCGGGCGGCACTGTGCCCGCACGTTGGTCGCCACCGCGGTGGCGTCGAACGTCGGGTCCTCGATGGTGTGGCACATGCCGAAGACGTAGTCCTCGCCCAGCGGTTCCACGTCGAGCAGCGCACCGCAGCTGGCCAACTCGAACTCGCCGTGCCAGCGGTCGTGCACGGTGAAACGGAAGTCCATGAACTGTGGCGGTGAGCCGATGTCGAACTGCAGTCCCTTGAAGATGGTGGGCACGTCGTCGCCGACGTAACCCAGCGCCCGCTGCATGCGCCGGGTGTAGACCGGACTGCAGCCCGCCCACTCTTCGATGGCGATCTGCAGCATCTCTTCACGGCCGAATTCGCTGATGCACCAGGCCATTCCGGAGCGGTCGATCATGTGCCCGATCAACAGCAGCTCGGGCACCAGCACGGCCAACTCGTCGCGCGACAGCGACGCATACCTGGATTCGGTCACGTGGAAAAAATAGACCGGACTATGTTATAAAGTCAACAATGGTCATTTCGGCAGGTCCCAGCCCGACTCGGCGAACCAGCGCGCCCCGCAAGCGCGGCGACGACACCCGGGCCCGGATCATCGACGAGACGGTGCGCTGCATTCTGGAAGAGGGCTTCGGCGCGGCGACCGCCAAGCACGTCGCCGAGCGGGCCGGAGTGACCTGGGGCGTCATCCAGTACCACTTCGGCGACCGCAACGGACTGCTGATGGCCGTAGTCGATGAAGGCGTGGCCCGGTTGCTGGCCAGCCTGTCGGCGGTCGAGGTGAGCGGCCTGGAACTGCGGCAGCGCATCGAGACCGTCGTCGACACCGCCTGGAGCTGCTATGCCAGCCCGACCTCGCTGGCCGCGTTCGAGATCCTGCGGGCCACCCGCGGCAGCCTCGGCGAACAGTCCCACGAGCACCTGTTGCAGATGAACGAAGCAATCGGCCGCCTGGGCCGGCTGGTCTCCGATGACCCAGCGGATTCTGGTGTGGCCGAAGTGATCTGGGCGGCGTTACGGGGAATAGTGTTGGCGCAGATGATCATCGGCGGCGCCTTCGACTGGCAGACCGAGCGCCATACGCTGATCGAGATGGTCAGCCACTACCTGGAACGCGAGCGCAGCTAGCGGAGCGCCGGCTAGGCGGGCTGGTCCGATGAGCTAGTCCGCCAATGGGCGGGCAGCGGCTGCCCCTCGCGCCTTCGGGTGTGGTAGGCCCAAGACGAGGCCAGCCAGCCGCTGCCGTTGGTCAGCGTGGTCACCGGCTGCCCGTCTTGCTCTTCACTCTTCTTGCCGTTCTTCTGGCCGCTGCGGCCGCTGGTGTCGGTCGTTGCGCCCTGGCCCGCGGTCGTTCCCATCATCGCCTCTTGGAACACCGTCCCCGGAGGCAGGCCGACGGCGGCGGCCGGCAATCGGGTCTCGGCGGCGGCCAAGGTGAAGGCGGTCGGCTGCATCTCCGGTGCCGCGGTTGCCCAGGTCGGCGGCACGGAGAGTCCCCCGATCGGGGTGGCCCTGCCCAGGCC
>NZ_MVHU01000072.1 GCF_002086285.1 Mycolicibacter kumamotonensis | reverse complement strand
TGCCCTCATGCGACGGCATCAACGGTTCAACAACCGCCCAGAACTCATCACTGATCACACCGGTTCGCAACACGCCAACGATCGTCGCCGGTCAACACCCCAAACTTTGGGAGACACGCCCTAGGCAGCGTGTGCCGGTTTGGAATGGCCACGGATGCATGTCCCATGGCTCGCATTTATTGCCGCTGGCGCCCGGCGCGGCAAAACAGCCATGCCGCTGGCGTGTCGCCAGATCGCTTGCGGTACATGGCGGGAGAGGCACCAAGCAGGGCGGCCGCCACCGCGAAGGCTGCAACCGAGGTTAGGCGGGTAGCCATTTCGGTCACTTCCGGTTGCGCCGCCGGGCAGCAGCCAGCGCATCGCCGGCCTGGACGAGCACGCCGCCCAGCGCCCGCAGTGCGGCGTCGTCGTCGCAGAAGTCTAGATCGATGCCACCACAGTCGACGTTCACGTCGTAGTCGACACTGCCGTTGGCAAAAGCATGCCTCTGCAGGATGGCCTTCGGCATCATGTTCCTCGCCGCGGCGATCATGCTCGGGATAGCTCGAATATCGGTATCACGCGTTCGGTGTAGGCCTGGAAGCGATCGACATGAGGAATTTCCTGCCGCAACGCGTTCCAGACGCGGCGGCGTTCCGCCTCGGACAGCTCACGCACGCGCACCTCGTGGATGGTGGTGCCGGTACCGGTGTTTGAGCCGACCTCCACGCTCGCCTGCGTCACCGCTCTCAGATTATGTACCCAGGCAGGCGCTTTCGGGCTTCCCCCGTCCGCGCCGACGACATACCACCGTTTTTCGAAATCAAAGCGGTAGAGAGGCGTCACTCGGGGTGCTCCTGATTTCGCCCCCACCGTATGGAGCAACAGCCCACGCATACCGGCGAACAACCCATTGACGATCGCACCGTTGTTGGCTCGGAACTGTCGGATCGTGTCGTCGTTGATCGCCGTCGACGACGGTGCAGCACCCACGGCTGACGTTTCAAGCTCGTCCAAGTCGGCCGGTGCCCACCGGTACACCGCGACAGGACTCTCATCCGGCATGACTCCTCCAACCGCTCAACGCGCGTCGTCCAACATCGACACCCAACAGTCCCGTGGCACGCGGCATTCCCGTTCAGGGACCTATCCGTCGGCCGAAGAGCCGCCGGATCGGGCTGCTACCGACCCCACCGCTTCGGTCATGCGGCGGTTCTCGCCGAGGCGAAGCGGCGGCGCAGTGCGAGGGAGACATAGACCAGCCCGACCAGTACGGGCACCTCGATCAGCGGGCCGACCACCCCCGCGAGCGCCTGTCCTGACGCCGCCCCAAACGTGGCGATGGCGACGGCGATGGCCAGCTCAAAGTTGTTCCCCGCAGCGGTGAACGCCAGGGTGGTGGTCCGGGGATAGCCGAGGCCCAGCGCCGACCCGAGCAGGTATCCGCCGCCCCACATGATGGCGAAGTACGCCAGCAGCGGCAGGGCGATGCGGACCACGTCGAGCGGGCGCGAGGTGATCGCAGCGCCTTGGAGCGCGAACAGAATCACGATGGTGAACAGCAGCCCGTAGAGCGCCCACGGCCCGACCGTCGGCAAAAACCGGCTCTCGTACCAGTCGCGGCCCCGGGTGCGCTCGCCGATGCGACGCGACACGTAACCCAGCACCAAGGGCACGCCGAGAAAGATCAGCACCGATTTGGCGATTTGCCACGGTGACACACTGATTGAGGTTTGATCCAGGCCCAGCCATCCGGGTAGCGCCGAGAGGTAGACCCAGCCGAGTACGGCGAACATGAGCACCTGGAACACCGAGTTGAGCGCAACCAGGACGGCGGCGGCTTCGCGGTCGCCGCAGGCGAGGTCGTTCCAGATGATCACCATGGCGATGCAGCGCGCGAGGCCGACGATGATAAGGCCGGTGCGGTATTCGGGTAGATCGGGCAGCAGCAGCCACGCCAGGGCGAACATCAGCGCGGGGCCGATCAGCCAGTTGAGTGCCAGCGATGCGGCCATGAGCTTGCGGTCGCCGGTCACGGTGTCGAGCCGGTCGTATCGGACTTTGGCCAGCACCGGGTACATCATCACCAACAGCCCGAGCGCGATGGGCAGGCTGATGCCATCGAGCTGTACCGCGCTCAGCGCCCGGTCCAGACCGGGAACCGCGCGACCCAGCAGCAGACCCGCAACCATCGCCGCGCCGATCCACGCCGGCAGGAAGCGGTCGAGGGTGGACAGCCTGCCGACGACGGGTGCGCGGGCGGCGGTCGGCGGTGCGCTCACTCGGCAGCCGACCCGGTGCACCCGCACCCGCAGGCGTCGGCCTGCCCCTGCGCAGGGGCGGATCCGCCGAACGTCTCCGCGTCGGCCAGCTTGGTGTACACCTCCCACTTCTCACCACCGGGGGCGGTGACCCACACCTTGTCCTGGGTGGCAAAGCAGCACGTGGTGTTGAGCTCTTCCTCGGTGAACAGACCCGCACCGGCCAGGCGGGCGATTTCGGAGTGCACCGTCTGGCTGGAGTCGACCTCGACGCCCAGGTGATTGAGCGATCCGCCCTTGCCGGGGTTCTCGATCAGCACCAGCTTGAGCGGCGGCTCGGCCACGGCGAAGTTGGCGTAGCCGGGCTTGATCTTGGCGGGCTCGGTGCCGAGCAGGATGGTGTAGAACGCGATGGACGCCTCGAGGTCATCGACGTTGAGCGCCAGTTGAACACGGGACATGAGCACCTCCTAGGTATGTGACATATGCCGAAAGGGTGGCACGTCCGGTCTACTCCACCTTTTTGATAAATGTCAAATATCCATGGCATCATGGTGGGGTGCCCAAGACGCTCCCGACGATCGACATGACGCAGCCGGTGTGCTGCGCGCCCGTGGCCGCCGGACCCGCCGACGACGCTTCGGCCCTGGATGTGGCGATGCGGCTCAAGGCGCTTGCCGATCCAGCGCGGGTGAAACTCATCTCTTTGCTGTTCGCCGCCGAGGAGCCCAGTACGACGGGATCGCTCGCCGCTGCGGTCGGGTTGTCGGAGTCCACGGTCAGCCACCACCTCGGACAGCTGCGTACCGCGGGGTTCGTGGCCTCCGAACGCCAGGGCATCCGGGTGCACCACACCGCCCGTCGGGACGCATTGACGGCGCTGTGCCGGGTGCTCGACCCCGGCTGCTGCGCGTAACCGCGCACCCGTTCGCCGTGGGGCCGGCGGTGGCCCGGACGCGCCGGACCGACCACCCGCCGTTGACCAAAACCCGGCGATCCTCCTAAGCTGTCCCATATTGACAACGCTTGTTGTCCAAATACGTCCAACGGCGACTGGGAGTGCGCGCTCGTGACTCAAGAAATGGCGGATAGCTGCCCGGCGACCAGCGATGCGGAGACGGCCTCGGGCTGTCCGGTGAGCACCGGTGGCTACGACGCGCCCCCGGTTCCGCTCGGTCCCGACTCGCTGACCTGGAAGTACTTCGGGCAGTGGACGGGGCTGTTCCAGGGGACCTGGGCGGGCTCGATGCAGAACATGCACCCGCAGCTGGGCGCCGCGGTCAAGGATCACTCGATCTTCTTCATGGAGCGCATCCCGCGGCTGATGCGGTCGATCTACCCCATCGGTGGCGTGGTGTTCGACGGCTACCGCGCCCCGCAGACCGGCGCCGAGGTCCGCGACTACCACATCGGCCTCAACGGCGTCGACGACAAGGGGCGCCGCTACAGCGCGCTCAACCCCGAGGTCTTCTACTGGGCGCACGCGACGTTCTTCAAGTCGACCCTGCTGGCCGCTGAGAAATTCGGTGGCGGACTGACCGAGGCCGACAAGCGTCAACTCTTCGACGAGCACATCACGTGGTATCGCATGTACGGGATAAGCATGCGCCCGGTGCCCAAAACCTGGGAAGAATTCCAGCAGTACTGGGATCACATGTGCCGCAACGTCCTGGAGAACACCTGGGCGGCCCGTGAGGTCATGGATCTGTCGACTATGCCCAAACACCCTTCACTGGAATGGATTCCGGATTGGATGTGGGCGCTGAACCTCAAGGTCATGCAGCGCTTCCTGACCTTCATGACGGTGGCCCTCTACGACCCCCCGGTGCGCGAACTCATGGGCTACACCTGGTCGGCGCGCCAGGAGCGGTTGCACGGGTACCTCTGCAAGGCAATCACATTGGTGTCCAAATACGGTCCCAAGCGCGCGTTGATGCATCCGCGCAAGCGTTCGGCGTTGGACCGGGCCTCGGGCCGGCTTCCGGTGGATGCGCCCCTGGTGCAGACCCCGGCGCGTAATCTGCCGCCGGTGGAGTACCGCGACAGCCCGCACTTCTACTGCCCGAAAGTGAACTGAACCGGCCGGTGGCAGGGCGCCCGCCTCAGCTGTTGAGCGACCACACGGAGTAGTTCAGGGCGGTGGCGAACAGGATCCAGGCCAGATACGGCACCATCATCGCGGCCGCCGGGCGGTGGATCCTCCAGAACAACGTGATGGTGACCGCCACGGCGAGGTCCAACAACACGATGTCGATCAGGGCGAGACCCCGCCAGCCGAGTCCGAAGAACAGCGGTGACCAGAGCAGGTTCAACACCAGCTGTACCCCGTAGGCGATGATGGCGGGGTTTCGCCACCGCGGGTCCACCCGCCAGACGAGCCAGGCCGCTACCGCCATGAGCAGGTAGAGGGCACTCCACACCGGCCCGAACAGGTAGCTCGGCGGAGCCCAGCCGGGCTGGGCCAGTTTTCCGTAGTCTCCCGCGGCGTCGGCGGAGGCGAGCCCGCCGAGGGCCGCGACGATGATGACCAGGACGAGCGAGACCAGGAACGCCGCCAAGTGCTGAGAACTCGGCTGCTGCGTTTTCGGCGAGATCGAACCCATCACGCCACACTAAACCGCATCGTGCTGGCATGACCGGCTGTCGGTCCGTCGCCCTATGCTGCCGACATGAGGGCCTGCCTGCGATTACCTCGCTGGGCCTCAGTCCAAGCCGGCAAGAACCTTGCGCGCTGCTTCGAGTTCGGCTTCCAGGGCAGCGATCCTGGCGGCCTGTTGGGAGCGCGCCTCATCCATCAACGCCTCGATCGGCGCGAACAGCTCCTCGTGCAGCTCCTTGGCGGCGCGGGAGACCGCGGCCGCGGCGACCGCCACGTCGCGCACCAGATAGCTGTTGCCCTGCTTGATCTCGGCGTGCCACTCGCCGTCGGCGGAACCGGTCACCGTGAGAGTCAGCTGGAAAGTCTTGGCCTTCTTGCCGACTGCCTTCTTGGACACAGCCTTCGCGGCTGGAGCGGCATCGAGAGCCGGCGCGGAATCGGTGGGGGAATGCACGTCGGGGGCGGGGG
>NZ_MVHU01000071.1 GCF_002086285.1 Mycolicibacter kumamotonensis | reverse complement strand
CTGGGGGTGGGGGCCCTCGGCGGGGGCGCGGGCCGCCACCAGCGCCGGGTCGGGTTCGATGAGGCTCCCGATCCGGGTGCCCGGCGGGGTGGCGAAGCCGTAGTCGAGCAGGTGCGCGGCCTGTTGCCACGGGGGGATCGGCTGCCGGGTGCCGCGCAGCAGCACCGCCACCAGCCGCCGGCCGTCCCGGGCCGCGGCGCCGACGAAGGTCTGCCCGGCGTCGTCGGTGTAGCCGGTCTTGCCGCCGAGGGCGCCCGGGTAGTTGTAGAGCAATTGGTTGTCGTTCTCCAGGGTGTAGCCGGGCACGTCGCCGTAGCCGGGGAAGTCGAACGTCCGGGTGGCGACGATGGAGGCGAACATCGGATTGCTCCAGGCGTAGCGGTAGAACAGCGCGATGTCGTACGCCGAGGTGCTCATGCCGGGTCCGTCCAGCCCGGACGGGGTCGCGGCGCGGGTGTCGCGACCACCGAGCTTGGCCGCCAGCGTGTTGATCTTGTGCAGCGCCGCGTCCATGCCGCCGAGCTGGGTGGCCAGGGCGTGGGCGGCGTCGTTGCCCGAGCCCATCAGCAGCCCGTGCAGCAGCTGGTTGACGGTGAAGTCCCCGCCGGGGCCGACGCCGACCCGGGTGCCTTCGGCGTTGGCGTCCTCCTGGGTGCCGGGGACGACGGTATTCGGGTCCAATTCGTTCAGCGACGCCATCGCGGTCAGCACCTTGATCACGCTGGCCGGCCGGTGTCGGCCGTGCGGGTCGCGGGCGGCGATCACCGCGCCACTGTCCAGGTCGGCCACCAGCCACGCCTCGGCGGAGATGTCGGCGGGCACCGGTGGGGTGCCGGGGGCGGCGATGATCCCGCAGCCGGCCAGCGCCTCCCCGCCGACCGGGGTGGCCGGCACCGGCAGCGGCAGCGGCGGGTCACCGGCCAGCGGGACCTCCGAGGCGTCCACCGCGGGCGGGGTGCTGACCTGGTAGGGGCAGTTGACCGACCCCACGTTGAGCCCCGGGGTGGGGTCGGCCGCCGCCAGCGGTGCTGCGGTGGCGAGAAAACCCACCGTCACCAGGGCTGATACCGAGCGCACAAAAGTCATCGTGTGTGCAGGGTAGGCGAACGGCGGCGCGAACCCGGGGAGCCACGCTGTGACGGGTGGTGCTTCTGTTACTTGCGTTCCAGCGCGGGCTACCGCTGGAAATAGGCCAGCCCGGAGCCGCCGACACGGCCCAACCACAGCCGGTCGCCGGCCTCGACCACCCCGGTGGCCAGGCCGAACCTCGGATCGGTGGTGCGGTATTGGGCCAGCACCCGCCCGTCGTCGGGGTCGAGGCCGATCACCCACAGCACCGGCTTCGGGTCGGGCAGCCAGCGATACGGCAGTAGCCGCCACAGCAGTGTGCGCAGCACCGGTGCGCGCGGGCTGAGCCAATCGGCCAGCGCGTTGGGTTCGGAGAACATCGCCACCCAGATCCGGCCGTCCGAACCGGTGGAGATGTTGTCGGGATGGCCGGGCAGTTCGCTGACCAGTGCGGTGATCGAACCGCGGCGCGGCCCGCTCAGCCAGTACTTGGACAACCGGCGCCCGGTGCTCTCGGCGAACACCACCGCTGATTCGTCGGCGGTCAGGGTGACGCCGTTGGCGAAGTGCAACCCGGAGGCCAGCACCGACGTCGTCCCGTCGGGGCTGCGCTGCATCAGTGACCCGCTGGCCCGGGCCTCGATCACCGATGCCTTGTAGTGCTCGTAACGGAACCGGTTGGTGGACTCGGTGAAATAGATGGTGCCGTCGGCCGCTTCGACCGCGTTCGAGCAGAACGTCAGCGGCCGGCCGGCCACGTGGCTCACCAGGGTCTCCAGTTGCCCGTTCGCCGGGTCATAGCGCAGCAGCCCGCGGTGGCTGTCGCAGATCAGCAGCCGGCGATCGCGGGTGAAGGCCAGGCCCAGCGGGCGCCCGCCGGTATCGGTGACCACCCGCGGCGCGGTGCCGTCGGGGCCGACCGCGATGATGCGCCCGTCCTCGACGCCGGTCCAGATGGTGCCGTCGGCGTCGACGACGACGTCTTCGGGGGCGGTGCCGGGGATCTCGACGACGGTCAGCTTCGGGGTCGGGTCGGGCGGGGGCAGCGGCCGCGACGGCGGGGGGCGCCAGCGCACCGGCGAGATACGCGGTTTGGGCATGGCTGCATTGTGTCGCGTGGGGGTTGGCCTCGGGCTCAACCGGGCGAATCCGATTCGGCCTAGGCTGAGGCAATGACGGCGGCGGTCGAGGACTTCGAGGCGTTGCGGCCGCATCTGCTGGCGGTGGCCTACCGGCTCACCGGCATGTTCGCCGACGCCGAGGACATCGTGCAGGACGCCTGGCTGCGCTTCGCTGCCGCCGAGCGCGACCAGATCGCCGACCCGCGGGCCTGGTTGACGACGGTGGTGAGCCGGCTCGGCCTGGACCGGTTGCGTTCGGCGTCGCACCGGCGGGAATCCTATGTGGGCGAATGGCTTCCGGAGCCGGTGGTGACCGCCGCCGACTCCGATCCGCTCTCGGCTGTGGTGGCCGATGAGGACGCCCGGTTCGCCGCGATGGTGGTGCTGGAGCGGCTCAGCCCGGATCAGCGGGTGGCGTTCGTGCTGCACGACGGGTTCTCGGTGCCGTTCGCCGAGGTGGCCGAGGTGCTGCACACCAGCGAGGCCGCTGCCCGGCAGCTGGCGTCGCGGGCACGGCGCGCCGTCGCCGCCGATCCGCCGCCGCAACCCGATCCGCGGCACGCCGAGGCGGTCGGGTCGCTGATGGCGGCGATGGCCGCCGGTGACCTGGGCGCGGTGGTGGCGCTGCTGCACCCGGAGGTGACCTTCACCGGCGACTCCAACCGCCGCGCGCCGACCGCTGTTCGCGTTATCCGGGGCCCGGAGAAGGTGGCGCGGTTCCTGCTGGGCCTGGCGCGCCGTTACGGGCCGACCCTGCTGACGGCGAACCAGCTGGCGCTGGTCAACGGCGAACTCGGCGCCTACACAGCCGGCGCGCCGGGCACCGAGGGGTTCGCCGAACTGCTGCCGCGCGTCACCGCGATGACGGTGCGCGACGGTTTGGTCTATGCCGTCTGGGATATCGCCAACCCGGACAAGTTCACTGGTTCTCCGCTGCGCGATGCCGCGAAACTGGACTTACCGTGAGGTCCACTCGCACTTCTGCACGCTAACGACAGCCTCGAGGCGTTACTGGGCCCACGGAACCCGGCAGGCATCCCCGGAGCTGAAGCCCTGCTCGGTGATGCCCAGTGCGCTGTACATCCGGGCGCGCATGTTCTCGATCCCGATCTGATACGTCAGCTCGATGACGCCGTCGTCGCCGAACCTGTGCCGCAGATCGGCGACCTGCTCGTCGGTGACCGAGTGCGGGTCGGTGGTGACGGCGTCGGCGTAGGCGATGGCGGCCCGTTCGTCGTCGGTGAAGCGCGGGGAGCTCGCGTAGTCGTCGATCTCCTTGAGCCGCTCGACATCCAGGCCCTCCAGCCGGCTCAGCATGGCGCCGAAGTCCACGCACCACGAGCAGCCGATGGTGCGGGCGGTCCAGAACACCGCCAGGTCGCGCACCCCGGCCGGCAGTTTGCGTGATGCGGACTGCAGTAGGCCTTCGTGCACGGCGTTGGCGACCAGGAGGCGTGGGTGGTGGGCGGCGACGGTGAACGGTTCGGGGACCTCGCCGAAGCGGCGCTTGGCATAGCGGTACATCGCCCGGGTCAGCAGGTTCGTCTTTTTGGGGGGCAGGGGTGGGATACGTGGTTGAGTAGTCATACCCCTTAGACGAGACGGCCCGGCAGAACGTGACAGTCTTTTTTTGGGGCGAGCGTGCGTGTCAGTCCAGCGACACACCGCCTAAGGCCGTACAACTGTGCACCCTCACCGCCGAACGAATCGGGTGTCGGCGCGCCTCACCACAGAAACGGCACCAGCGCCTTGCGATCGGTGGGGTAGTCGGCGAACTTCTCCCGGTACCAGCGGTGGGTCTGCAGCGCCCGGGGGACCAGGTTGCCGGCGGTGATCAACAGGATCACCACGCCGGGCAGCGCCCAGGTCAGCACGGCGAAACCGGTCCAGGCGATCAGTTCGCCCAGGTACGCCGGGCTGGTGACGAACCGGAAGCCGCCCCCGAACGGAATCCGGTACTCGGCGGCACCGGGGTTGTTCTTGTCGCGCAGGTTGCGCACGATCGACTCGGAGCTGACCAGCAGCGCGAACCCGCACAGGTAGATCACCAGGCCCACCACGAAACGCGGATCGGTCAACCAGCCGGGGCCGTACTGCCCCAGGTAGTCGTGGCTGAACAGGGCGCCGTTGAGGTAGCCGTGCATCGTCGTGACGAGCATGCCCATCACCACCACGGAGATGTTGAACGTGCTGCGCTTGCCGGGCACCTGGCGGATCGCCAGCGGGAAGAACCAGCCGCGGTTGGCGTAGTGCAACACCCAGATCCCGGCGAGCACCAGCGACGTCGGCTCGAACCGGGCCGGTCCACACAGGTAGGCGGCGGCGAAGACCACCGTTGCCGGGATCTCCATCAGCCACCAGCCGAACTTCGGGTTCAGGTTGAACCCGAGTTTGGCCGAGGAGAACCGCCCGTAGGAGCTCTGGCCGAAGAAGCCGCCGATGATCACGAACGCCGCGAAGCCGAACGCGAAGGTCAGGACGGTGTCGTAGCTGGAGTAACCGGTGTACCAGTGCACGGACGCTGTTGTATCACGCCGCCCGGCTTCGCTAGCGGCGGCGGGATGGCCCCGAAGGCCGCAAGCCGAAGGACCAGGGAAATCCCTGTATCGCTGTGGGTCTTCCGGAAATTAGCCTCCGGAATTGACGATGCTCTTTCCGTCTCCGAGGGGGGATTCGATGACTCGACAGCGCGGCGGCAGGCGGAATGCCAGGTCGAGGGCGGCACTGCGGCGCCGGGCGGCGGGTGCGGGGTCGGTCGCGGGGGCGTTCGTCGTCTTCGGGTTGGCCCCGCTGGCGGCGGCGCCGGTGGCCCAAGCCGATGAATTCGACTGGCTGACCGACCTGTTCGAGCCGTGGTTCGGCGCGGCTCCGGTTGCCGAGTCCGTCGATCTGGGCGATCCGGGGATGACGACCTGGTGGGATTCGTCGGCATGGTCGTGGCTGGACCTGTCGACCTGGGGGGACCAGGTCAGCGGGTCGGCGTTGGGCACCGAACCGTTGGCGTTCAACGCCTGGTTCGATGCCAACGTCTATGCGCCGATCCATACCGGAATCGAGGAGTGGATAAACAGCTCGGACGGGTTGCAGTTCGCCGCTTTCGTGAATCAGATTTCCGGTCTGTATCTGATCGGCGACGGGGCCGACGGGACGGCGCTTGATCCCAACGGCGGGGACGCCGGACTGCTCTTCGGTGACGGCGGGGATGGCTACTTCGGTGGCAGCGGCGGCGACGCGGGCTGGTTGATCGGCAATGGCGGAGACGCCGGTGGGGGGGCACCGGATTCCGGAGTGCAGCTGCTGGCGCTCGGCGATCCGGTCAACGGGGCGGTCGGCACCGCCGGCAATGCGGCGTTCCTGTTCGGCCACGGCGGCGCCGGCGGCGACGGCGCCGACGGCGAGTTCGGTGGCAACGGCGGTGATGGTGGTGCCGGTGGAGCCGGTGGCCTTTTCTGGGGCAACGGCGGGGC
>NZ_MVHU01000070.1 GCF_002086285.1 Mycolicibacter kumamotonensis | reverse complement strand
TTGCTCGGGCGGCCACGGGGCGCGCGGCGGTACCGGCCGGGTCCGCCGCTCCGGGCGCTCCGGCTGGTCGGGTCGACCGTTCATCGCGTCTCCATCACGGGAACCGCTCGAAGCATCCGTCGATGTCGCCGTGCAGCCCGGAGCGGAACGCCAGGATCCGGGTGAAGCCGGCCGGGACGGTGTTGTCGTCGACGTCGCTGGCCACCACGCCGTTCATCAACAGACCGGTGACGGCTTCGTCGAGGTCGCCGCCGGCCAGCGTCAAACCCGGCCCCGAGGACAACGTCATCGGCTCGGCCATCCGGCGCTGGGCCACCCCGGTCAGGCACGCCGTGCGCAGTGCCGCGGTCGCCGACTCCAAACCGACCTCACGGTCGCGTTGCACCGCAAGCGCATACCGTGACGTCACGGCGGACAGTCCGGTGTTGTCGCCCTGCGGCATGCCCAGTGTCGACTGATCCGTCGGAGCGCTCATCTCCTGCAGGTCGGGCAGGTCGACGATCACGGTGTTGGTCTCCGGGCAGTAGGCCACCGGGTTGGGCTGGTGGCCGCTGGGGCAGCGGCCCGACGTGGCCAGTTCCGGTGGGCGGGACAAGCCGAAGATCTGTCCCAATTGTTCCATCAGCGTCGACAGGACGTGTTCGTCGATGGTGAGGTCGCTTTGCGGGTTCTCCGAATCGAACAGCGAGCGCGGCAGATTCCCGCGCCGCTTGCGGATCTCGCCCATGTCGATCTGGGCGCACACCTCCGCGCCGCCGTCGAAGCCGCTCTGGAAGGCGCCGACGCGGTCGAGCGCGGTGCCGTGCTCGTCGGAGACCGACACCGGGTTGTCGGGTGTCGAGACGGGGTCGCGGATCACGATCAGCCCGGCCAGCACATGGTTGAGTCCGTCGCCGGTGCTCAACTGCGCGCGCGACGAACGTCCGGCGGCCACCCACTGCAGGTACACGCCGGCGAAGCAGTCGGCCTGTTGTTCGCGCACCAGGGTTCGGGTGAAGGTGTGGACGCTGTGGGCCATGGCCTGCAGGGCGTGCCCGTATTCGTGGGCCAGCGTGCCGTTGATCGCCATGTCGCCGAAGTACTTTCGGGCCGTCGGCATGAATTTGGCCCGATCCCAGGCCATGGTGTCGGCCCGGCGGCAGTACATCGCGTTCGGCAGGTGGTAGACATCGCCGCCGCATACCTGGGGGCCGTTCGGGTCGGTGGAGTCATAGGACACCAGCGTCGACACCGGGGTGAAGGTGCCGGACAGGGAATCGGCGTAGTGCTGGGTCCAGAAGTCCTCGATGTCGTCGATCGCCAGCAGCGACAACCGGTCGATCTGGCCGCCGTCGGTGTTGGTCACCCTGGCGGTGACGGGCGGGACGTCGCCGCGCGGACCGCTGGGACCGTCGGCGGCGGGCAATCCGCCGACCCTGCCCGGGTGATACAGCATCGAAATCGCGTGCCCGGACACCACCGTGGGCGTGCTGTCCGCGCAGCCGGTCAACACCAGCAGCAGGCAGATCGTGCCGAGAAGCGTTCGGGTGGCTACGCCGGGTCCAGACATCATCACCTGCTGAGGAACGTGACGATCCCACCGGTGACCGCCGCCGCATATCGGGCGCGCCCGTCGGGGCTTTCCAGCAGTGCCGCGTCCCCGGCGTTGCGCATGTTGCCGAGTTCGACCAGCACCGCCGGATATTCGGCCAGGTTCAGCCCGGCCAGATCCGCCCGGCCGTAGAGCCCGTCGGCGCCGAGGTAGCTGGATTCGGGGATGCCCGCAGCCGCGAGGGAGTCCCGGATGTCACCGGCCAAGCGCAGCGCCGGCCCGGACTGGGCGTCATTGAGCGGCGGGCTGGAGTAGTTGACGTGAAAGCCGCGACCCGACGCGGGCCCGCCGTCGGCGTGAATCGACACGATCGCATCCGGGTGCGCGGCGTTGGCTGCGGCGGCCCGGGCGTCGATGCACGCGGCCGGCGAGGTGTCGTCGCCGCGCGAGAGCTCGGTGTGCACGCCCATCTGGTCCAGCGCCGCGCGGATCCGGTTGGTCACATCCCAGGTCAGGCTGTGCTCGGGATAGCCGTCGTCGGTGGCGGTCCCGCTGGTCTGGCACGGCTTGGTGCCGCCGCGTCCGTTGGGCACCAGTCGGGCGATCGAGGAATCGCTGGCGCCGCTGTGCCCCGGGTCGAGAAACACCGTCTTGCCGGCGATATCGGGATCCGCGGACGCGGCGGGCGGACCGGCGGTTGCCGCGACGAAGCAGGCGGCCGCGGCGACACAGACGATGGCCCGGCGACGCACCGGGCAAGACTAGCAAGCGCGGCACGGTCGTCCGGGGTCTAATGGACCGATGCAGCTGATGTCGCCGCTCGATTCGGTCTTCCTCTTAGCCGAAAGCCGCGAGCATCCCATGCATGTCGGTGGCCTGATGCTCTTCGAGCCGCCGGAGGGCGCCGGGCTGGAATTCGTCGGCGAGATCTACCAGGGCCTGCTGGGCGCCCGTGATCTGCAGCCCGCGTTCCGTAAACGTCCGGCGACCCTGCTGGGCGGGATCGCAAACGTGGGGTGGGCCTTCGACGACGACATCGACATCGAGTACCACGTGCGGCGTTCGGCGCTGCCCGTGCCCGGCCGGGTGCGTGACCTGCTGGAGTTGACGTCGCTGCTGCACGGCAGCCTGCTCGACCGGCACCGTCCGCTGTGGGAGGCGCACCTGGTGGAGGGCTTGGCCGACGGTCGGTTCGCGGTCTACGTCAAGATCCACCACGCCCTGATCGACGGTGTTTCGCTGCTGCGGCTGCTGCGCCGCACCCTGTCGGACGATCCGCGGGAGGCCGACCTGCGCACCCCGTGGTCGCTCGCACCGCCGTCGCGGCCGCGCCCGGATGCCACCTCGCGGCTGCGGACACTAACCGGAATCGCTAAAGACGTTGCGGCCCTGGGACCTTCGACGGTCAAGCTGGCGCGTGCCGCCCTGCTGGAACAGCAGTTGACCCTGCCGTTCGAGGCGCCGCGCACCATGCTCAACCACAAGATCGGTGGGGCCCGCCGGTGTGCGGCGCAGTCCTGGCCGGTGGAGCGCGTCATCGCGATCAAGCGTGCCGCCGGGGTGACCGTCAACGACGTGGTGCTGGCGATGTGCGCCGGGGCGCTGCGCGCCTACCTCGACGAGCAGCACGCCCTGCCGGAGCATCCGCTGGTGGCGATGGTCCCGGTGAGCCTGCGCGGCGAAGCCGATGCCGATTCCGGCGGCAACATGGTCGGGACCATCCTGTGCAATCTGGCCACCGATCTCGCCGACCCGGCGCGGCGGCTGGAGACCATCAGCGAGTCGATGCGCCGCAACAAGAAGGTGTTCAGCCAGTTGCCCCGCGCCCAGGCGCTGGCGCTGTCGGCGGCGAACATGGCGCCGCTGGCCTTGGCGGGCCTGCCCGGGTTCGTCTCGGCGGCGCCCCCGCCGTTCAACATCGTCATCTCCAACGTGCCCGGCCCGGCCGAGCCGCTGTACTGGCGGGGCGCCCGGCTGGACGGCAACTACCCGCTGTCGATCGCCCTGGACGGGCAGGCGCTGAACATGACGGTGGTCAGCAACGCCGGCAACCTCGACTTCGGGCTGGTCGGCTGCCGGCGCTCCGTACCGCACCTGCAGCGCCTGTTGCGGCACCTGGACACCTCGCTGCACGACCTGGAACACGCCGTGGGTGTGTGAGGCGTGGCCAAACGCAGCGCCGGTCTGCTGCTGTACCGGCCCGGCGACGACGGCGCCGTCGAGGTGCTGATCGCCCATCCCGGCGGGCCGTTCTGGGCCCGCAAGGACGACGGGGCGTGGTCGATTCCCAAAGGGGAGCAACCCGACGGCGAGGACCCGTGGTCCACCGCGCGCCGGGAATTCGTCGAGGAGATCGGCCTGGAACCCCCGGACGGTGAGCGACTGGATCTCGGTGTGGTGCGACAGGCCGGCGGAAAGACGGTCACGGTGTTCGCCGTGCGCGGTGATCTCGACGTCACCGGCGCGCGCAGCAACACCTTCGAAGTGGAGTGGCCGCCGCGGTCGGGCAGACTGCGGGAGTTTCCCGAGGTCGACCGGGTCGGCTGGTTCGGCGTCGAGCAGGCGCGCACCAAGCTGCTGCCCGGGCAGCGACCTGTTCTCGACCGGCTGCTGGACTACCTGGGGACCGAGCCCTAACAGCTGGAGCGCGGTGGCGGGGTCCCGGGTTGCTGTTGGCGCTGCGCCAGGCCGGTGACGATCATCCGGGCCAGCGCGCCGGCGCCGGTGGCGTTCTTGGCCGGCACGGCCGGTGCCGCCGGAGCGTGCCATTGCGCCACGGCCTCCAGCGTGCCGTCGATGAACTGCCGGCGGCATTCGCCGCGCCGGATCTTGCCGCTGGAGGTGGTCGGCAGCCGCATCGCCGGGACCAGCAACACGTCGTGCGCCTCGATGCCGTGCTGGTTGCTGACCGCCGCCCGAATGGCGTCGATGATGCCGGCGAATTCGCTCTCGGCGACCTGCTGCTGGTAGTCCATCTCCTGCAGGATGACCAGGTGGCTGTCGGCGCCCGGTTTGGCCTGGACGGCGAAGGCCGCGCCGCGGTCGGCCAGCAACGCCGGATGGCAGGCCTGCACGGTCGGCTCGATGTTGCTCGGGTAGTAGGTGCTGTCGGCGATGCTGATCAGATCGGCCCACCGTCCGGTGACGAATACCTCGCCCTTGCACAGGAAACCCAGGTCCCCGGTGCGCAAAAACGGGCCTTCCCCGGTGTCGGCCAGATACCCGCCGAAGGTGTGCGCGGTCTCTGCCGGCCGCGCCCAATAGCCCTGCGCCACACTGGGACCGGACACCCAGATCTCGCCGACCTCGTCGGGTCCGCGTGCCACGCGGGTCTCCGGGTCGACGATCACGACCCGCTGGGCGTACACCGGCGGGCCGCAGCTGACCAGCGGGACGGCCGCGGGCGCGTCGGGGGAGACGTCGACGGCCCGGTTGGCGCTCAGGGCGTCGCCGTCGACGTAGCGCACGCCGGCCACTCCGGGACCGGAGTCCCCGGTGACCAGCAGCGTGGCTTCGGCCAGCCCGTAGGCCGGGCGGAACGCCTGCAGCCGAAACCCCGCCGGGGCGAACGCGTCGGCGAACTCCTGCATTGTCGAGGCGTGCACCTGCTCGGAGCTGATGGCGGCGGTGGACCAGCGCGACAGATCCAACGCGGCCCGCTGGGCGGGGGTGCTGTGTTTGACGCAGAGCCGGTAGGCGGCGTTGGGTGCCGCGCTGGTGGTGGCGCGGTGCGCGGACATCGCTTCCAGCCAGAGCATGGGGCGCTGGAAGAAGGCGATCGGGGACATCAACACGGTGCTGCAGCCGACGTAGATCATCTCCAGGACCCCGCCGATGAGTCCCATATCGTGTTGCTGGGGCAGGAAATAGACGCTCTTGGCGGTCTCGTCGCCGCGCCAGGCCCGCCGGATGGCTTCCAGATTGTGGATGAGGTTGTCGTGGGTCACCACCACGCCCTTGGGCGATTTCGTCGACCCGGAGGTGTACTGGATCAAAGCGGTGGTGTCCGGGCCGACGTCGGGTGCCTGCCAGGCGTCGGGGTGGCCGGCCTGGTCGGTGGCACACCACTGCAGCGACGACATGCCGGGCACGTCGGCGGCCAGGGCCTGCAGTTGGTTTCGGGTGTCGGAGGTCGCGATCGCGAAGCCGGCCTGTGCATCGGGGGCGACCAGCTTCAGACGGGCCATCGGGGTGTCGACCGGCACCGCGACGGCGCCGGCGTAGAAGCAGCCGAAGATGCTGGCGATGCTGTCCAGACCCGGCCGGCAGATCACCAGAACCCGCTGCCCGGCGGCGCCCTGATCTTGCAGACTGGACGCGATCGCCCGCGCTCGGGAGTCGAGCTCCCGATAGCTCAGGCGGGCGGTGACCTTCTTGCCGTCGGGGGCGAAACTGAACGCGATCTTCTCGCCGTACCGGTCGGCCTGCAGCCGCAGCAACTCCACCAGGGTGCGCACGGTGGGTGTGGTCGGCTCCGGCATCCACACACCATAATGCGTTCGCTCAGAAGCGGCGCTTGGTCTCCGGATGCCCCGGGCACCACTGCTCGGGCGGCACCTGGGCGCGGACCTCGGCGACGTGCTCGCCGCAGCCGTCCCAGGTGGTCTTGCCGCAGACCCGACACGGCACGGGGTAGCACATCAGCGGTTCCTTAAGTTCGTAGTTGCAGTTACTTCGTGTTGTTACGTTGTGCTGCGACCCGGGTGGGTCGGGTGAGGCT